>CBINKC010000072.1:0-22187 GCA_966251135.1 uncultured Burkholderiaceae bacterium
CACATGGTTGCCCGCCAGGTCATAGCGGTAGGTGCTGGTCTTGTCCAGCGCATGGTCCCTGATCTCCAGCAGCTGGCCCGCGGCGTCGTAGGTGTAGCTCAGGTTCTGCTGCAGCCCGGGGCTGCCGCTGCGCGTGCTCGTCTGCAAGACCCGCTGCCCGGCGATGTCGTACTTGTAGGTCACCGTCTGCCCGCCGATGTCCACATGCTGCGTGGTGCGGCCAAAGTAATTGGTCGTCCAGGTCGCCGTGCGGCCGTTGGCATCCGTCTCCGATAGCTTGTTCCCGAACACGTCGTAGGCCACCCGCGTGGTGGTGCCCAGGGGCAGCCTCGTTTCGATCACCCGGCCCGCGTGGTCGTACTTGTAGTGGGTCACGCGCCCGTCGCCGTCGGTCTGGGTGAGCTTGCGGCCCGCGCCGTCGTAGGTGTAGCGCTCGGTGACGTTGCGCTGCACCGGGGCGCTCACCACCATGCCCTCGGTGATGCTGAACACGTTCATCGGCCCGTGGGTCACGCTCGTCAGCCGTCCGAGCTTGTCGTAGCCGTAGTCGGTGGTGTCCTCGGCGTAAGCGGCGGTGCCGGCACCGGCCTCGTTGCCCACGGCACCCACCGTGCGCACCTTGTCGCCCAAGGCGTTGTAGCGATGGGTGACGACGCCGCCGTCCGCATGAGTTTCCCTCACCAGGTTGCCGCCGGCGTCGTACTCCTGCCGGTTGACGTTGCCGTTCGCGTCACGCACGGCCACCTGCCGCCCGAGGGCGTCGTAGTAGATCTGCGTGGTGGGCGCATCGGCCGCGTTGCCGGTGGTCGAGGGGCGCTGCTGGTAGACCAGCTGGTTGTCGGCGTTCCACCGGTAGGTGGTCTCCCACGCCACGTTGCGCGGGTCGTTGGTCTTGAGCACGTTGCCCCAGCGATCGACCGTCTGGCGGATCTCCGGGCGCAACCAGGTGGTTTTGCCGTTGAGGGCGGGTGCCTGCGTCAGCGTGTACGCGGGGTTCGAGCCGGTGTGGCTGAGGGCCGGCGAGCCGTTGACCGTGGTCTGGGTGCTGGCGTACTGCGCGGGCGTGCCGGGGATGGTGTAGCCCGCGGTGTACGGCACCGTGGTGAGGGTGAGCGTGGGCGGCGGCGTGTAGGCCGCCGTGGGCTCGTGCACGGTGACGGTGCCATAGCCCAGCGCCGTGGTCACGCCCGAGGCGTTGGTGTAGGTGATGCGGAACTCGTAGGTGCCGGGCGCCTTGCCTTGCAGGCTGACGCTGCTGCGGCCGTTGCTGATGGTCACATCCCACGGCGTGCCCCAGGTGGTGGCGTTCACCGGCCGGCCTTCGAACTTGACCGTGCCTGCCAGCGCGGCCCAGCTCAGCGCGATGGCGCTGGTGTCGTAGCCGGTGATCGCCGCCGGCGTGAGGTTGCTCAGCGTGGGCGGCTGCGTGGTGCCCGGTGTGCCCGCGTGGGGGGTGAGGTTGCCCGCGCCGCGCGCCACGATGGCGTTGCCCGACTTGTAGAGGATGCGGAACTCATACGCTGCCTCGGGCGTGAGTGCCGGGAGGTCGACGCTGGCCACGCCGTTGGCCGTGGTCACCGGCAGCACCGCCCAGTCCGCACCGCCCACGGGCCGGCCCTCGAACACCACGCTCAGCGTGGAGGGGCTGACCGCCGTCCAGCGCAGCTGGGTCGGCGTGGCCTGGTAGCCGGTCACCACTTGCGCGGTCGTGTTGCTGACCACGGGTGCCGGTGTAGCGGGTTGGGTGGACGGGTAGGTGCGCAGCGTGCCCGTGCCCAGCGCGACCACCTTGCCGGCCGCATCGGAGTTGATGACCAGGAACTCATAGGTCGCGTCCGACGGCTGCGCCGGCAGGGTGTAGGTGACCCTGCCATTGGCCACCGCGAGCGGTGCCTGCTCTTCCCAGGCGGCGGTGCCGACGCGGGCGTAGAGCTTCGACGTGCTCCCGGCAGGCCCCGCGTTCCAGTAGAACGTGGTGGGCGTGACGCCCATGCCGGTGATCTTGGTGGTCGTGCTGGCGGTGACCGAGGGGTTGGGCACCGTGCGCGTGATCTGCCCGGTGGTCAGGCCGATGAGCCCACTGCTGCCCTCATAGATGATGCGGAAGTCGTAGCTGCCCGACAGGTTGACGAGCGTGACGAAGTGCCTTTGTGTCGCCGCGTCCACGCCCACCCCGCCGCCATCGAGCCATGTGCTGGTGCCGGACAGGCGGTGTTCGACTCGCCCCGTGCCCGGCTGCGCGGCCCAGCTCAGCGTGCGCGCATCGGAGGAGAGGGTGAACGCAGGCACGGTGGTCGGTGTCTGCGAAATGAGCTTGGGCTGGGGCCTGGCCGCGACCACGCCGGTCGCCACGGCGACGGGTTTGCCCTTGGTATCGGCGTAAGTCAGCAGGAACTCGTAGGTGCCGGGTGCATCGGCCGCGACCTGGGCGAAGTTGTAGCTGTCCGCGGTGGTGCCGATGGTGATCGGCAGGGGGTTGCTCCAAGCCGAGGTGCCCTCAAGGCGAGCGACGAGCGTCGGCGTGCCGCCGCTGGCGGGCTTGCTCCAGCTCAGCACGTTGCCGTTCACCGCCGTGCCCGTGATGCTGGCCCAGGTCAGGAGCGACAACGTGGGCGTGACGACGAGATCGGGTGCGAAGATCCGGCCCGTGGTCAGGCTGGTCTCCCTCCCGCTGGCGTCCACGTACGCGAGGCGGAAATCCACCGTGCCCATCGTCCCCGACACATTGACGCTGTGCCGGCCGGTGGTGGGGTTGACGGTGATGCCGCTGGCGGGGAAATCGTCCCAGTTGCCCGTGGCCGTGTTGTAGACCTGGACCTTCTCGGTGCCACTCGCCGGCACCCAGCTCATGGTGGTACGGGAGATCTGGAAGGTGCTGCCCGGCGCGTTCGACACCGCACTCATCAGCACGGACGGCAGTTCGGGCCTGAACTGCCCCATGGCCATCGCCACGGGCTTGCCGTTCGCGTCGGTGTAGGTGACGCGGTACTCGTAGTTGTTGGGCGCGAGGAAGGCGACGTTGACGCTGTGCCGCGAGCCCGTGGTAACCAGCAGCGGTCCGGACCAGCTATTCGTGCCAGCGACACGGTATTCGAACCTGGGCGTGCCGGCCACGGAAGGCGGCGTCCAGCCGAAGGTGAAGCCCGAGATGCTGAATCCCGTGACCGCAGCTTGGCCGATGTTGGTGGGCCCGCTGACCGTGGCCTGGGCTGCCGTGAAGGTGCCCATGCCCAGCGCGACCTCGCGCTCGTTCTTCTTGTAGGTGACCCGGAAATCGGCCGTGCCGATGGCGCCCGCGAAGTTCACCGAGTCGGTCGCACCCGAGGAACTGATGGGCAGCGTGTGCCAGTTGGTGTCAGGCAGCGCGCGGAACTCGAGCACGCCGTCCGCGGCCGTCACGCCGGCAGGCCGTGTCCAGCTCATGGTGGTGGCGCTGGTGCTGAACTGGGTGATGACGCTGGCGGCCGTGGTGTCGCCGAGGGTAGGAGCCACCGGAACCGGCGCGGGCTTGGCGTTGACCTTGAGGTTGCCCGCACCGAACGCCGACAAGCCGCCGGTCGACTGGTAGCTGACCCTGAACTCGTAGTCACCAGCCCCAAGGCCGGAGATGTCGACCCGGCTGTTCGGCGACGACACGATGACGGGCAAGGCCTCCCAGGTGCTGCTGCCCACGCCGCGACCTTCGAACAGCGCCGTGCCGGCTTGCGTGGGCCACGACAGCGCGGCCGAAGTCGCGCTGAAGCTGGTGATGGCAGTGGCCGCCGTGTTGCTGAGCGTGGGGTTGGGGGTGGTGCCCGCCACCTCGGCATACGTGGTGAGGTTGCCCGTGCCCAGCGTGAGCGTGACGTTGCCGTTGTCGTAGACGATGCGGAACTCGTACGCACCCGCGGGCATGCCGGCCGTGCTGATGCTGTCGGTCGCTGCGTTGCGGGCGACAGGCCGCGTGCTCCAGGTGCCATTGGCCTGGCGGTACTCGAAGGTGGGGGTGCCGGTGGCCGCCGTCCAGCTGACCGTCGTGCCCGACACGTTGTAGCCCGCGATGCGCGAGACCCCCGTGTTCGCCACCGTCGGGTTCGGCGTGCCGGCCGGCACGGGGTCGTAGAACTTGACCGAGCCGGTGCCGGTGGCCGTCTTCGTGCCATCCGAGGTGTAGTTGATGCGGAACTCGTAGTCGCCGGCCCCGACACCCGAGAAGCTGACACTGGCCCGGTTCGCACTGACCGCGTTCACGTTCAGGGGCGACCAGGTGCTGGAGTTCACCGGCCGGAACTCGAACGTGGGCGTGCCTGCGATGGTGGTCGTGGTGCCGGCCTGCACCGTGAGAGTGCCGGCGCCCAGCCCGGTGACCCGGCCCTCGGACTCGTAGGTCACGCGGAACTGGAAGGTGCCGGCAGCTCCGCTGAAGTCCACCATGTCCCGGCCGTTGAGCCGGGTCACGGGCACGGCCACCCAGGTGTTCAGGGTGGTATTGAAGTACTCCGCTGCCACGGTGCCGGCCAGCGGCATCCAGCGCAGCGTGGTGCCGCTGGCTTCGAACCCGGCAACCTGCGAGGCCTGGGTATTGCTGAGCGTGGGCGGCCCCTGCACCGTGAGGCGGCCGGTGGCATACGCGGTCGCGCGATCGTTCTGCGTGTAGGTGACGAGGAATTCGTACTCGCCCTTCAACAGGCCGGAGATGTCGACGCCATCCGCCCCGCTGTAGTCGCCCACGGGAATCGTGGTCCATTCCGAAGAACCCACGGCCCGCCCTTCGAGCTTGGCGATGCCGCTGCCGCGCGCCCACTTGAGCACCCCTGCAGTCGCGGTGAGGCCAGTCACCTGGCCCGTCGCCAGCGTGAGCTTCGGCGCCGTGCTGCCGCCGGTCACCGCCAGCGTGCCCGTGCCGTAGGCCGTCATGCCCGCCTCGGTGGCGTAGCTGATGCGGAACTCGTAGGTGCCCGAGGCGCCGGCGAGGCTCACGCTGTGCTTGCCGTTGACGGTTTGCACCGGGAACTGTTGCCAGGCGCTGCTGCTGCCGATGCGCGCCTCGAAGGTGACCGTGCCGGTCTTGGGCGTCCAGCTGAAGGCCGTAGACGTGGCCTGGTAGCCCGTGATCGACGCGACGCCCACGGCGAGGGCGGGTGGCGTCGGCACGCTCAACGTGCCCGATGCCATGGCAGTGAGCTTGCCGTCGCGGGTGTAGGTGATGCGGAATTCATGGGTGCCGGTGGCCAGCGCGGCGATATCGACCCGCTGCTCGCCTTCCGCCGTTTCCACCGGGTAGGGCGTCCAGGTGGACGAACCTGCCGCTTTGATTTCCACAGCCGCCGTGCCGGCGACCGCGGTCCAGCTCAGCTTGGTGGCACTGGCGCGCAAGCCGGAGACGTAGGCCGCCTCCGTGCCCGTCACGGCGGAGGACACGCCGAGAACGGAATCCCAGCTGACCGAGGTCGTGTTGACCATGATGCCCGTGATGTTGGGCGCGCTCACCGGCGGCACATCGACCGGTGGCACGGCGGCGGTGACCTTGAACGTGCCGGTGGCGTGGGCATACGGAATGCCGTTGCCGGGCTCGCTCCACAGCAACTCGAACTCGTAGTCGCCCGCCGGCAAGCCGGTGGTGTCCACGCCGTCCAGGGTGCTGGTGCGGCTGGAAATGGCGAGGCCTTGCCATGCGTCGAAGCTGCCCACGCGCCGGTAGTTCAGCTGCTGCACGACGTTGCCGGCCGGCTTCTGCCATGCGAGCACGCCGGGGCCGGCATGGGGTTGCCCATAACTCACCGGCACGCCGATCACGGCCAGCGGCGGGGTTTCGAGCTTGAAGGTTCCGCTCGCCGTGAGCTGTTCGGGTTGGCCGACGACCGTGGTGTAGATCTCGTAGTCGTAGGAGCCCAGAGCCAGCGTGGTCGCATCGAACCACTGCGAGGCGCCGAAGTTGATGCCCACCGGAGCGCTCCATGCGCCGCCCTGGGGACGGAACGCGATGCGAGTGCGCGTGTTGGGGTCCAGAGGGGTCGCGACTTCGACCGTGTTGCCCACGAAGCCGAAGCGGGTCTGGTCGCTGACGCGCTGCCATACGCCGTTGATGTCTTTCTTCGACACCACCAGGCGCTTGGCCTCGCTGATGCCGGCGTTCACGTTGGCGAGCTGGTTGGTGGCATCGCTCCAGACGAACTGGACGCCCGCGGCAGCTTCCTCGGCGGTGTAGATGCGCGTGATCTTGCGCAGGTCCGGCGTGGAGTACACAGGCTCCGTGACAACGAAGCCGAACTCGTCCTTGCTGCCCGGCGTGACGACATACGGGCGCGTGAGGTACTCGAACTCGACCTTGATCTCTCCGGCGCCCAGGCCGGCCAGCGAAGTCCACGACAGGTCGACGCGGTTTTCGCCCACCCAGGTCGGCGCGTCCCCACTGGCATCGCCGGTGCCCTGCAGCCTCATCTCGATGGTTTCGGACGCGGCGATCGACACCACGGTCTGCTGGCGGCGCACCGTGACGCCGCCCTGCTCGTCGGCCCGCTGGGGCAGGAGCTGGTTCACCACGCGGCCCAGCGCGTCGTACACGGTGTCGGTGCGGCGCGCCGTGGTCAGCGATGCGGCCATGGGCAGCGAGGCCGTGCGCAGGTCCACGGCGTCCAGGCCGCTGCTGCGGATTTCGGCCGTGCGGCGGCCCAGCACGTCGTAGAGGTAGACCTTGTGGTTGCCGTCGCCGCTGTTGGTTCGCACCATGCGGCCGGCGTTGTCGAACTCGAAGTACTCCTGCACCGTGCCGTTGATGCGCCGCGCTACCACTTCGCCGAAGGCGTTGTAGTCGAGCGCGCTGTCGGTCACACCGCCGGTAG
Organism: uncultured Burkholderiaceae bacterium; assembly: GCA_966251135.1. GTDB lineage: Bacteria > Pseudomonadota > Gammaproteobacteria > Burkholderiales > Burkholderiaceae_C > Albitalea. The sequence continues at coordinate 6,822 of CBINKC010000072.1, forward strand.
GCGTTTGCGCCACGTAAGGCGCCGGATCGAGCGTGTGCGTGAGGCGGCCCAGCCTGTCGTACTGGAAGGCCTGGAACAGGGTCTGCGTCGCGCCTTCGTCGGTGACCGACTGCCACGATTTCGCCAGCAGGCCCAGCTCGTTGTAGGAGTTGTAGTGGTTGACGTTCTGGGCATCGGTGGTTTGCACCACATGCCCCATCGCGTCGTAGCGCGACACCGTGCGCCGGTCATCCGCACTGTCGGCGCCCAGCGTGAAGCCGGGGTTCGACAACCGCGAGTTGCCCGTGAACTCCCCAGCGGCCGCCGCCCCGTTGGCCAGGTCGAGCTTGACGACCACGTTGCCGTGGGCATCGCGCAGGAAGATGCTCAAGGGGAGCACCGTGCTGCCGTCGGCCGCACCGCCGCGTGCCGGCGAGGCCACGGCGGTGACGCGGCCCAGCGCGTCGTAGTAGCTGTAGACGCTGGCACCCAGGGCATCGGTGGTGCGCGTGAGGTTGCCGACGGCGTCGTAGCCGTAGGTCGTGACCACGTTGCCGGTGACGGTGGCGTCACCGCCCGTGCTGTAGGCCACGCCGACACGCGTTTCGCTGATCTTGCGGTTGTTGCGGTCGTAGGCCCAGGTCGTGGTGCGGTCGTCCGCGCTCGATGTGGGCGTCGGGGCCGCGCTGGTCAGGCTCCAGGAGCCCGCGCGCGCTGCCGTGGCGAACTCCTTGGTGGACACCAGGTTGCCGGCCTCGTCGTAGCCGTGCTGCGTGACGTAGCCGAGCGCATCGACGATGGCCGTCTTGCGCCCGAGCTTGTCGAAGTAGGCATAGGTCTTGACGGGTGCGATGCCGCCGCCGCCCACGCTGGTGAGCACCCCTTCGCCGAAGGCGTTGTAGGTGTTCGTGGTGGTCTTGCCCACCGCCGCTTCATACGTGCCGGACACGCTGAGGGTGGCGCGGCTGCTGTCGTAGCTGTAGGCCCCCGGCTCCTTCACCTCGATGGCGCGGCCGAGCGCATCGAAGCGGGTGGCGAGCAGGCGGTCCGCGGAGTGGTCCACGTTGGCGGCATTCACGGCCGCGGCAATGGTGGCCACGCTGGGCGCCAGGCCGGCTGTAGGCACCTGCGTGAGGTTCGTCGCCACCGCGTATCGCAACACCTCCTCGGCATCGCCGAATGCGTTGCGGTTGTAGCCGGTCACGTAGCCGAGTGCATCGACCTCGTAGACGACCTTGCCCGCGAGGTCATAGGCCTTGAAGGAGCGACTGCCCGCCACGTCCACGTTGGCCACGGCCTGGCCGAAGGCGTCGTAGGAGGTGCGGGTGCTCAGGCGGGTGTTCTGGGTGCGCAGCACTTCGGCCCGGCTGGCCGCTGCGGTGAGGCCGTTGGTGCCCAGCGCGCTCACCGGCTCGCTGTACACGCCCACGTCCGGATACGTGACCTTGATCTGGTTGCCGCGTGCGTCGTACTCGTAGTCGGTACGCCGCTGCTCGGGGCGGCCCGCGGCCTCGGTGCGGCTGAGCAGGTTGCCCAGCGCGTCATAGGTGTAGAGCGTCTCGATGGCCATGTCGGCCACGTTGCCCTGGGTCAGGGGGCCGCCGTCGCCGCCCTGCACGGCGGTCACGGCCACCTGCGGCGACACCTCGCGCGTCATGCGGCCGGCCGCGTCGTAGTCGTAGGTCCAGACGGCGTTCTTCTGGTTGGTGTAGGTCTTCTTGTGGCCCAGGCCGTCGTAGGTGGTCGACTCCGTGTAGCCCATGGCGTCGGTGTGCGAGATGACCCGCCCGGCCTTGTCATGGACGTACGAATCCTTCCGGTCGAGCGCCGCGTTGGGCGTGACGGTGGCCGGGTCGGCCCCGGCCGCGATGGCCGTGGCGTAGCGCGTTTTCGCCTGCAGGTTGCCGTCGTTGTCGTACTCCCAGCGGTCGACCAGGTTGAGGGCATCGACCGCATGGGTGCGACGCCCGGCGTTGTCGTAGCTGTAGCGGGTCACCCGGTCTAGTGCGGGCTGCTGCGCCACGCCACTGGGCGAGCCGCCAGGAGTGATGGCCTTGGCATAGCGGGTGCTGCGCACGAGGTTGCCGTCCGCGTCGTACTCGCTGCGGGTGACCGCACCGGAGGGGTCCGCACGCCAGGTTTCGCGGTTCGCGTTGTCGTACACGTACACGCTGATGCGGTCGGCGGCATTGGCGGTCACGGTGCTCGGCAAGGTGCTGCCCGTCACCGCAACGGCATGCTGCACGAGCCGAACCACGTTGCCGTTGCCGTCGTACTTGCGCTCGGTCACGACCCCCAGCGCATCGGCCTCGAAGCTCACGCGGTTCAGGGCGTCGTAGACCGTGCGCACGCGCCGGTCGCGCGCAGCATCCTCCACCACCACGGGATCGGCCGCGCCGGTCCAGGCGTTCACGTCGACGGCGTTGGCATAGGCCACGCGCTCGGTGACATTGCCGTTCGCGTCGACCACGAACTTGACGACCGCGCCCGTGCCGTCCACCGTGAAGGTCAGCCGGCCGTCCCGGTCGTAGCGGTTCGCCTGCACGGCGTCCTTGCCCGGTGTCTTGACGACCCTCTCAAGGATCGCCTCGGCCGTGGCGGGCGTCGGCAGCGTGGCCATGCGGATCGGCGCGGCGTACCGCGTGCTGCGCGTGAGGCGGCCTTCGCGGTCGTACTCGTTGCGCACGGTGTTACCGACCGCATCGACGGAGAACAGCAGGCGGTTCTCGCCGTCGTAGGCGTAGCGCGTGGTGGCACCGTTGGCATCGGTGCGGCTGACCACGTTGCCGTTCTTGTCGTAGGCGTAGGTGGTCTTGAGGCCCAGCGCCGAAGGATTGGCCCCCTTGGGATCGAGGGTCTCCTCGATGCGGCGGCCGAGCTTGTCATAGACGTAGCGCGTGACCACGCCGCGCGGGCTGGTCACCGTCAGGGTGCGGCCTTCCGCATCGCGGGTGTAGCGCGTCACGAGGTTCACGCCGCTCGGGTCGAGCGTTTGCGTGAGTACCTGACCGTCGAGGTCGTAGCTGGTGGTCGTGACGATGCCTTTCGGATCAGTCACGCTCACCTGCTGGCCGAAGGCGTCGTAGGCGTAGGTGGTGACGAGGTTGAGCCCCGTGGGGTCGACGCGCCGCTCCAGCACACGATTGGCCGCGTCGTACGCATAGCTCACCTTGACGCCGCGCGCATCGGTGGTCTCGATCAGGCGGCCGGCGCGATCGAACACCTGCGCGGTCTTGGTGAGCGGGGTTGCCGTGCTGGTGAGGTTGCCGTTGCGGTCGTAGGTGTAGCGAGTGGTCTGCTTCTTTCCGTCCGTGATGCTCAGCGTTTCGCCATGGCGGTTGCGCAAGGTCTTGACCGCCACGCCTTCGGGCGTGGTCACCGTGACGCTGCGCTCCGTGTTGCTGTAGGCGTAGGTCGTGGTCTGGCCTTGCGCGTCGGTCTGCGTGAGCACGCGGTCGAAGGCGTCGTAGCTCGTGCGGCGGCTATAGCCGTTGCCATCCGCCGTCTGCACGGCGCGGCCCAGCCGGTCGTACGACGCGCTGCGCAGCTTGCCGTTGCCATCGGTCTCGGTGAGCCGGCGACCGAAGGCGTCGTAGCTGAAGCCGGTGGTGACCGCGAGGCCGCCGCTGTCGCGCGTGTCCGATGTCTTCAGGCCGCGCCGGTCGTAGGTGGCCTGGTCGATGCGGGTCAGCCCGCCATCGAGCGCGGTGGTGCGCGTCGTCTCCGCGCCGAACGCGTCATAGCCGAAGGTGATGACATGGTTGAGCGCATCGCTCGTACTGGCCAGCAGGCCGGCGCTGTTGTAGGCCAACGTGGTCCGGCGATCCTTCGCGGCATTCGCCACGGCCTGGATGGCCTGCGTGATGGCCGTATCGACCAACCCGCCGCCAAGGCCCGCCGTGGACACACGCCCGCCATAGCGCACGGTGGCCACCAGTTCGCCGAGCGCGTTGTACTTGCGCTCCTCGACCTCGCCCAAGGCATTGACCGTGTGCGTGAGGCGGCCGTCGACGTCATAGAAGAACAGTGTCTTCGCGCCGCTCGACCCGGCGGCCCCGGTGCTCGGCTGCGTGGTGCTGGTGCGCCGGCCGGCGCTGTCGTAGGTGTGGAAGGTGGCGTACTGGTTCCAGATCGCTTCGACCTGGGCTGGCGTCTGGGGGGTGGCCAGCAGCGCCGCCCCTTCGCCGCTCAGCTCGGCGATCACGCGGCCCTGCAGGTCGAACCGGGCCAGGCTCGTGCGGGCTTCGGCCAGCCCGGCCGCCACCGTGGTGCTGGTGAGGTTGCCCACGGTGTCGTACACGAGCTTCGTGACCGTGCCCTCGGCATCGGTCTGCTGCGTGACGCGGTTGAGCTTGTCGTAAGCCCAGGTCGTCGCCTGGTCCAGCGCGTTCGCCGCGGGCCGGATGCCGGCGAGCAGCGCCGTCGGCGCCACCGTGGCGCTCAACGCCGTGGCGTAGCGCACCTGCCGCGTGAGATTGCCGTTGTTGTCGTAGACGCGCTCGGTGAGGTAGTTCTCGGCGTCGACCGTGCCGATGACCTGGCCCTTGCTGTTGTAGAGCGTGACCGTGCGGATGTCGCTCCCACTGCTGGCCGCCGGGCGCAGTTGCTCCAGGGTGCCCGCCGCCCGCAGCGCCGGTGCGGTCTGCGTGGCGTAGCGCAGCGAGACGGTCCGCCGGCCCGCGCCGTCGTACTGGTACTCGGTGAGGTAACCCTCCGCGTCCAGTTCGCCGACCAGGCGGTCGTCCTTGTCGTAGAAGTTGCGAGCGGTGCGATCGGCCGCCGCATTCGCGGTCGGCGCGATGTCCGACGGCCTCGGCGCAGCGCCGAGATTGGCGGTGGCTACCGTCGCGTTGTAGCGCGTCGTCTTCACCACCCTCGACGCACCGTCGTAGAACGTCTCGACCACCGCGCCCGACGAGCTGACGGTCTTGACCGCGCGGCCGGCCGCGTCGTAGGCCACCCACTGGGCACGATCGGCCGGCGAAGCGGGCGGGCGCACGGCACTCAGGGCCACGTTGGCGGGCTGGCCCGCCGCGTCCACGAGGGCCGCCGTATTGACGGCGGTCGCATAGGCGATCGACTGGGTGATCTGCCCGTTGCGGTTGTAGACGTACTCGACCAGGCTGCCGTTGGCATCGACGTCGGCCACCTTGCGGCCGGCATCGTCGTAGAGCATCCACTGGCGCACGCCGGTCGGATCCTGCGTCATGCGAAGCTGGTTCGCGGCGTCGTAGAAGAACCGCGTCTGGCCCAGCGCCTGCCCCGCGCCCGACTGCAGCACGGAGACCTTGCGCCCGGCCTTGTCGTAGGTCGAGGTCGTCACCAACCCGTTGGCGTACGACTGGCGCAGGGTGTTGTTCGCGTCGTCGTAGCTCGTCAGCGTGACGACCGATTGCGCGTCGGTGCTGCTGAGCACGCGGCCCAGGCCGTCATAGGTGTAAGTGGTGGCGCCCTGGAGGGGCGAGATGGTTTGCAGCAGCTGCCCGAAGGAGTCGTACACGTACTGCGTGACCGACCGCGCGCTGTCGGCGACGCCCGCACCGGTGGCGGTGGTGGCGGCATAGGTCGTCGTCTTCTGCAGCAGGCCGTGCACGTCGTAGGCCATGTCCACGCGCTGCATCCGCGTGCGATCCTGTGCGCCGGCCCAGGTGGCCATCTCGGTGAGCGTCGGCACGGCGTCGAGCGCCAGGCCGGCGACCGGGTAGCTGCCGCTGGCGTATTCGAGGGTCGAAGTGCGCTGCCCATAGCTGTCGTAGAGATGCTCGGTGACCCGCCCTTCCGGCGAGATCACATAGCGCAGCAGGCCCTTACCCGAGGTGTCGTACACGTAGCGCGTGGTGATCGGTGCGCCCGGCTGCGCGGCGCCCGCACCATCCGGGTCCGGCGTCGCGTACACCGATTCCGTCAGCACTCGGTTCTGTGCGTTGTAGGTCCGCGTGACGGTGTTGCCTGCCGCATCTCGCTGGTAGGTCTGGTTGCCGTTGCCGTCGTAGTCGAAGGCGGCGGCGTTCCCGTCCCCGTCGGTGATGCGGACCACGTCACCGGCCGCGTTGTAGGCGTAGGCCGCGGTTTGCAGCGTGACCGCACGCGAGAGTGCACTCATGCGCACCAGCCGGCCGGCGTCGTCGTAATCGACCACCGTCCTCCTGCCGAGCGCGTCGGTCAGGGTGGTCTGCCGCGCCGCCGTGTCGTAGGTGTAGCGGCTCTGGTTCCCCAGCGCGTCAGTGACCGTGGACACGCGCCCGGCAGCGTCGTAGGTGAAGCTCAGGCGCGTGCCGTCTTGCTGCGTCACGCTCGCCACGCGGTGGCTGGTGCCGTCGTAGGTGTAGGTCGTGAGGTAGGTCTTCCCGTCGGCCACGCTGCCGTCCTCGGGCGACAGGTCCACCGTGACGGAGCTGAGTCGATTGCTGGCGTCGTAGTCGTAGCGCACCCGCGTCAGCGTCTGGCTCGTGGCACCGCTGGTGACCACCGTGCGGATCTGTGTGAGCTGGCGTCCGGCGTAGTCGTAGAAGGTCTGCTCGCCGTTGCTCTTGGAGATGCTCGTGAGCAACCCGGCGCTGTCGTACCCATAGGTCAGCGTGTTGCCGGAGAGGTCGGTCACCGACACCAGGGCACCGGTTGCGCTGTCGTATCGCTCCTGCGTGCCCGTGTCGCCGTCGGTCCATGTCCAGGCGCCACCCGCGACACTGATGCGGTCGTGCGCGCCGCCGCCATCGGTGCTCACGTACTGCGACGAGCTGCTGTCGTAGGTGTACGTCGCCTGCGATCCATCCCGGTCGGTGCGCACGAAGGTGCTGCCGGCGGTGTTGACCGTGCCCACGAGCCGCAGCTGCTGGGTGTAGGCCCCCAGCGACCAGTTGTCGCCGTTGTCGTCGTTGAGCTGGCCGAGGCTGTTGTAGGTGCGCACCGATGGGACCGACAGGCCCCGCCCCATCAACACGTCGTCCCGGTCCTGCAAGACCAGGTTGCCGGTGGCCGCATTCACATAGGCCAGCTCGCCGTTGCGCCCCGTCAGCGCGGAGCCGAATGTGCCGCGCTGACCCAGCGTTCCCAAGGAACTCAAGTTCAAACCGAGCGAATTGCCGACGACGATCGCAACCAATTTCTTCTCCCGGGCATGCCCATGCCACGCATGCCGATGACCATTTCGAACACCGTGCCGACAGGCTCTTGCCTGCAGCACCCGATGCGAATGCATCCCGGATGAGAAGAAGTTGTTTAGCGAAGACGGTCCGCATTGGACTGCGGTACAACTTTCTTGCCTGGGGCTAAACCGCACGCCGAAACAGCGGATGCATTGAAGGTGTACCGATGCATCATCAGGAGCCGTGGCAGCGCCACCGGCGGCATGAGGCGGCAAAGGGCGCACATGGATCCCTCATCAGTCCCTCAGCAGTCATCTCAGCCATCAGACGGGCATCACCATGGATACGGCATCAAGCGACCTCACACAGGCACAACTCCTGGCCCTGGCCGTCGACGCCGCCCGGCGCGGCGACGACACGAGCTCGCTGTCCTACCTGAAGGCATCGGTCGCCCGCGAGGACGCGACCGCGGAAGTGTTCTTCCTGCTGGGCAGCCAGCTCGCACAGTCGGGCGCCGTCGATGAAGCGCTGCGGCACATGGCCCGCGCGGTCGAGCTTGCACCGAGCTACGCCATCGCCCGCTTCCAGCTCGGCCTGCTGCTGCTGACACGGGGGCAGGCCCAGGAAGCTCTGGGCGTGTGGGTGCCCCTTGCCCATCTGCCCGAGGACGACCCGCTGCGCTCGTTCCGGATGGGGCTGGCGCACCTGATCAACGACGAGTTCGCCGATGCAGTAGCCTGGCTCGAGCGGGGCATGGCGCTGAACGCCCGGTTCCCCGCGCTCAACGAAGACATGTCACTCGTCGTCAGGCGAGTACACGCGCTCCAGTCCAAGACGGCGACCGGCCCCGCCGCGGAGGAGCCCGCCGGTCATCTGTTCCTGAATGCCTACATGTCGGCGCCCACCGAAACCTGATCACGCCGTGCGCGCCGATGCCGACAGGGCTCCCGGTGCGCTCGCGCACGGCCGGATCCATCGCGCCAGCGTGGCAAACAGGTCATCGACATTGATCGGCTTGGCAATGTGGTCGTTCATCCCCGCGGCGAGTGCCTTGTCGCGGTCGCCGACCATCGTGTTGGCCGTCATCGCGATCACCGGGAGGTCGCGCCACTGCGTGTGCTGGCGCAACGCACGGGTCGCGGCATAGCCGTCCATCACCGGCATCTGGCAGTCCATGAGCACGGCGTCGAAGCGCTCGCCTTCCAGCGCAGCGAGCGCCTCCTGCCCGTTGGCAGCGACACGCGCGACGATGCCTGCCTCGCCCAGCACATCCAGCGCCAGCTCCTGATTGAACGCGTTGTCTTCGACCAGCAGGATGCGGGCGCCGCTCAGCCTTGTTCGATGAATGAGCATCGACTCCTCGCGCTGCTCGATGCGTGTCGAGCGGCGTACCGGCAGGCCGAGCGCAGCGACGCAGGCGTCGAACAGGGTCGAGGGCGTGACCGGCTTGGTCAACAGGGCGCGCACGTCGATCCGTTCGGCGCTCAGGCGCTGCTGGACGTCGCTGCGGCTGAACGCCGTCAGCATCATCACCGTCGGCGTCGGGTGACGCGCTCGTTCGCGTTGCGACAGGGCGCGCGCACATTCCACGCCGTCCATGCCCTGCATCTTCCAGTCGAGCAACACCAGCTCATACGGCTCGTCTCGTGCGTCGGCCAAGGTCACTTGCCGCAGCGCATCCAGGCCATCGACGGCGACATCGGTTTTCATGCCGAATGCTGCGGACATCTGGGCCAGCACTTCGCGTGCGCACGCGTTGTCGTCGACGATCAACGCCCGCACGCCATGCATGCTGGCTTCGTGCAGCGCCGCTCGCGCTTGTTCTGGACTTCCGGCCTGCAGGCCGAATCGCACGCTGAAGTAAAAGCGGCTGCCCTGCCCCGGCGCGCTGTCGACCTCGAGTTCGCCGCCCATCAGGCGCACCAGATGGCGGCTGATGGTCAGACCCAGACCGGTGCCCCCGTAGCGCCTGCTGGTCGAGGCATCCGCCTGCGTGAACGGCTGAAACAGCCGCTGCTGCTGCTCCACGCTCATGCCGATGCCGGTGTCGTGCACCTCGAAGCGCAGGTACGCCGACGCATCGTTGCGATCGAGCACTTCGATCGAAACGACGACTTCGCCGTGCTCGGTGAACTTGACGGCGTTGTTACCCAGGTTGAGCAGAACCTGGCCCAAGCGCGATGGGTCACCCACGAGCATCGCCGGCAGATCCAGCGGTTCGACGAACAGCACCTCGAGCCCCTTTTCCTCGGCCTTCAGTCCGACGAGGTTGCCCAGGTTGTCCATCACGTCGGCCAGGCTGAACGGGATGAATTCCATGTCCAGCTTGCCGGCCTCGATCTTCGAGAAATCCAGGATGTCGTTGATGATGCCCAGCAGCGACTCCGCCGATGCATGCACCTTCCGGATGTAGTTGTGCTGCTGAGGGTTGAGGCCGCTACGCAAGGCGAGGTAGGACATCCCGAGGATCGCGTTCATCGGTGTGCGGATCTCGTGGCTCATGTTGGCCAGGAACTCGCTCTTCGCGGTGCTGGCCGCCTCGGCTTCGTGGCGCGCTTGGCGGTCGGCCTCGGCTTGCTTGCGCTCGCTGAGGTCGACGATGAACGCCACCCCTTCCTCGTTCGAGTCGTTCAGCAGCGCGCCGCCGATGAGCACTGGAACCCAGGTCCCGTCCTTGCGGATGTAGTGCTTCTCGTAGGACGCGCAGCGGCCAGTTTCCAGCAGCTGCGCAATGGCGTGGCGATCGGCGGGCGCCTCCTCGGGAGGGGTCAGGTGGCTCCAGTCCACGCGACCGGCGCGCAGGTCGTCGCGGTCATAGCCGATGATTTCGAGGAACGCGTCGTTCGCCTCGACCACCGCGCCCGACACGTCCCAGAAGAAGATGCCGATCATGCTGGACTCGACCACCCTGCGCAGGCGGGTCTCGCTGGCAAGCAAGGCCTCCCTCGCGGCACGCTGCTCGCGGGTGCGCTGTTCGATGCGTACGCCCATGGCATTGATGCCGCGCTGCAGGGCACCCACCTCGTCATCGGGGCCGGTATGAGCGATGCGAGCGGAAAACTCGCCCCGCTCGATCTGCTTGACGCAGTCCAGCGCCAGGCCGATGCGGCGCATCAGCCAGCGCCCATACATGCTGACGGCGACTCCGCTCAGGCACAGAGCCACGAAGATGATGGCACCGACCGCCCAGATCAGGCCGACCATCGGCGCGTAGATCTCCTTGCGGGACACGGCCACGCCCACCAGCCAGTCGATCGGCTCGATCATCTGGAACACCGCCATGCGCTGATCGCCCTTGTATTCGTACTCGTATGAGCCGGTCTGGCGCCGCAGCATCTCGTCGACGAAGGCATAGCTCGCGCGCTGGCCCATCGGCGCGTCCGGGTGGTAGACGATGCGGCTGTCGTTCTTCTCGACGATGAACAGCGTGGCAGAAGCGAACCCTTCCTTGCCGCGCAGTTGCCGCAGCTGCTCTGCGGCCTCCCTGCTCGCGGCGACCACTCCGGAACGGTTGAGCTGCTGGCGGATGGACTGCGTCGCCCCGCTCAGCTCCAACTGCATGAGCCGCTCGCGAGACTGCCGCAGGTCCGATTGCAAAAAGAACACCGCGGCCCCGAGGACCGCGGCCGTCATCACCAGGATCGTCGCCAGCGAGAACAGGTTGAGTCGGGTGGAGATCTTCACGACTCGTTCCTGTAAACGCAGCCACGCGACAGTTCAGTCCAGCTCAGGCCCGTTCAGTCCAGTTCAGTCCAATTCAGAAGTGGAACTGGTCGACGTTGTCCCTGGTGAACACCATGACAGGCAACGCCACCTGCATGCTGATCGCGTCCTCGTGCGGGGTGAAGCTGCCCAGCCTTCCGGCCTGGAACGGCTGACCTGCCTTGAGCCCGCCCATGAGCAGCTGGCGCGCGGCATAGACGGTGAGGTAGCCGTGGTCCGGGGCATTCCACAGCAGCACCGTCTTGACGGTCCCGTCCTTCAGGAACTCGCGCATCAAGTTCGGCGTCGAGTTGCCCACGACGGCCACCTTGCCGGCCAATCCCGCGTCGCGTACTGCGCGCGCAACGCCAGGGTGGTTGGGCGCTCCGAGTGCAACGATTCCTTTCAGGCCGGGTAGCGTTTTCAAGTAGTCCTGCGCAATGCGGTATGCCTCTTCGGTGCTCTCGCCGGCGGGGCGTATGTCGACGATCCGCAGCTGCGGATACTTCGCGTAGAGGGTCCGCTTCATCGCGGCGATCCAGCTCGTCTGGTTCGGCGCCGTGAAGCTCGTCGTGACAACCGCGATGTCACCCTTCGGGCCGATCTCCCGGGTCATCGCCTCCACGAGCTGGGCACCGAACTGCTCGAAATCCACGAGGTTGACGAAAAACTCGCGCTGGTTGGTGTCACCGTCCCAGCTCATGACGTGAATGCCCGCCCGCTGAGCCTTTGCCAGCACCGGCACGATGGTCACCGGATCGTTTGCCGCCACCGCGATCAGGTCCGGTTTGCTGGGAATGAAGCGCTCGATGATCTCGATTTGCCGTTCGACCTGATCCTGTGTCGGACCGATCCAGGTCACCGACACGTCGGGCAACTCTCGGGACGCGGCATCGATGCCGGACTTGACGGCGCCGTAGTACGCAATGCCCACCAGCTTGGGCACGACGACGATTCGGTACTTGGGCGATGTCTGGGCCGGTGCAGCCGCTGCAAGGAGCGCCGCAACGGCACCGCAGAGCAATGCGCGGAGCAACCTGTACATGCTCGCTCCTGGTGTATGGCAAGCCAGCCGGCCACAGGCCGGCGCCATTTCATGCGAAGACCCGAAGGCGAAACCGGCACGCCCGAGTTGCCGCCACGAACGCCCTCTTCTGGATGATGTACCCGCTCACGCGGGTGTCAATGGGACTGTCCCTGCGCCATTTCTTCTCCTCCTCCTTGCCCGCGGCGCACCGAAGCAGGCCGAGGTGGTGGCACGCCGTGCGCGAGCGGCAGACGCCGAGGCCGTCTGCAAACTCGGGATTGCTGCTTCGGGGCGCCTGCCGCACCCTGCGCCCGCGTTTCGACACCACGAAGTTGCAGTCGGAGGGACGAGGGACCATGAGCGCACAGATCTTCATCAGCTACCGGCGCTCGGATGCAGCCGGCCATGCCGGGCGGCTCCATGACCGCCTTGCGCACTGGTTCGACGCCGACGCACTCTTCTACGACACCGCTGCCATCCTGCCCGGACAAGCCTTTCCCCAGCGGCTGGCGGATGCCATTGCGGCGGCGAAGGTGGTGCTGGTGGTGATCGGCCCCGACTGGGTTGCGCAGATCAACCGCCGCGCCGGCCTGACTGAGACCGACCATGTGCGCAGCGAGGTCGCACAGGCGCTGCGACTTCGAGCCCGCCCGGGCGGGCCGGCCGTGATACCGGTGCTGTGTGCGGGCGCGGCCGCCCCCGCGATCGGCGACCTGCATCCGTCGTTGCACGAGGACATCGCGGGTCTTTGCGAGGTGCACATGCACGCCTTCCAGGGCAGCGACGCCGACTGGGAATCGCAGTTCGTTCGCCTGCGCGGGTTGATCGCCGCCGTGCCCGGGGTGCCCGCGCCGCGCTTTCGTGTACCGGCGGGCGCGCACCGGCCCTTTCGCGTCATCGGGCATGCGTTGAGCAGGCACTTCAGCGACCCCCAGGACAAGCTCGCACAACTCGGGCAGGCGCTCGGGGATCCGGCAGCCGCCGGCGCCGTGCCCGCGGCGGCGATCCACGGCATGGGCGGCGGCGGCAAGACGCAGCTCGCCCTGCGGTACAGCCACGAGCACCGCGACCGCTATGCCGCCGTCTGGTGGCTGCGCGCCGAAAACGAAGACAGCCTGCAGCGCGACGCGCTCGACGCCTGCCGGGCCGCAGGCGCTCCGGTCACCGAAGGCGAGCCCCCCGCTGCGGCGCTCAAGCGCTGGCTGGAAGACGTCGGGCTCGGACAGGCCTGGCTGCTGGTCTTCGACAACGCCGAAGACCCGGCCGCGCTGCGCCGCTGGCTGCCGCAGCGGGGCGGCCACCACGTCGTGATCACCTCGCGCAACCCGGCATGGAGCGGCATCGCCCATCCCGTGGCCATGGCGGTGTGGACACCCGAACAGGGTGCCGATTTCCTCGCGCGGCGCCTGCCGGATGCGCACCCATCGAAAGGCGAGCGGGCCGCGCTGGCCGAACTGTCGCGTGCCCTGGGCGGCCTGCCGCTCGCGCTGGAGCAGGCTGGCGGCTACCTGGACGAAACCGCCAGCACGGCGGCCATGTATCTCGACCTCCTGCGCAACCAGGATGCAGCGCCGCTGCTGCTCGACGCAGGCCGCGCGCTGAGCGGTTATGAGCGTTCCGTGGTCGCCACGCTTTCGATCGCGTTTACGCGCCTCGACGGTCCGGCCGCGCAGTTGTTGCGCATGCTCGCCTTCTGCGCGCCGGAACCCGTGCCGGAGCGCCTGTTCGCCGGCCAGGTGGATGCACTGCCCCAGCCCCTGGCCGATGCGGCGCGTGACCCGCTGCAGTGGCACAAGACCGTGGCGGCCCTGCGCGCCTTCGGCCTGGCCGAACGGACCCTGATTCCCCTGCTCGATCGGCAGCCGGAGCCGGCGCTGCTGTTGCATCGGCTGACGCAGGAGGCTGCCCGCTGCCGTCATGTGTCTGCACGAAGCCGGGCTGCCGACACCATGCTGGCGCTGATCGCGTTCGCCTTGCCGCACGATGCGGCATCGCCGGATCGTTGGCAGCTCTATGCGAGGCTCGCGCCGCATGCGTTGAACATCGACCGCCTCGGTGTCGACGTCGACCGCAGGCGCCTGGTGTGGGTGCTGGACCGCGTGGCCACCTACCTGGCGGCAGGACCGGCCTCGTATGGCGAATCGCGCCGGCTCTTCGAGCGCGCCTGGGCCATCAACCGCGAAGACCTGGGCGACGCGGATCCGAACACGCTGACGTCGATGAGCAATCTCGCCGGCACCCTGCGCGACCAGGGTGACCTGCCCGCAGCACGCGCGCTCCTGGAACAGGTTCTGCCTGCACGTCGCCGTGTGCGGGGCGACATGCACCCGGAAACGCTGAGCACCATGCACAACCTGGCGGGCATCCTGCATGAACAGGGCGACCTGCCTGCGGCCCGCGTGCTCCTGGAGCAGGTGCTCGCGGCACAGCGCCGGGTATTGGGTGATGGACACCGGGATACGCTGGTGTCCAAGGGCAACCTTGCGGGCGTCCTGCACACGCAAGGCGAGCTGTCTGCCGCGCGGACGTTGTACGAACAGGTGCTGGACGCCCGCCGCCGCGCGCTCGGCCCGACTCATCCCGATACGCTGGCGGCGCTGAACAGTCTGGCGACCCTGCTGCACGAGCAGGGCGACTTTGCCGCGGCGCGCGACATGCACGAGCAGGTGCTGGCCGGCTTGCGCGACGTGCTGGGCGACTCGCATCCGATGACCTTGCGTGCCATGGGCAACCTGGCCGCAACCTTGAGGCGGCAGGGCGAGGCGTCCGCAGCACGGGCTCTGGAGGACACGATGGTGGCCGAGCAGCGGCAGGTGCTCGGCGATTCGCATCCCGACACGCTGCAGTCGATGCGAAACCTGTCTTTCGTGCTGTGGCAAGAGGGCCAGGCGGCCGATGCGATCGAGTGGCTGCAACGGACGGTGTCAGCCGGCAGCACGTCGCTCGGCGCCGCGCATCCCTGGGTTCAACGGTTGACCGAAACCTTGGCGCAAATGCGCACGCACCACTTGCACAACACCCACCATCACAGCGCAAGGGTAGAGCGCTGAGCTTGTCGAAGTGCCTGCACTACGGGTGCGGGGCTTCGACAAGCTCAGCCCGAACGGGGTGTGGGATTTAGCCCGAACGGGGCGTGGGGATCCAGTGCGAACGGGGCGTGGGGATCGGCTTTGGCGGGATGTGAGGGCCTACGGGCCTACCCCATCCGTTCGCACTGAGCTTGTCGAAGTGCCGGCACCACGGGCGCGGGGCTTCGACAAGCTCAGCCCGAACGGGGTGTGGGGATCCAGTGCGAACGGGGCGTGGGGATCGGCTTTGGCGGGATGTGATGGGCCTACGGGCCTACCCCATCCGTTCGCACTGAGCTTGTCGAAGTGCCTGCACCACGGGCGCGGGGCTTCGACAAGCTCAGCCCGAACGGGACGTGGGATTCAGCCCGAACGGGGCGTGGGGATCCAGCCCGAACGGGACGTGGGGATAGGCTCAGGCGGGACGTGAACGGCCTACGGGCCTACCCAATCCGTTCGCACTGAGCTTGTCGAAGTGCCTGCACTACGGGTGCGGGGCTTCGAC
>CBINKC010000073.1:0-22074 GCA_966251135.1 uncultured Burkholderiaceae bacterium
CCTGGCGCGCGCATCCGGGGCCAGGACAACATGCTCCAGATGTCGGCGAGCCTCGTGGGCGCCAGACTTCTGGTGCACTACACGCTCGATCCTCAGGGGCTGATCCGGGACGTGTGGATCCTCACCCCCCAAGAAGCCTCTCGCCAGCCCTGGCCGACCACCGCCGCTCAGGCACAGGCATGGCGGTTCGATCCCGTCGCGCAGCTTTGGACCCAGCCATGAAGAAGGTCTACATCAAGACCTTCGGCTGTCAAATGAACGAGTACGACTCGGACAAGATGGCTGATGTGCTGCGGGCAGCCGAAGGCTACGAACCCACCAGCGACGTCGAACAAGCCGACCTTGTCATCTTCAACACCTGCTCGGTGCGTGAGAAGGCGCAGGAGAAGGTGTTCAGCGACCTGGGCCGCGTGAAGCACCTGAAGGCACGCGGCGTCATGATCGGCGTGGGCGGCTGCGTCGCCAGCCAGGAGGGCGCATCCATCATCGAACGCGCACCCTACGTCGACGTGGTGTTCGGCCCCCAGACACTGCATCGCCTGCCCGAACTCCTGGCCAGGCGGCGCGAGGAGCAGCGTCAACAGGTCGATGTCAGCTTCCCCGAAATCGAGAAGTTCGACCACCTGCCACCAGCCCGCGTGGAAGGGGCCACCGCCTTTGTCTCCATCATGGAGGGTTGCTCCAAGTACTGCAGCTACTGCGTCGTCCCGTACACCCGGGGCGAGGAAGTCTCTCGCCCCTTCGACGACGTGCTGCAGGAGGTGGCGGGTCTCGTCGACCAGGGCGTCAAGGAGGTGACGCTGCTCGGCCAGAACGTCAACGCCTACCGGGGCCCCATGGGTGGTGGGAGCGAAATTGCCGACTTCGCGCTGCTGCTCGATTACCTCTCGGGCATCCCGGGCCTGGAGCGCATCCGCTACACCACCAGCCACCCCAGCGAGTTCACGCAGCGCCTGATTGACGTCTATGCGCGCGTGCCGCAACTCGTGAACCACCTGCACCTTCCCGTGCAGCACGGCAGCGATCGCATCCTCATGGCGATGAAGCGCGGCTACACCGCCATGGAATACAAGAGCATCGTGCGCCGCTTGCGCGCGGTGCGCCCCGATGTCCGGCTATCCACGGACTTCATCGTCGGCTTCCCCGGCGAGACGGACGACGATTTCGCCAAGACCATGAAGCTGATCGGCGAGATCGGCTTCGACGCCAGCTTCAGTTTCGTGTTCAGCCCGCGCCCCGGAACCCCCGCCGCTGCGCTGGTCGATGACACACCGCAAGACACGAAGCTGCAGCGTCTGCAGCAGCTTCAGGCGGTGATCGAGGCCAATGCCCGCAGCATCAGCAACTCCCTGGTGGGCAGAGTGCAGCGCATCCTGGTCGAAGGGCCCTCCCGGCGCGACGCCACCGAACTTATGGGCCGCACCGAGTGCAACCGCATCGTGAACTTCAAGGGGAATGCGGATCTGGTCGGGCAGATGGTCGAGGTAACCATCACTCAGGCGTACGCGCACTCCTTGCGGGCAGAGCCTTGCGCCAAGGAGCCGCATTCCGAAGCGGCGTGAATCGGCGCAACGCCTCCGAACTCAGCGGCGCCCGGGGCCGAAACCCACCCACCACTGGCTGAGCGCGCAAGCGACCACCATGGTGGCGTACGTGGCCATCTTGGCGTCGCGCCCGAACATCACCAAGCCACCGACAGAGGCGAGTGCCCCGCACGCCATGGCCCACACGGCCAACCGCCACCATGCCGCACGCTTGAGCACCGGGCGCCACAGGAGCTTGGCCAGTGTGGAAGCAATCAGGCCGGTGCCGGCGGCCGGCGCGAAAAAGTTGAGCACGTGCCACAGGGCGCCAAGCGGGTCCAAGGAAAAGATCCGGAGAAGAGGAGGATGGAATGGACCTGATCGGAATCAACCGAGCCCGCGAGCTTTCGGGAACGCTCAAGTCCTTGAAATCACGCCAATTTTATAATTTGGAACCATGAGCGTGCTGGCCCTCGGACTGAACCATACGACCGCGCCGGTGGATCTGCGCGGTCGTTTTGCGTTCGCCACCGAGCAGCTCGCGCCCGCCCTGCGCGGATTTCGCCAGCGTGTCCAGCGTGCTCCAGAAGCCGCTCTCGTCTCCACCTGCAACCGCACCGAGCTCTACGTGGCCGGCACGCCGGGCGAAGCCGCCACCTTCGTCGCGCCGGCCGTGGATTGGCTGGCCGCTGTGGGGGGCGTTCCGAGCCATACCTTGCGCCAGCACACCTATGTGCTCCAGGACGGCGCCGCCGCCCGACACGCGTTTCGTGTCGCCAGTGGCCTGGATTCCATGGTGCTGGGCGAGCCCCAGATCCTGGGGCAGATGAAGCAGGCGGCACGTGAAGCCGACCACGCCGGCACGCTGGGCACCACGCTGCACCAGCTCTTCCAGCGTTCCTTCGCGGTTGCCAAGGAGGTGCGCAGTTCCACCGAGATCGGCGCGCACTCCATCAGCATGGCTGCAGCCGCGGTGCGCGTGGCCTCCCAGTTGTTCGAAGACCTGACCGAGCTGAAGGTGCTCTTCGTCGGCGCCGGGGAGATGATTGAACTGGTGGCCACGCATTTCGCCGCGCGTCAGCCCCGCGCCATGGCGGTGGCCAACCGCACACTCGAACGCGGCGAAAAGCTTGCAGGCCGCTTCGGCGCGGAAGCGCTGCGCCTGGCCGACCTCACCCAGCGTCTGGCCGACTTCGACGTGGTGATCTCCTGCACAGCGAGTTCGCTGCCCATCATTGGGCTGGGCGCGGTAGAGCGGGCGCTCAAAGCACGTCGTCACCGGCCGGTTTTCATGGTCGATCTTGCCGTGCCGCGCGACATCGAGCCCGAGGTGGCGCGCCTGCATGACGTCTACCTCTACACCGTGGATGACCTCTCCGCACTGGTGCAGACAGCCGGCGAAAAGCGCCAGGCCGCTGTCGCTCAGGCCGAGGCCATCATCGAGACGGGCGTGCAGGGCTTCGTGCACTGGCTGGACCAGCGTGTGACCGTGCCGCTCATCCAGGCGATCAACGCCCAGGTCGACGACTGGCGGGCAATCGAGATTGCCCGCGCCCGCAAGCTGCTGTCCAAGGGAGAAAACGTTGATGTCGTGCTCGAAGCACTATCCCGCGCGCTGACCCAGAAGATGCTGCACGGCACCCTCGCCGAATTGCATGCCTCGGACGCAGAGCAACGCGCCCAGCTCGCGCACACGGTGTCGCGTCTGTTTTTACGCAGCGCATCGCGCAGCCCCACCGGCGGCGATCTCTAGCGCCGCTCGGCCGCGGCAGGGCCGCGCATTCGATCACTGCCGACGCGCCTGCAGCCACCGAGCGAGCGTGGCGGGACACTCCCAAGACACCCGATGAAAGACTCACTGCGCCAACAGTTCCAACGCCTCGATCTCCGACTCTCCGAGATCGAAGCCACCCTCGCCGATGGCACCATCGCATCGGACATGAAGCGCTTTCGCGATCTGACGCGAGAGCATGCCGAGGTGTCCGGCCTGATCGAGCGCTTTCGCCGCTACGAGGAGCGTGAGCGTGATCTTGCCGGCGCCCGCGAGATGCTGAGCGACCCGGACATGGCAGAAATGGCCCAGGAAGAGGTTGCCCAGGCGCAGGCCGACCTCGACCGGCTGAACCAGGAACTACAGACCGCTTTGCTGCCGCGCGACCCCGACGACGCGCGGAATGTCTTCCTCGAAATCCGCGCCGGCACAGGCGGCGACGAGTCAGCACTGTTCGCCGCCGACCTCGCCCGCATGTACCTGCGCTATGCCGAGCGCCAGGGCTGGCGAGCCGAAGTCATGTCGGAGAGCATGTCGGAGCTGGGCGGGTACAAGGAAGCGGTGTTCCGCATCGAAGGTGGCGGGGCTTATGGACGGCTCAGGTTCGAGTCGGGCGGGCACCGCGTGCAACGCGTGCCGGCCACCGAGACGCAAGGCCGCATCCACACCAGCGCGTGCACAGTCGCCGTTCTGGCGGAACCTGACGAGACGGAAGAAATCGAGATCAACCCAGCCGACCTTCGCATCGACACGTTTCGCGCCAGCGGCGCCGGCGGGCAACACATCAACAAGACCGACAGTGCGATCCGTATCACCCACCTCCCCACCGGGATGGTGGCCGAGTGCCAGGACGAGCGGTCGCAACACCGCAACAAGGCCAAGGCCATGGCTGTACTCACTGCGCGGCTGCGTGAACGCGAGCGCGTGGAGCGCACGGCGCGGGAGGCGGCCACACGCAAGGGGCTCGTTGGCAGCGGCGACCGCAGCGATCGCATTCGCACCTACAACTTCCCCCAGGGCCGCCTCACCGACCATCGCATCAACCTGACGCTGTACAAGCTGCAGTTCATCCTCGATGGCGACCTCGACGAGGTGCTCGATGCCTTGCGGGCCGCCCGCGCGGCCGAGCAACTGGCTGCGCTGGAGAGCGGCGAGGCATGACCGTCGACGAAGCACTCGCCCAGGCGCGTGCCCTTGGCGTCGCGCGGCTCGACGCGCAGTTGCTGCTAGCCCGGGAGCTCGCCCAGCCTCGCACCTGGCTCATCGCGCATGGCGAACACGGCCTCACCACGCAACAGGCCGCGTCCGTCCAAGCCTGCCTCGCGCGGCGCGCCGTCGGCGAGCCGCTGGCCTACGTCGTCGGCGAGAAGGAATTCCATGGCCTGAAGTTCGAGGTCACACCTGGCGTTTTGGTGCCACGGCCGGAGACTGCGACGCTGGAACTGCTCGGCGGACCGCTGGCCTCAGTGTCGTCACCGCGGGTAGTCGACCTTGGCACCGGCAGCGGTGCCATTGCGCTGTCGCTGCGCTCGGGCTGGCCCACAGCACATGTCACGGCCAGCGACGCAAGCTTCGCGGCACTGGAGGTGGCCCGTCGCAACGCGGCCCGTCTCGCGCTGCCGGTGGAATTCCGCCTGGGCGACTGGTGGAGCGCATTCGACACGGAGCGCTTCCACCTTGCCCTGTCCAACCCGCCATACATCGCCGAGCACGACGAGCACCTGGCGGGCCTCTCCCACGAACCGCAAGGGGCGCTCGTGGCGGGCCCGCATGGACTTGAGTGCATCGAGAGGATCGTCGCCAAAGCCGGCCCCCATCTGCATCCCGGCGGGTGGCTGCTCTTTGAGCACGGTCACACCCAGGCCCGCGAAGTGCGGTCATTGCTGCATGCTGCCGGTTACGCCGACGTGCATTCCCGCCGCGACCTGGCTGGCATCGAACGCTGCACCGGCGCGCGGCGGCCTTGACCGGGCGCCATGCGCCACCCGCTTCTGCCAAGCCCATCACGCGCCGACACGAGCCACGCAGGAGCGCCCGTATCGCACACACAAGAGGTCGCCCGCGGCGTAGCATGAAAACCCGGGGCTGGCTTCCGTCGGTTCCTCCCGGGCAAGAATCCTGTTGGGAGATGGTCATGCGATCAGCACGCTGGATCCTCGCCGCCGCGGCAGCTCTCGGCCCCGCAGGTACGGGTTGGGCAGTGGAGGGCGACGGGCTGCGCGCGACGGACAGCGTTTGGCCACGATGGCAGGCCCGGCTGTCGATCTTCACAACTGTCCCGCTCCCACGAGGGCCCTGGCCCACCCATGGCACCTCCAGCGGCTTGACTTTCCTCGGAGACTATTACTTCACCCGCTCCTTGCCGAGGCTCGGCGAAACCGGGGGTTTTCGCGCAACGAGCGGCATCCTCCTGGGCGGCCGGTCCACCCCGCTGCTCTCGGGCGGCTTAGGAGGCCGCGCCCTGAACGTCGAGCGGCGCAATAGCGGGTCATGGGCCCTCCTGACCGATCCGCAGGAGTCTGGCGCAGTGCCATACATGGGCGTGGGCTACACCGGTTTGCACAGCAAGAGCGGATGGGGCTTCAGCGCCGATTTTGGCCTCGTCGGCACGCAGACGGGCTCGCGCATCAAGCTGGGGCACTCGGTCACCGGACATCAGAACACGGACGAGGCCCTGCGCGAGATGAGGCTGTCGCCGCTGCTGCAACTTGGCGTCTCGTACTCCTTCTAGTGCTTCGAGTCGAGAGGCTTCAGCGATTTGTCACCCAAGTCGCGCCGACGCCCAAAGACGGGCCGCTCAGCTTGCGATGGACGCCCCCCCCCCGCAGGCGGCGCAACAAGGCAGCCAAGCCTTGCGACCGAATCCCGTGGGACAGTAGCGCACGAGCACGAGTTGGCGGATGCGCCCGGTATCCCTGCGTGGCGGGCCGCGCTGCGCTTTGCCGTATCCTCGCTCATCCGATTTCCACAGGCCATCCGGGCCATCTGACCATGAGCGACGTTCAGAAACGCATCCATGACCTTGTGAACTCGAACCGCGTGGTGCTTTTCATGAAGGGCACAGCGCAGTTTCCGATGTGTGGTTTCTCCGGACGAGCAGTGCAAATCCTCAAGTCCTGCGGCGTCACAGACCTCAAGACCTTCAACGTGCTGGAAGATGAAGAGGTCCGCCAAGGGATCAAGGAGTATGCAAACTGGCCGACGATCCCGCAGTTGTACGTCAAAGGGGAGTTCGTAGGCGGCTCAGACATCATGATGGAGATGTACCAAGCCGGCGAACTGCAGCAACTGCTCGGCGCGAAGGCCTGATGCCGGCAGCGGCCCCCCCCCCTCCGCGCGTGGTGGTCGGCGTGACTGGCGCAACCGGCGCCATCTATGCCGTGCGCCTGCTGGAGCGGCTGCGCGCGGCAAAGCGCGAAACGCACTTGATCGTCAGCGCTGCGGGCGTGCTGAGCGTGCACCATGAGCTGGGGCTCGATCGCAGGGCACTCGAAGAACTGGCCGACGTGGCATACAGCCCTGCCGATGTGGGCGCAGCCATCGCGAGCGGATCATTCCACGCCGACGCGATGGTGGTCGCACCCTGCTCAATGAAGACGTTGGCTGCCATCGCGCATGGGCTGTCGGACAACCTGCTCAGCCGCTGCGCCGACGTGACCCTCAAGGAGCGTCGCCGGCTGGTGCTGCTGGTGCGAGAAACGCCGCTCAACCTCGCGCACCTGCGCAACATGACCTCCGTCACCGAGATGGGTGGAGTGATCTTCCCGCCACTCCCGGCCTTCTATCACCGACCGCAAAGCATCGACGAGATCGTGCGCGACACCATAGAGCGGGTACTCACGCTCATCGGCGTGGAAACGGCCCGCCCTCAACCGTGGCTGGGGCTGTAGCGGTTCAGACCTGTGTGATCGATCGGTACTCCCAGGCCCTGCGCGCAGCAAACACCAGGTTGGGATACTCCTGCCGCCCACGGCTCCCGTTGTAGCGTCCGAGTGCCATGAAGAGGTTTCCGCGCTCGATGTTGAGGTAGTGACGCAGGATCACGCAGCCAAAGCGTAGGTTGGTCTGCATGTGGAACAGCGAGGCCGCGTCGCCGTTGCCAATCAACCGAGCCCAGAACGGCATCACCTGCATATATCCGCGGGCGCCCACGGGACTGACGGCGTACTTGCGGAAGCCGCTTTCCACCTGGATCAGGCCCAGCACGAGCGCAGTTTCCAGCCCCGCACGCTTGCTCTCGTACCAGACAGTCTCCAGGAACTCGTCGCGGGTCATGTCGTCCCGATGCCGACGTCGCAGTCGGCTGCTCATCTCGCCCAGCCAGCGCAGGTAATCCAGGCGCGCCTCGGTACTCACAAAGACTGGTTTGGGCGGAGCGCCGTTGTTCACGGCAGCGGCGAGCGCCGAGCGCACCGAGTCGGCCAATGGCTCCTCGGCCTGCCGGCCAGCGCGTGCCACGGGCGACCACAGCAGGCCGGACCAGCCAGCCAGCGCAGCAAGGGCCAGTCCCCTGCGGCACCTTCCGCGGGCAGGAAGCCCGGGCGTGGGACAGCGGATAGAGGCTTCCAACGAGAACTGTTCCTGATCGCCGAGGCTATTGGGCCTGACGCGATGCATGGAGTTCCAGTACACGGACGTCCACGGCCGGCAACATGTCACGTACTGAGGCGCGCCCGGACGTATGGCTCAATCTCGGCAACCGGCACAGCGGTGGGCAGCGAATCACGCCGCCCCTGGTACTCCACCTTGCCTTCCTTGAGCCCACGATCCGAGATCACCACCCGGTGCGGCACACCGACAAGCTCCCAGTCGGCGAACATGGCGCCGGGACGCTCTCGGCGATCATCGAGCATCACATCGACGCCCGTCGCTGCCAATGCGTCGTGCAGCTGATCTGCCGCAACCTGGACTTCCTGTGAGCGCTCGTAGCCTATGGGGCAGATGACCACGGTGAACGGCGCGAGCGCATCGGGCCAGATGATCCCTCGCTCGTCGTGGTTCTGTTCGATAGCTGCACCCACGATCCGCGTCACGCCGATCCCGTAGCACCCCATCTGCATGAGCTGCGGCTTCCCGTTCTCGTCGAGGTACGTGGCGTTCATCGCCTGCGAGTACCTTGTTCCGAGGAAGAACACATGGCCCACCTCGATGCCTCTCTGAATCGCCAGCTGCCCCTTGCCGTCTGGTGAAGGATCGCCTTCGACGACGTTGCGGATATCGGCCACGACATCGGGCTCTGGAAGGTCGCGACCCCAGTTCACCCCGGTAAGGTGGAAATCGGCCTCGTTGGCACCACAGATAAAGTCGCTCATCCGGGCCACCGTGCGATCAGCCACCACCTTCACGGCCTTGCGGAGACGGACGGGCCCCAAGTAACCCGGCCTGCAGCCCAAGTACTCCTCGATCTCGGCGCTGGTGGCGAAGCGATAGCCGTCCCTGAGACCGGGCACCTTGCCCGTCTTGACCTCGTTGAGGTCATGATCGCCCCGCACGAGCAGGAGCCAGATGACCGTGTCCTGCACATCTCCTGCGTCGTTCCTTTCGTCGGTCGCAATCACGATGGACTTCACTGTCCGATCGAGCGGCACGCCGAGCAGCTGCGCCACCTCTTCACACGTGCTCTTGCCTGGCGTCGATGTCTTCTCCATGCGAGATGTCGGCGCCGCGCGCTCTTGCAGCAGCGGGAGAGCCTCGGCCAACTCGATGTTGGCGGCGTAGTCCGACTCGGGCGCATAAACGATCGCGTCCTCGCCGGTGTCGGCGATGACCTGGAACTCATGCGATAGGTCACCGCCGATCGCCCCGGTGTCGGCTGCGACTGCGCGGAAACGAAGCCCCATGCGCTCGAAGATGCGCATGTACGCTTGATACATGGCCTCATAGCTCTTAGAGGCCGCGGATGCATCCCGATCGAAGGAGTACGCGTCCTTCATCGTGAACTCGCGCCCGCGCATCACCCCGAAACGCGGACGACGTTCATCTCGGAACTTGGTCTGAATGTGGTAGAAGTTGCGCGGCAGCTGTCGATAGCTGCGCAACTCCTGGCGCGCGATGTCTGTGACGACCTCCTCGCTGGTCGGCTGGATCACGAAGTCGCGGTCGTGCCTGTCCTTCACCCTCAGCAATTCCGGCCCCATCTTCTCGAAACGGCCCGTTTCCTGCCAGAGTTCGGCTGGCTGCACGATGGGCATGAGCAGTTCCACCGCACCGGCACGGTTCATTTCCTCGCGGATGATCGCCTCGATCTTGCGAATGACGCGCAAGCCCATAGGCATGTAGCTGTAGATACCAGCCCCCAGCCGCTTGATCATGCCGGCGCGCATCATCAACTTGTGGCTAAGCACCTCGGCGTCGGCGGGCGCTTCCTTGAGCGTGGAGATGAAGAACTGAGAGGCTTTCATGCGGAGGAGCGAACACACACCGGTGGAAAGTGCTGGACGACCCGAGGGGTTGATTCCCGTCACACCGGTGCAATAATCGTTTCAACGAGATTTTGGGGTTGATTATGCTCGACCGTGAAGGGTTCAGACCCAACGTCGGCATCATCCTGCTCAACCATAAAAACCAGGTGTTCTGGGGCAAGCGGATCCGAACTCATTCCTGGCAGTTCCCGCAAGGGGGCATCAAGTACGGCGAAACGCCCGAGCAGGCGATGTACCGTGAGCTTCACGAGGAAGTAGGGCTGTGCCCCGAGCATGTCCGCATCATCGCGCGAACACGCGACTGGTTGCGATACGAGGTCCCTGACCGTTTCATCCGCCGTGATGCTCGCGGCCACTACCGCGGCCAGAAACAGATTTGGTTCCTCTTGCAGCTCACCGGCCGCGATACAGACATGAACCTGCGTGCTACCGACCACCCCGAGTTCGACGCGTGGCGGTGGAACGACTACTGGGTCCCCCTCGAAGTGGTCATCGAGTTCAAGCGCGGTGTCTACCAGATGGCCCTCACTGAGCTGGCGAGATTCCTGCCACGCGGTAACCATCACAACCGCTACCTGCGCTCCGGCATGCGGCCACACCATCGCGACGACGACTCACCTGTTGTCCACGATGACCATGGCCCGCACACGTCAGAGGTGAACAGCAGCCCCGGGGCCGAGAAACCAAAAGGCCCGCCCGCGTAGAACCGCGGCCAGGAGCGGGAACCCGCCTTTAGCTCAGCACCAAGTTGTCGCGGTGGATCATTTCCGGCTCAGCACTGAAGCCGAGCAACCTCTCGAACTCGCTGGATGGCCTGCGCGCGATCAACCGAGCCTCGCTGCTGGCGTAATTGGCCAGCCCGCGAGCAATCTCCACGCCAGCCAAGCTCTGGACAGCGATCACATCGCCGCGGTGAAACTCGCCTCGCACGCCTACCATCCCGACGGGCAGGAGGCTCTTTCCGCCATCGCGCAACTGCATTGCTGCGCCGTCGTCGACGATGACCGCACCCCGGAGCTGGAGGTGATCAGCCATCCACTGCTTGCGCGCAGCCATCTTCTGGGTAGGCGCGATGAGTGCCGTGCCGATCACTTCACCGGCCGCCAGGCGCACAAGGACGTCGGGCTCACGGCCCCACGCGATGATCGTGCTCGCACCGCTGCGAGCCGCACGACGTGCAGCCAGCACCTTGGTGATCATTCCGCCCTTGCCGACGCTGGAGCCAGCTCCGCCAGCCATCTGCTCCAGTACCGGATCACCGGCCTGCCCCTCATGGATGAAGCGCGCTTCGGAATCGCGCCTCGGATCGGCGGAGTACAGGCCCTTCTGGTCGGTGAGGATGACGAGCGCATCGGCCTCCACGAGGTTCGCCACGAGCGCGCCCAGAGTGTCGTTGTCACCGAACTTGATCTCGTCGTTGACGACCGTGTCGTTCTCGTTGATGACGGGAATCACTCGCAGGCGCAGCAGCGTGAGCAGCGTCGAACGGGCATTGAGATAGCGTTCACGATCCGCTAGATCCGCGTGGGTAAGCAGCACCTGCGCGCTACGCATGCCATGCTCATGCAGCTTGGACTCGTAGATCTGCGCCAACCCCATCTGACCCACAGCCGCAGCCGCCTGCAATTCGTGCAGTTCCTTGGGTCGAACGGGCCAGCCCAGGCGTTTCATGCCTTCAGCCACGGCGCCGCTCGACACCATAACCACTTCGCGGCCTTGGCTGGCGAGCACCGCCATTTGGCGGCACCAATTGCCTATCGCCTCGGCATCCAGCCCGCGGCCATCGTTGGTAACTAAGCTGGAGCCGACCTTTACGACGAGCCGCCGAGCGTTATGCAACACCCCGCTCATGATGAGCGACTCTCCTGCATTGACTCTGGAAAGCGGGGGTCCAGATCGGCTGGTTCCGTCTGACGAATCTGGGACAGGTGCTGGAAGACGGCACGGATCAACGGTTCGCACCCCTCCCGCGTAAGCGCAGACACCTGGAATACGGGACCTTTCCACTTCAAACGCTTGACGAAATCCTTCACCCGTTTGTCACGCTGCTCGGCCGGCACCATATCGACCTTGTTGAGGACCATCCACCGCGGCTTGGCATACAACCCGTCGTCGTACTTCTTGAGTTCTGCCACGATGGCCTTCGCCTGCTCGACGGGATCAACGCTCTCGTCGAATGGCGCGAAATCCACCAGGTGCAACAGCAGATGGGTACGCTGGAGGTGGCGCAGGAAAAGGTGGCCCAGGCCGGCACCTTCTGCAGCTCCTTCGATCAGCCCCGGGATGTCGGCGACGACGAAGCTCTGCTCCGGCCCGACCCGCACCACACCGAGGTTGGGATGCAAGGTAGTGAACGGATAGTCGGCAATCTTCGGCCGCGCATTCGAGATCGCCGAAATGAGCGTGGACTTGCCGGCGTTAGGCATGCCAAGCAGACCCACGTCGGCCAACACGCGCAACTCGAGCTTGAGACGCCGCTGCTCGCCGGGCCAGCCAGGCGTCTTCTGCCGCGGCGCGCGGTTTGTGCTGCTCTTGAAGTGCAGGTTGCCAAACCCGCCGTCACCGCCCTTGGTCAGCAGGACCTTCTCGCCCGGCACCAGCAACTCGGCGATCGCCTGGCCGCTGTCGAGGTCAGTGATGATCGTGCCCATGGGCATGCGCAGGACGATGTCATCGGCTGCGGCACCGTTCTGGTCAGAGCCACGGCCGGGCTCGCCGTTGCGTGCCTCGTGTCGCCTTGCATAGCGATAGTCGATGAGCGTGTTCAGGTTGCGGTCACCTACCGCGTAGACGCTCCCGCCCCGCCCCCCGGCGCCGCCCGGGGGCCCCCCGCGGGGGATGGGCGTCTCGCGGCGCACGGGCAGACAGCCGGGGCCCCCAGGGCCGGCCGCGGCGTCGATGGTTGCTTCGTCGACGAACTTCATGGCTTGGACTTGTCTTCGTAAGACGCGTTGTCGCCCGGCTTGTGGTGCACGATGGACCAGACACCCACCCCAATGAGGATGAGCGGCCACCATTGCCTGAGCCAGACGAAATCCAGCAGACCCAGGTTGTGCGCCAGCAGCAGTGCGCCAACGACGATGAGTACGACGCCACTCTTGTTCATGAGAACTCTGCCGATGCCTGAAGGGTGCGCCAGATGGTAATGGGAATGGCAGGGATGCCGCGGGACAAAAAACAAGCCCCGGCGAGCCGGGGCTTGTTTCGGGGCAGGCTGCAGTTAGACTGGCTTGACGCGCACGGTCTGGCGATTCAGTGGCCCCTTGGTGGAGAAGTCCACCACGCCATCCACGAGCGCGAACAATGTATGGTCGCGTCCGGTGCCGACATTGGAACCCGCGTGGAACTTCGTGCCTCGCTGGCGCACGATGATGGAGCCCGCCGGCACGGCCTGACCGCCGAACACCTTTACGCCCAGCATCTTCGGTTGGGAGTCACGGCCGTTCCGGGTGGAACCGCCGCCTTTTTTCTGTGCCATGGTTCAGATCTCTCCTAGTGTTGGCGCTCAGGCATTCACCGCGCTGATCTCCAGCTCGGTGTAGCCTTGGCGATGCCCTTGGCGCTTCTGGTAGTGCTTGCGGCGACGCATCTTGAAGATGCGGACCTTATCGTGCCTGCCATGGCTCACCACGGTGGCCTTGACGATGGCGCCTGACACCAAGGGAGTCCCAACCTGCAGGTCAGCCCCGTTTCCGACGGCGAGAACCTGATCGATCGTGATCTCTTGGCCGACGTCCGCAGCAATCTGTTCTACCTTGATCTTTTCGCCAGCAGCAACCCGGTATTGCTTGCCGCCGGTTTTTATGACCGCGTACATATCAGCCCTTTCGTTTAACCCCGCACAAACCCACAGACGAGCATCTTGCGCGACCCCTGCGATTGGCGCAGACCTGATCATTGTACTACGCGCGCCCACCCCACCCCCGAGTGGACCCATGCAATGCGGCTCGACCCGGGACGCCTTCCTATAATCCGCGCCGTGTCATCCCAGCCCAGCGCCCAAACGGCAGCCGCCGCCCCCCCGCCCCCCGCCGCCTCGTCGCTGATGGCCGCCGACATGAAGGAAGTCGACGCGGTGATTCGTCGCCGCCTCGCCTCCGGTGTCGCCCTCATCAACCAGATCGCGCACTACATTGTCAGTGCGGGGGGCAAGCGCATCCGGCCGATGCTCGTGCTGCTGTTCTCCCGAGCACTCGGCTTCGAAGGTCTAGAACGATACGAGCTGGCCGCCACAGTCGAGTTCATCCACACTGCGACACTCCTGCACGATGACGTCGTGGACGAGTCCGCCCTGCGTCGCGGACGCGCCACAGCCAACGCCCTGTTCGGCAATGCGGCCAGCGTGCTAGTGGGCGACTTCCTGTACTCGCGCGCCTTCCAGATGATGGTGTCCATCAACCGCATGCGGGTGCTCGAAGTCCTTGCCGACGCCACGAACGTGATCGCCGAAGGCGAGGTCCTGCAACTCATGAATATGCATGATCCGGACATCGCGGTCGAGGATTACCTGCAAGTCATCCGCTTCAAGACAGCCAAGCTCTTCGAGGCCAGCGCACGCCTGGGAGCAGTGCTCGCCGAATCGCCGAGCAGGGTCGAGGAAGCCTGCGCAGACTATGGGCGCTCACTGGGCACAGCATTCCAGCTTGTGGACGACCTACTCGACTACGAAGGTACAACTCACGAACTGGGGAAGAATGTGGGCGACGATCTGCGCGAAGGCAAACCCACGCTGCCGCTGCTCGTCGCGATGGGGCGCGGCACCGCACATGAGCGCGAGCTGATCCGCCACGCCATCGAGCACGGGGAAGTCGAACGCCTATCGGACATCATCGACATCGTCCGACGCACCGGAGCAATTGAGGCCACCCGCACGGCAGCCCGCGAGCAGGCACAGAACGCACGGAATGCCCTTTGTGCACTTCCCCACTCGGCTTACCGGGAAGCTCTGCTAGAATTTTGTGTTCGTTCAGTGGACCGCTCGTTTTAGGAACGGTTCTTGGAGTGAATCGGTGGGGCAGTCAGGACACCGATTCCATACGGGGTGTAGCTTAGCCTGGTAGAGCGCTACGTTCGGGACGTAGAGGCCGGAGGTTCGAATCCTCTCACCCCGACCAGACATCCGCTTTGCACTCTCTTGCCCCGTGGGGCGAGGGGTTCCAAAGGGGCAAGGCACGCGTCGTCGTGAATTGTTCGCGACCGGGTCGATACCCGCGATTTACACCCCCGTGCGATTCGGCGATCATCGCTGCGTCACCATCGTGGAGTGAACACTCAGTGTCTGCGCTTGCCGTGGCTGGTTCTAGTGAACGCCGGCCAGTTCCTGCTGTTGCATGCATCGCACCGCGCGTCGCATGCTGTTCGCATGCGCAAGCAGCAGGCCGCTAAACCGTGGAAACACCGGCCGACATCCCACAGTCAACCCTTTCCGGCGTGGCCCGCGTGCTCGTCCATGCCGGACGCTTGAATGCCAAGACCGCCGAAGACTTGGTCAAGAGTGCAAAGGACAAGAAGCTAAGCTTCGTGTCCGCGGTGCTGGGCGCAGGTGCGATCAACTCTGCAGACTTGGCGCACGCGCTGTCCAACTCCCTGGCGCTGCCCCTGTTGGATCTCAACGCCGTCGATGCACAGAAGCTGCCGCGCAACATCATTGACGGCAAGCTCGCAGCGCAGTACCAGATCCTAGTACTGGGCAAGCGGGGCAATCGCCTATTCATTGGCGGCTCGGACCCCACCGACCAGGAGGCGGTGGAACGGATTAAGTTCGCCACGCAGCTCACGCCCGAATGGGTGATCGTCGAGCACGACAAGCTCACCAAGATTCTCGAGAACTCGGGCGCCAGTGCCGCCGAAACGCTGGAGTCGTTGGCCTCCGGCGACTTCGAGTTCGATGTCACGGACGAAGTGTCGGCGCAAGAGGCGCCGGAAGCCGCTTCCACCGAGGTGGAAGACGCGCCCGTGGTGCGCTTCCTCCAGAAGATGCTGATCGACGCGATCAACGCCCGCGCCTCCGACCTCCATTTCGAGCCCTACGAGTACCACTATCGGGTGCGCTTCCGGGTCGACGGCGAGCTGCGCGAGATCACTCAGCCGCCGATCGCGATAAAGGACAAGCTGGCGTCGCGCATCAAGGTCATCTCTCGGCTGGATATCGCAGAGAAGCGCGTGCCGCAGGACGGGCGCATGAAGCTTAAGTTCGGCAGCAAGGCGATCGACTTTCGCGTCAGCACGCTACCGACGCTGTTTGGCGAGAAGATCGTCATCCGGATCCTTGATCCGTCCAGCGCAAAACTCGGGATCGAAGCACTGGGTTACGAGAAGGCCGAAAAGGAGCGCCTGCTGGCCACCATTCAGCGGCCCTACGGGATGATCCTCGTGACCGGCCCGACGGGTTCGGGCAAGACGGTCTCGCTCTACACCTGCCTGAACATCCTGAACCAGCCCGGCGTCAACATTTCAACGGTGGAGGACCCGGCGGAAATCAACCTGCCGGGCATCAACCAGGTCAACGTGAACGACAAGGCCGGCCTCACTTTTGCGGTGGCACTCAAGTCCTTCCTGCGCCAGGATCCGGACGTGATCATGGTGGGCGAAATTCGCGATCTGGAAACCGCCGATATCGCGATCAAGGCGGCGCAGACGGGTCACATGGTGATGTCGACACTGCATACCAACGACGCCCCCACCACGTTGACGCGGCTCATGAACATGGGGGTGGCGCCCTTCAATATCGCCTCCAGCGTGCTGCTGATCACCGCTCAACGGCTGGCACGCAAGCTGTGCGAGGGATGCAAGCAGCCAGCCGAGTATCCTCGCGAGGCGATGTTGCGCGCGGGCTTTGCGGAGAGCGATCTCGATGGCAGCTGGACGCCGTACCGCGCGGTCGGCTGCTCGTCATGCAGCAACGGCTACCGGGGACGGGTAGGCATCTACCAGGTCATGCCGATCAGCGAGGAAGTCCAGCGGATCATTCTGTCGGAGGGTACGGCGCTCGATATCGCGACGCAGGCACAACGTGAGGGTGTCCGGGACCTACGTCAGTCCGGCCTGATCAAGGTGCGCTCCGGCGCGACGACACTTGAGGAGGTGATCTCGGTGACAAACGAGTAACCGAGATCACGCAACACATTGTTGGGGCGGGGAGCAGGCTCCTCGGAGAACACATGGCAACAGCGGTAGCCGCGAAGCAGAACGTCAAGGAACTTGTTTTCGAGTGGGAGGGCAAGGACAAGAACGGCCGCGTGGTGCGCGGCGAGATGCGCGCCGGCGGCGAGGCCGTGGTGAGTGCCAGCCTGCGCCGGCAAGGCATCCTCATCACGAAGGTGAAGAAACGCCGCACGAGCGGCGGCAGCTCGATCAAGCAAAAAGACATCGCGATCTTCACCCGCCAGCTGGCCACCATGATGCGTGCAGGTGTGCCGCTGATTCAGTCCTTCGATATCGTCGCGCGCGGCAGCACGAACCCGAAGGTGACGCGGTTGCTGACGGACATACGCAGCGACGTCGAAACCGGCACGAGCTTGTCCGCGGCGTTTCGCAAGCACCCGCTGTACTTCGATGCCCTGTACTGCAACCTCGTGGAAGCGGGCGAAGCTGGCGGCATCCTGGAGACACTGCTGGACCGTCTGGCCATCTACCAGGAAAAGACGATGGCCATCAAGAACAAGATCAAGTCGGCCATGATCTATCCGGTTGCGGTCATGGTCGTCGCTTTCGTGGTGCTTGCGGTGATCATGATCTTCGTGATCCCCGCATTCAAGGACGTGTTTACCTCCTTCGGCGCAGACCTTCCGGCCCCGACACTGTTTGTGATGGGGGTGTCGGAGGTTTTCGTCAAGTACTGGTGGGCCATCTTCGGCTTCCTGTTCGGGGGAACCTACTTCTTCTTCCAGTCTTGGAAGCGCTCGGAGCGGATGCAGAAGACGATGGACCGACTGCTCCTGCGAGTGCCGGTCTTTGGGCAACTGGTGAACAAATCGGCCGTGGCGCGCTGGACCCGCACGCTCTCGACCATGTTCGCCGCCGGCGTGCCACTCGTCGAAGCACTCGACTCCGTGGGCGGCGCATCCGGCAATGCCGTCTTTGCCGAGGCCACTGAACAGATCCAGAAGGACGTTTCCACGGGGAGCGCCCTCACCACCG
This sequence comes from uncultured Burkholderiaceae bacterium, assembly GCA_966251135.1. Lineage (GTDB taxonomy): Bacteria > Pseudomonadota > Gammaproteobacteria > Burkholderiales > Burkholderiaceae_C > Albitalea. The sequence continues at coordinate 17,856 of CBINKC010000073.1, forward strand.
CGATGCAGACCACCGGCGTGTTCCCGGTAATGGTTCTGCAGATGTGTGCGATCGGCGAGGAATCAGGCTCGCTGGACCAGATGCTCGGCAAAGCAGCCGAGTTCTATGAGGATGAGGTCGACGAGGCCGTCAAGGGCCTTTCCAGCCTCATGGAGCCTTTCATCATCGTCATCCTGGGAACACTGATCGGCGGCATCGTCGTGTCGATGTACCTGCCCATCTTCAAGCTAGGCGCCGTGGTGTGACGAACGAGGTTTCGCAGCTTCTGCTCTCTCCCTGGGTGCTGGCCCTGATGGGGCTTTGCGTCGGCAGTTTCCTCAACGTGGTGATCCATAGGTTGCCGCTGATGCTGGAGCGGAGCTGGAAGATCGACAGTGCCGAGATGCTGGGCGTGACGATCGAGTTGCCAGCGGAAATCGGCCTGGCGCATCCGCGCTCGCGGTGCCCGGCCTGCGGGCACCAAATCGCATGGCACGAGAACATGCCGGTGCTGAGCTATCTCCGCCTGGGAGGGCGCTGCTCCGCCTGCCAGGTGCGCATCCCGGCGCGATACCCCTTGATCGAGGTACTTACCGCAGCACTGTTCTCCGCCACCGCGTGGCGCTTCGGGGCGCAGCCAGTCACCCTGCTCTGGTGCTGCTTCGTGGGGACACTGGTGGCCTTGTCGGCCATCGACTGGGACACCACCCTGCTGCCCGACAGTATGACCCTGCCCTTGCTGTGGGCCGGACTGGTGGCCGCTGCGCTGGGGTGGACCTTGCCGCTTTCGAGCGCGCTGTGGGGAGCGATCACCGGGTACTTGTCGCTGTGGACCGTCTACTGGGTCTTCAAGAAGGCGACCGGCAAGGAAGGCATGGGCTACGGAGACTTCAAGCTGCTGGCAGCGCTCGGTGCGTGGCTGGGAATGCCGATGATCCTGCCCATCGTCCTCGCCGCCTCGGTGCTCGGCGCCCTGGTGGGCATCGGCATGAAACTCTCCGGAGCACTGCGGGAGGGGCGGTACGTGCCGTTCGGGCCCTTCCTCGCCGGAGCGGGCATCGCCGTGATGCTGGCCGGGCCCCAGCGGGTGCTTAATTGGCTGGGCTGGGCCTAGCAGGCTGCTGAAATGCCGTTCGGGCACTCTTGCTCGAAGCCGTTTTGGGAGTGCCTCACCCCTTCCCGGGCTCTAAAAAATCGCTTGTAGCCAGTTCTATGAGGTCGATCTTTTCGAGGTGGAACTCGTGAGACGGTATTTCAGCAGCCTGCTAGCGCGGCTACGCAGTGGTTGACACTCTGTGGAACTTGAGAACCATGGATCGGTGGTCCTGGCCTGATGCAAGCCCCAGCGATACCCGGAGGTCGCCAGGCATTTGCAACGACGTTTCGCGGCAAGGGTCGGTTTTATGTTCCGCAGAGTGTCGAACGTTGCACTAGATCCATGCCACCGCTTCGCATCGGATTAACGGGCGGCATCGGCAGCGGAAAGAGCACCGTGGCGGCACTTTGGGCCGCCACAGGCGCCGCGGTCATCGACACGGATGTCATCGCCCGCCGGCTCACGCGGCCCGGTGGCCGCGCGATCGGCGCGATCAAGGCGGAGTTCGGTGCAGATGTGATCGATGTGACCGGCGCCCTGGACCGCGAACGGATGCGTGCGCTGGCCTTTACTGACCCGCATGCCCGTCGACGCCTAGAGGCGATTCTCCACCCGCTCATCGGCATCGAGACGGAGCAGGAAGCAGCGGCCTCGACAGCGACAGTGAGGGTCTTCGACGTGCCCCTGCTCGTGGAGTCAGGACAGTGGCGTGCGCGGGTGGACCGGGTGCTCGTGGTCGACTGCGGCGAGGAGACCCAGGTGCAGCGCGTCGTCGCACGGGCCGGCTGGCCGGTTGAGACGGTGCGTGCCGTCATCGCCCAGCAGGCCACACGCCCGGTGCGCCTGGCCGCTGCTGATGCGGTGATCCGCAATGACGGCATCACCCTGGAGCAGCTCGCGATGCACGTGGACACACTCTGGTCGCACTGGTGTCGCGCCTGACGAGAGCCGGGGCCTCGGCCCTGTGAAACAATCACGGTTTGACGGCCCACCGCGGGCACACTCCCTCTCCCCGCTGCCGATCGGCCCGACCGAGGAAGTTCCACTTGGTTCTCTACGAATACCCCTTCAACGAGGGCATCCGCACCATGTTGCGGCTGGAGCACCTGTTCGACCGGCTCGGGCAGCTCATCCCTCGCGATGCCGCGGTCGATCACCATTTCGCGCTCGCCACGATCTTCGAGATCATGGACGTGGCTTCGCGCGCCGACCTGAAGGCGGACCTGCTCAAGGAGCTGGAGCGCCACAAGGCGCAGCTGAACAACTATCGGGGCAACCCCTCGATTTCCGAGGCGGTACTGGACGAGGTGGTACGCAGGGTCGACCACGCCTTCAACGCGCTCAACCACCTGCCCGGCAAGACAGGACATGTGCTGACCTCGAACGAATGGCTGATGAGCATCCGCAGCCGGATCAGCATTCCGGGCGGGACCTGCGAGTTCGACCTGCCGGCGTATCACATGTGGCAGAAGCTTGACGCGAAGCGACGTCGCGCTGACTTGCTGCAGTGGATCGACTCTCTGATGCCGCTGGCCGAAGCACTGAACGTGCTGCTGAGCCTGCTGCGCGACTCCGGCGTGCCGCACAAGGTGGTGGCGCAAGGCGGCCAGTACCAGCAAAGCCTTCCCGCCGGAAGAACCTACCAACTGATGCGTGTTCGGGTCAACGGTGACGACGGCCTCGTGCCTGAAATCGCGGGTCACCGGCTGATGGCGTCGGTGCGGCTGATGCAACAGGACGCGGAGGGTCGCCTCAAGCCTAGTACCGCGGACACGGCGTTCGAGCTGACGCTGTGCGGATGAAGAACATCGCGATGTCGACTGCACCGAAGCGTATCGTGCGCTGCCCCTGCTGCGGCGGGCCGAGCGTGTATGCCCCGGAGAACCTCCACCGCCCTTTCTGCAGCGAGCGCTGCAAGAACATGGACTTCGGCGCTTGGGCTAGCGAGGGCTACCGGGTTCCCGCGCCCCCCAGCTCCGAGGACGCCGACACCGAAGAGCCGCCCAAGCCACATTGAAGCGACGGTCTTGAAACGGACGAACCCGTCCCTATAATTCACCTGCTAGCACTCAACCACATAGAGTGCTAATGGTGGGCGGCACCGTCCACCTCGCTTTAAGTGAATGAGGGCAAGCTTTCGTTCACGACCCCAGACGTCCATGTGAGACATCAAGGAGATGCTATGAAACTTCGTCCGTTGCACGATCGCGTGATCGTCAAGCGCCTGGAAAACGAGACCAAGACTGCGTCGGGCATCGTAATTCCCGACAACGCCGCCGAGAAGCCCGACCAGGGTGAAGTCGTGGCCGTCGGCCCGGGCAAGCGCAACGACAAGGGCGACTTCGTGGCCCTCAACATCAAGGTGGGCGACCGCGTCCTGTTCGGCAAGTACAGCGGCCAGACCGTCAAGGTCGACGGCGACGAGTTGCTGGTGATGCGCGAAGAAGACCTGTTCGCCGTCGTCGAGAAGTAAGCCGCAAGCGCCACACTGAACCACTCAATCGGAGAACACGACAATGGCAGCAAAAGAAGTTGTCTTCGGCGGCGACGCACGCGCCCGCATGATCGAAGGCGTGAACATCCTGGCCAACGCGGTCAAGGTCACGCTGGGTCCCAAGGGCCGCAACGTGGTGCTCGAGCGCTCGTTCGGCGCCCCCACCGTCACCAAGGACGGTGTCTCGGTCGCCAAGGAGATCGAGCTCAAGGACAAGCTCCAGAACATGGGCGCCCAGATGGTCAAGGAAGTCGCTTCCAAGACCAGCGACAACGCCGGTGACGGCACCACCACCGCCACCGTGCTGGCCCAGGCCATCGTGCGCGAAGGCATGAAGTACGTGGCCGCCGGCATGAACCCGATGGACCTCAAGCGCGGTATTGACCGTGCCGTGGCCACCCTCGTCGAGCAGTTGAAGAAGCAATCCAAGCCGACCACCACCAGCAAGGAGATTGCTCAGGTCGGTGCCATCTCGGCCAACAGTGATGAGTCAATCGGCAAGATCATCGCCGACGCGATGGACAAGGTGGGCAAGGAGGGCGTGATTACCGTCGAGGACGGCAAGAGCCTGGACAACGAACTCGAAGTGGTCGAAGGCATGCAGTTCGACCGCGGCTACCTGTCGCCGTACTTCATCAACAACCCCGACA
>CBINKC010000074.1:0-21645 GCA_966251135.1 uncultured Burkholderiaceae bacterium
TGCTCATGCCGCACACGCTGCAGGTGTGGGCCGCCGGCAAGCGCAAGTACTGGGCCGAGTACGACGAGAGCGGCGTGCGCCGGTGCAAGACCTACGCTGCGGTGCCCAAGGACGCCACCGGACGCGTGATCCGCCTGTTCGGCGGGCGCAAGGTGGTGGACCGGCCCGAGTTCGGCGGCGTGTGCGACCCCGAGCGCTGCCCGCAGTACCAGGAGCGCCAGTGCAACCTGGATGCGCGGCTGCTGTTCATCGTGCCCGGCCTGCCCACCGTGAACCTGATCGCGCTGCCCACGCGCAGCTTCTACAGCATGGACGGCATCCGCCAGCAGCTGCTGCACGTGGCGCGCATGCGCGGCGGCCGGCTGTCGGGCTACCTGCTCGGCCAGCAGACGTTCTGGCTGACCAAGGTCTACAAGGACGTGACCCGCATCGACGACAACGGCGATGCGGTCAAGGGCGGCGCCTGGCTGATCGAACTGCAGGCGCACATCGATGTGGGCAGCCTGCTGCTGGCGGGCGAGCCGGCGCAGGTTAATGCCGCGGCGCAGGTGGCGGCCAACGTGCTGGAAGGCGGGGTCGTGGAGATGGTGCCGCCCATGCCGTCGGCCGTTGAGAGCGCGGAGCGGTCGGCGCCGCCTCCGCCCGCCGAGCCTACGCCAGACGTGCGAGCCGCCGTGAAGCAGTTGCGCGGCGAGGTGGCGGCCGCGCTGGAGCAGTACGGCATCGAGGTCGACGCCTTCAAGCGGTTCGCGCTCGACACCTGGCGCACCGACGAATGGGGACGCTCGCCCGAGACGCTCGGCCAGGCCGCTACGCTGCTGAAGGAGGTCGGGCCGCAGGTCATGCGGCTGCGCCTGCTGCTGCACGGCATGAACGTGTCGACCGAACGCTACGGGATCTATGCTGCGCGGCGCTTTCGGCGAGAGCACTGGCAGCTTCAGCCGGACACCCTCGCACGCGCCCTGCGCGAGGTCGAGCAGCACGCGCAGGCGCCGGATGCGCTGGCCGCGCTGATCGACACCGAGCTCGATGCCGGTTGAGGGGAGGGGACGATGATGCGCATTGCCCACCTGTCCGACCTGCACTTCGGCGACCCGAAGACGTTGGCCGAGGTCGAGCGCTGCACGGCCTTCGCGACCGATGCCGCGGTGGCAAGAGGGGCCGAGCTGGCCGTCATCAGCGGCGACTCGACGGATCACGCCATCGATGTGCACTCGCCGTCGTTCGTCGCGCTCGCACGCCTCGTGCGCCGGCTCGCCGACCACTGCCCGGTGCTGATGCTGCAAGGCACGTACTCGCACGAGCCACCCGGCACGCTGGATGTGTTCCGGCTGCTCGGCGGGCGCTACCCGGTGCACGTGGCCGACCGCATCCACCAGGTGGCGTGGTGCGGCGCGCAGGGCTGGGTCGCCAGCGACGCGTGGCGCTTCGACAACCTACCGCCCGGCGCGCAGGTGCTGCTGTCGTGCGTGCCGACCGTCAACAAGGCGACCGTCGCTGCCGCGGTCGGTGCCACGGCGGCGGCCGAGGCCGTCGGCCAACAACTGGCCGCGCTGCTGGCCGGCTTCGGCGAGATCCACCGCCAAGCTTTGGCCACCGGCGTGCCGACGGTCGGCGTGTCGCACGGCACCGTCAGCGGCTGCGTCACCGAGCACGGCGTGCCGATGGCCGGGCTGGATCACGAGTTCACGACTGGCAGTCTGTTCGCGGCGCAGGCCTCGGCGTTCATGCTGGGCCACATCCACAAGCACCAGGCCTGGACGCAGGACGGGCGCGTGATCGCCTATCCCGGCTCGATCGGCCGGCTGCACTACGGCGAGGAGGATGCGAAGGGCTGCCTGCTGTGGGACGTGTCGCCGCACGGCGCGAGCTTCCGGTTCGTCGAGACCCCGGCGCGGCGCATGTTGCATCTCACGTTCAGTGGCCGGCCGGACATGGATGCGATTCGCGCCGCGGCGGCCGATGTGGTCGGCGCCTTCGTGCGCGTGCGCTGGCAAATTGCCGAGGAAGAACGCGCCTCGGTGGACCGCGATGAGATCGAACGGCTGCTGGCGGGGGCCGCGGAGTTGCGGCTCGAAGGGCGGGTCGTGCCGTTGCTGCGCGCGCGCTCGGCCGGCATCAGCGCGGTGCCGACCTTGGCGGACAAGCTGCGGCGCTGGGCCGAGCTCGCGGGTGTCGACGGTGAGCCGCTGGCGGAGCGCTTGAGCTGGTTGCAGGCCACGCCACCGGAGGAGATCGTGCGAGGGATCCTCGATGACGTTGCGGCATTGGGCGGCACGGTCACCGAGACGCGCCCCTGCGAACCGATGCCCGAGCGCACGTCGCTGATGGCCGATCTCTTCGGCGAATAGACCTTTGATCGAGCGCCGTGCAGGGCTTGATGTCACTTGCCCGGCGCGTACAACCGTTCGTGATCGACGGCCCGACAGCCGGGTCTCGCCACCGCGCGATCCCTGTCCCTCAACCGACCCTGACCTCGCATGAAACCTCTGCGACTCACCCTCAAAGGCTTCACCGGCATCCGCGACGGGCTCGGCCGCGACGAGCTCACGCTCGACTTCGCGTCCCTGGCTGCGGACGCGCAACTCGTCGCGCTGGTGGGGCCGAACGGCAGCGGCAAGACGACGATCATCGACAACGCGCACCCGTACCGCCTGATGCCGTCCCGCGCCACGAGCGCCTGCGTCGGCGGCTTCTCGTACTACGACCACCTCTGTGCGCCGGAAGGCGGCAAGGATCTCGAATGGATGCACGACGGCCGGCGCTTGCGCTCGCAGCTGGTCTTCCGCATGAATGGCACACGACGTACCGAGGCCTTCTTGCACGAGTGGAAGGACGGCCGGTGGATGCCGGTCGTGATGCCGGACGGCACCCGCTCGGATGGCAAGACCGACACCTACGATCGTTGCGTCGAGGGCCTGCTCGGCTCGCCGGAAACCTTTTTCACCTCGGCCTTTCATGCCCAGAACCGGCGCCAGCTCTCGGCGTACCGGCCGAGCGAGGTGAAGGGACTGCTCGTCGAATTGCTCGGGCTGGAGCAGATTCGGGCCACCGGGCAGAACGCGGCGCGCGTCGCCGCGCTGCTGCAGCACGCGCTGGAGCAACGGCGCGCGGCGCTCGCGCGACATCGCGCGGTAGAGGAGTCGGTGCAGCACCTGCGGCGGATGGTCGAGGACGCGCAGGCGCGCATCCGCTCGACGGTGGAGAGCAGGGACGTGGCTCAGGCGAGCCTCCAAGCGGCGCAGCAGCAGCTCGCCGCGTGCGAGGCCGAGCGCGCCGCTGCGGCCGGCATCGAGACGCTGCGGCAGTCGCTGCAGGCGCAGATCGGCGAACTGGCGCGGCGCAAGACCGTGCTGGTCGGCGCCCACGTCCGCCTGGGGGAAGATTTCAGAGCGCGGCGCGAGCGCGCGGACTATGCGCTGCGCGCCGCCGAGGAGTCCGCTGCGGCCGCCAGGGGGAGGCTGCAACGCGACCTCACTGCGGCCCAGTCGCTGTTGGCCCGACAGGATGCCATCCATGCGGCTGTGGAGCGCCTGCCGCTGCTGGCGGAGCAGGAACAGGCCACGCGGACGGCGTTGCGCATGGCCGAGGAGATGGGCGAGCGGGCTGCCCGGATCCGCCAGCGGCTGCAGGTGATGGCCGCGAGCCGCCAGGGCCTGGAGCGCGAGGTGGGTGCGGCCGCGCTACGCGCCCAACAGCTGCGCGAGCGCTTCGGGCTCACGCAGGAAGTGCCATGCAATGGCCTGCCGCTGCAGGGCGCGTGCAAGTTGCTCGCCGATGCGCACGAGGCGAAGGCGCTCCAGCCCAGCGCGGATCTCAAGATCGCGCAGGTGCAGCGGGAGGTGGCGACGCTCGATGCCGAGCGCCACCTGCTCGAGCGCGAGCTGGCCGGCATGGGCGACGCGGGAGCGCCGGTCGCTCTGGCGCGCGCCTCGCTCGACGCGGTGATCGAGCAGCGGCGCGTCGCCAATGCGGATGCCGCGCTGGCCGGGTCCGTGCGCCAGGCGCAGGACCGGTTGAACGGGATCGCCATAGAGGCCGCGGAGATCGGGCAGCGATTGCACGCGGCGCAGGCGGGCGCCCGGGACGAGTACGCCCGATGCGACGCTGCCGCGCGGCAGGCGGGCGAGCGCCATGCCAGCGAGGTGACCGAGCTTGACGCCGCATCGGCGCGCCTGACGGGGCAGCTCGCCGGCCTGCCACCGCCGTTCGATGGCAGTCGACGTGCGGCGGCCGAACAGGCGGCCACGCGCGCCAAGCAGGCCCTCGATGCTGCGGAGGTGGCCCACACGGCCGCGGTGACCCGGCACGCCGAGCTGGTCGGACGGCTCCAGTCGTCGGCGACGCAGTTGGCCGACGGGCAGATGGCCGCGAGCGCGGTCGCGCATCTGGAGACCGAACTGGCGCTGTGGACTGCGCTGACCAAGGCGCTCGGCAACGACGGCGTGATCGCGCTGTGCATCGACGACGCCGGGCCGACGCTCGCGAGCCTGACGAACGAACTGCTGCTGGGCTGCTACGGGCCGCGCTTCACCGTGTCGATCACGACCCAGGTCGAGACCGCCAGGAAGGACCTCAAGGAAGGCTTCGACGTGATCGTGTTTGACGCCGAGACCGGCGCCTCAAAGAGCGTCGCGATGATGAGCGGCGGTGAGCGCGTGTGGATCGACGAGGCGTTGACGCGGGCGATCGCGGTGTACCTCGCGCAGTCGGCGGGACGGCGCTACCAGACGCTGTTCTCCGACGAGGCGGATGGACCGCTCGACCCCGAACGCAAGCGCATGTTTGTCGCGATGAAGCGCGAAGTACTTCGGCTCGGTGGATACGAGCAGGAGCTGTTCGTTTCGCAGACCCCAGAGCTATGGTCCCTCGCGGACAGCGTGATCGAGGTCAAGCGCTTCATCGCGTGTCGGGAGCGGCAGACCGCGTGAGGCTTCGAGGGAGGCCTGGGTCGCTCAGCACGTGTGGGGGGTGAAGACACGCCAGCGGTCCGTTCCGCCGATACGTGACCTCCGAAGCGCGAAAACGACCCGCTGCTGCCGGGTCAAGACGCCCAATTCAGCGCCGAACAGTAGTCGTTCGGTTAACGCTCCAGTTGGCGAGCGCCGCAAGGCGTCCGTTGACCTGCGTTGCACCGCCCAGGGCCCGCCGATGCTCGGTGATAGTCATCGATTTCGTTGCTCAATCGCCGAGACTGGCTTGCTCGGGACCCCATGATCCAGCGCCCAGCGCGTGACTTCGGCGGGTATGGCCGCGTGTGCGCTTCGGGTTGCCTCGGGAAGGATGGAAGGGCACTGACGAGATGAGTTGAACGGTGCATCTGGCGCGGAGGTCCGCACAACAAGAAACGGCGATATCGGCTAGTTGACCCACCCGGTCCCGTTCCACGAGAGCATCAAGCTGCCAAGGTCCTCGGGTGGCGAGATGCCATGGGGCGTGTAGATGATTGCAGCCAGACCTTCGCTTCGCACAGACGGATAGAGGATGCCCTCGATTCCCTTTCGGATGGCCATCCTGCCTGCCTGCACGGAGAAATCATAGGTCTCCGGATCGAGGAGCAACTGCGACAGCGGTGTCCTCGGCAGCCGCGCCAACATGCCGGAGAAGTTGAACGTGTAGTGCCTCAGTACAACGTCGGTCGGCCCGGCTTCGGTGGCCTCGTGAAAGCGTCCCAAGTGATACCGGTGTTCGGCCAGCGCAGCGGCAAGGCTGGTAGTGCCGTAGAAGCCGCCAACGCCCGCGGGGCGAAACCGGCTCGCCATCGGGGAGGGGTGACTGAACGGTGCGAGGACCCGGAAATCGATTGGCTCGCGATTCGAGCTTCGCGATTGGGTCAACGCCTCGTTTGCGGGAAGCGTGTCGCGGTCCGAGTGGTCATGGATCCCCATCGTCCGAACAATATGCCTCGCGGCCACCAAACGGTGTAGCACGAGGTCGAGATGAACTACCTCGCCCAGCAAGTCGTCCAAGTCTGATTCGCGGAGTTCGATCGGTCGGGCTGCGAGCACCACGACGCTCTTCGGCAACTGCCGATCCAGGTTGTGAAACAACTCGTCGAACCCCAGAAACCTAATGCCTGGCGGGAACAGCGTTTTCAGGTCCCCGAGCAGGCTCGGCTCGATCGACATCAGTTCGCTTGCCCGGCCGATGATGATGAACAGATGCGAGGCCGCCTGAAATGAAAGGGTGCGCTGCATCGGGGCAAAGTTGTCGTAGCCCTGGTCGTACTTGAGGACTTGGCGAACCGCAGTCTGTGCGCTGTCCGAGAGGGTTAGGACGTTGCGCCTGGGCTGGCGCACAACGCGCGCATCGGGTGTCTTGAGCTCAATGATGCCGTGCAACTTTGCGGACCGGTCCGATCCCGGGTAGATGAGGAAGTCGGGCTCCGACCTGCCCGGTCGCCCCAGCGGAACGATGTCGCACGGCAGCAACTTCAACGGCAGGGAGGCAGAGAGTGCGTGTCGGTTCGAAGCGAAAAAGCGCTGCCACGTAGATTCGTTCGTCGGCACCGCGAGCAGATGCGCAAACTCATCGCGAGCGCGGCGCAGCATCGCAGCTGTCGGAGGTCGTTCGTTGGCACTCATGCGTTGCGGTCGACAGCGACGGCTCGATCTTATCCAATGAATCCGTGCAGCACGCTTGGCTCGTAGAACCCGATTGCAGCATGATGCAATCGGGTCAACTGACACGACACCATGCAAGCACTCCTGGCAACGAACAAGAACGACGTTGCACTGGTCGTCGGAAACGGCATCAACCGGTACAACGCGCCCACAGGAACGAATGCGTGGGACGCGATGTTGACCAGCTTGGCGCGCAAGCACATCAACCCGGGGCATGCCGGAATACCTGGCGGAGTATCCGCGACCGAGTTCTATGACGTGCTGGACCTGGCCGTCGTCAAAGCGGGCATCAAAATTCGCCTGCAGGCCGAGTTCTGCAACTTGATGGCCAGTTGGACGCCTTTGCCACAGCACCAGTACATCGTTCGCTGGGCTCAAGCACACTCGGTGCCTATCCTGACGACGAACTTCGAGAACACGCTCGGCCTCAGCTGCTCCGCGACCCTTCAGAGGTGCGGCAAGGACAAGTTCACCGCCTTCTATCCCTGGAGCACTTGCTACGCAGTTGGCCCGGTCGTCAACCCGCTCAAGCAGTTTGCCATTTGGCACATAAACGGCATGCAGCGCTACAGGCAGAGCATCCGTTTGGGCCTATCCCATTACATGGGGTCTGTCGAGCGAGCACGCAGCTGGTTTCAGCGCTCGGGTACGCGTCTTTTCGGCGCTAGCAACATCACCGCCTGGCCAGGCGCAAATACGTGGCTTCAGATCTTCCTGCACAAGCCGTTGGTGTTCTTGGGTCTGAATCTCGGCGAGCACGAGGTGTTCCTGCGTTGGCTCCTCATTGAGCGGGCGCGCTACTTCCATAAGTTTCCGGCGCGAAGCCGGCCGGCTTGGTATATCCATGCAAATCCGACCGTCGAACCTGGGCGCGAGCTCTTCCTACGAGGCGTCGGCGTGGACCCATACCCGGTTCCCAGTTATGACAGCATGTACAGTGCCGCTACATGGACATAGAGGCAACGTGTTGGACGTCGTCCACACGCATCCAGGTGCCATAACCATAGATGGTCCGGAGCTAAAGCCGCGCGATCCCGGGCACCGCCGCTGCTGACACCACCAACACGCGCAGCGGCCTGGCATAGCCCTGGCATAGCCCGGGCTCCTTGCATGCAGCGTGGCTAGCAGGGCCGCGGCGACGGCAGGGTCCGGTTCGCGCAGCATCAGCAGCGTGGCCCGGCGGGTTGGAACGCTTCGGCGGGGCCAAGTGGCCCGTCTCGCCACCAACCGCAATCCCAGGGGGCGCCGGGGTGAGTGCCGCGCCCCATCACATGCTCCTGCCACAGAATCTGCAAGCGCCACCACAGACCGCGCCAGCGGCCCAGACGCGCCAGATCGTGGCTGCCATCCAGCACGCATGCCGCGGCGTCCAGACCGGCGTGCGGGGCGATGCTGGCCACGCGCAGCGGCTTCGTCAGCATCGCGCCGGCACCGCCCTCGCACCAGGCCCGCAGCGAAGCGAGCAGCGCTGCGTCGACGGCCCTGCGGGCGTCGGGCGGGTGCATCAGGGCGTCGTCGAAGCGGCGGGGCAGTCGCATGGCAAGGCGGCGTTCATTGCCCATTGCAGCACAACGCAGGCCCGTACCAAACTGGGAAGCAACAGCCAGGGTGGTGGGGCCAGGGCTGAGGGGGCGGTTCAGTCCTCGCCGGAGGTCGGGTTCGGTGGCGGAACGGCGCTGGCGAGGCGCCTGCGCCGCACAGTGACGACCGGTGTCGCGGCGCTTTGCGGTCGGCGGGATGTTTGCTGCAAGGGCGCGCGCGCCTGGGCAACCGACACCGCCTTCCCGACATGGCGCTTGTTCAGCGGTGCGATGTACTGGCCGTTGACCTGGAAGTAGTTGCCGTTGCCGTCCACGGCCAGCGCGCCCTGTTGAGCACCGTGCTGCACGCTGCCGATGAGCCGCAGCGACTCGTCGACATTCAGGGCATCCGTGTGCCGCGCCCACTCTGACTGCCCCAGGCGGACGACCCACTTCGCTTTCATCGCAATCAACTTCTCTCGCTAGCCTGTGCCCTGCTTGTGAGTCAGGGTCTCGTCGCGCCAAACACGTGCCATGGCGCATGAGTGGTCATCGTAGCAGCGGTGACCAGTGCAGGGACTCACAAGAGGAGGGCCCAGGTACCTCCAAGAGGTGACCTGGGCCACGAAGTGAGCGAAAGACGCTATCGCTTCGGGTTCAGCGACTCGATGAAGTGGTCAGGATCGCGCTGAACGTTGTCCAGGCAGTCTGCGCAGGCGCCGAACGCGCTTTCGTCCTGGTCGAAGATCTCCTCGCCGCACACGCAGCAGCGCATGGGCATCGTGTGGGCGTTCGGCTTTTCGCCCAACGCCTGCTCGCGAGCCGCGGCTTCCAGCTCGTCCTCGCCAAACAAGTCGATGGCCAGTGCCGCGTCGCGAACGAGCCGCGATATCGACGTGAGGTAGTCGTCGGGCACCGGCGTGCCGTCGATGAACTTCACTTCGACCATGACGGCGCTCCTTCCCGAGTCGCGCGACGCCTCGTCAGCGGTGGCACATGTTCTGGGCTCTTAATGCGCCACACGGGCGCCAGCACGTAGCCCGACGGCTCCACGCGGCCCGTGTCCTCGAACAGGCCCGATGCGAGCATGGGCTCCACCAGCGGCTCGTTCTCGGACCACACCTTGGCGCAGAACTCCGCGTCGCCAACGCGCGCGCCGTAGGGCACCAGGTTGGTCGAGAAGACGCCCAGCGGCTCGGCCGTGCCGACGCCCACCAGTTGCACGGCGATCGCGCCTCCGGCCGGGTAGCGGCCGACGCGGACGAAGGCGTCGCCAAACGGCGTCATCACGCGCCCGATGACTTGAGACGGTTCCATCGCGGCCCCCGCTCACTGGAACAGCGTGATTAGCACGCCGATGACGCCGCAGACGACCGCGACCGCCATGATGAACAGCGTTATGCCGATGAAGCGGTCGAACAGGTCGCGCTTGAACGCGCTCAGCTCGCTTGCTCGCCTCGCCGCACGCGCCTCTGCTTCGTTGATGTCGCGTCTCAAGTCGCTTTCTGCATGTGACACGTGATCGATCAGCTCTCCGATGACACGCGACACGAGGGCTGCGATGCGGGCGTCGCAGCCGGCCAGTTCCAACTGGTCCCGCAACTGCCCGGCGTAGGTCGCTTGCTGGTATTGAATCAGGCTCATGGTTTCCTCACGGATCGGAGGCGGGGCACCCCGCGCAAGTCGCTTGGGGGCCCACCCGGGGTTGGTCGAAAAAGCTCGGTGCGTCACGCGGGTTGGCGAAGCGCGGGGCGCAACAGCGCCGCGATGCTTGGCGCGGCACGTGCAGTGGCTTGCCGCGGCCCACCACCCAGCAGGACGCAGATGCGCGGGCGCGCAGGTACGGTGCTCAGGTTCAACATGGCGCTCTCCTTCAAAGGACGAGGGAACGCCGCGGCCCCGGGCGGGGAGGCTGGTGTTCCCCGCTGGGTTGAAGATCGATCGGCCCGACTGCAGGCCGACATGAAAAAGGGCGATGGACCCGAAGACCCATCGCCCGCTCCAGCCGCGTGTGGCGGCCTTACCTTCTCGCTACGCGTCGCCCGCCTTGCGGCCAAGCGACGGCTCAACACACGCTCACAAGCTCACTTCGCTGACTGCGGCAGCTCGGTCCTGCCTTGCGGCGGAGACACCTCCAACGAGGGAGGGCAACGACCCGGGGGTCGTTTGGCAGCGGATCAAGCATGGCCGCAGAAGCGATGTCCTGCAACCACGATACCGAGCCTGAAACGCACGCCGTTCCGTGTTGACGGCGCGGCACTTCACCCGGCGGATCGTGCGAGCCGCAAGTCTTTCGTGTTCTCTTGGAGCGCGGCACCGAGCCGCAACGGTGCCCGGATCCGTGTTGCTTCCGAGGCGTGCCGGTTCACAGTGGATGCCTGAACGCGCAGGAGATGCCGACATGTTCAACCGTGATCCGATCCGCAGCCTGAGCTGGGCACTGCAACGCGCACTGGCGCACGACCTGCTGGGCGTGAAGATCCCGCCGGCCGGCGATGGCCAAAGGCGCGCCACCCGCCGGCGACCGCACGAACACGAGTGCGATGTGGTGCTGTTCGGCCAGGTCTGGTCCGGCGAGGCGCTCGGCGTGCGCGACGATGACGCGGGCCTGCGGGTCGAGCAGGACACGGTCATCGTCATGGGGCCGGCCCAGGACGCGTGCGTCTATGTCGCGACCCAGCTGCTCTACCACGTCATCCATCCCAACCGCCGCTTCTTCCTCGACGTGGCTGCGCACGGCATGGCCGCGAAGGCGGAGGCGGGCGCCTACGAGGGCCGTGACGATCCGGTCACCGAGGCGGTGGACATCGAGCTCGGGGCCATGCTGGCGCGGCTGCATGCGCAGGTGAAGTTTGGCGAGCCGCAGCGCGCGCCGCTGGTTGCCAGCTACTTGCGTCGATGTGCCGCGCGATTCGAGGCGCCACAGCGCACGTTCACCGCAGACTGCCTTGCGCCGCTCGCCACCCAGCGCCGGCACTGAGGTGCACCGAGCGATGACCCGCGATCGCACGTGCCGGTGGGCCGCGGTGCCGAAGCGGGTCCACGGTCCAGCGGTCGTTGCGCCGCGTGCAGTCCATGCGCGACCCTCATGTCGGACACATCCAGCCGTTGCCGATCGTGATCCAGGTCATGCTCGGCGGGCTCTCGTTCGTCATGGCGAGCAGGCGGTGGTCGCGCGCCGCCTGAATCGGGGTGCTGGGCCGAATCTGTCAGGGCACAATGCGCCGCCCGAATCCCGGGTGCTGTCGGACAGAGAATGAACCGCGTAGAACTGATCGAACACATCGCCGGTGCGCATGACCTGAGCAAGGCCGAAGCAGGGCGCGTGCTGGCCACCGTGCTGGATGCCGTTGTCACGACCGTCAAGAAGGGCGGCACGGTGACGCTGCCGGGGTTCGGCAGCTTCAAGCAGACCGCTCGCGCTGCGCGCTCGGGCCGCAATCCGGCCACCGGCGACAAGATCAAGATTGCGGCGGTGAAGCTGCCGAAGTTCACCGCCGGCTCGGCCTTCAAGGCGGCCGTCGACCCGAAAGCGGCCGCGCGCAAGGCGGCTGCCCGGGCTGCCAAGCCCGCCGCCAAGAAGGCGACTGCGGCGAAGAGCAAGAAGGGCTGAACGCGGTCGGGCGCCTCAGGCGCCCGGTCAGGCCCAGACTCACGCCATGTCCGACGATTCGCAAGTTCAGATCCCGGCCTCGTTCATCGCTCTGTTCGTCCCGCCAGGGCGGGTGAAGCCGAGCGCGTCGCGGCAGGAGATCGCCGAGCGCTATGAGTTGTGCGAGGACCTGGCGACCGCCTTGATGGACAAGGCTCGCACGGTGTTGTGGGAGCTTGGCGTCACCGAGCACGACGTGCTCCACCGCATTCATCGCGTGCTGCGCGAGCCGACGTCCGGCGTCGGCCCCACGGAGGCGGTGTGGATCATTCGGCGGCTGGCGGAACTGCTGGAGTGGGGCGCGTTCGTGCCCGACGCGATTGAACTCTGACGCTATCGCTCCTGCGATGCGTTGACCTGGACGTGCGGCTCCGCGGCGGATGCGAGGCACCGGCCTTGTACATCGCTCATGCGCTGAGACAGCTTTTGGGCCATGGCGGGGCCCCGTGGCATTGGGCGGTGGGTGAATGGCGCCAATCCCAGGGTGCGATGGGCGCGGGGTCAGCCCAGAGGCCAAGGCGTTGCGCTCGCGCCCGCTTTTCGAGTTTCGACAGGGCAGCGTCGGTGGCGTAGCGCCGGTATGCCCAGGCCATGCCGGAGCGCACCTGCTCGGCATTCGCGTCCGTGCGGTCGCATACCACGCGAGCGACCGTGCGACCGTACCGGTCCGTGTCGAGGGCATGCATCTCGGCGCGCTTTTGGAAGCAGAGTGCGGCCAAGTGTTGTTGGCTGCGGTGGCCAAGCGGTTGTCGCTTCTCGGGAGCGTCGATGCCGGCCAGCCGCACGACGAGGTTGGCTGTGCGTCCAGGGCCCGCAGCCTCGCAGCGAGCGGTGAGCGTGTCGCCGTCGGCGATACCGATGACGAAGCAGGCGAGGAGGGCGGCGACAGGCATGGCCGCGACTCTCTCACACGAGGTCGCGTTCTTCCAGCGCAAGCGCGGCGTCTCTATCGGCGGGCCGCCTTGCACCGGTGACTTTGACGCCCGTCAGCTCGAAGTAGGTCTTGTTGGCGAACTCCTTCGGCGTTCAAGGCTTGCTTGTGCCGGATCGCGCCCAGATAGGCAGCCCCAACAGACTCGCGTGCATGGCCCAGGTGCTCGACCAGTCGCAAGCGGGCTTCGCGGTCGACGACGCGGTCTGACAGCTTGTAGAACTTGTATGTGGCCATGGCCTGAATTGCGGCAATCACATCTCCAAGTCGCCCTGGATCGCGCAGATAGGGCGAAAGGGCAGTCTTCTCGCGTTTCCAGAACTGGTGCATGTGAGTTCTAGACAAGATGGCTTCGTGAATTCGGGCGGTCCGCCCCCTGCAACAACGTAGGTTGCACGCCGGGGGCGCGCAGAGCTACACCAATGCACCGGACCGCAGGGCGGTCGGGTCGTTGCGAATTTGCGAGGAGACGGACCATGAGGAAATCTAGCACTCTGTTCGTAGGTCTGGACGTTCACAAGGACAGCATCGACATCGCGGTGGCCGAGGCGCCACGAGACGCCGAGGTGCGTCATCTGGGGACGGTGCGTGTCTCGCATTCGGGCAGCATTACCGACCACCCGGTCGATCGCTTGACGTTCCCTTCTTCGTGACAGGTTGGCCAGTCGCCGCATCCTCGATCCAGACTGTCGAGCCTTCCGTTTGGAGGTTGCCCTTCACTACATACGTCTTGTCGATTTCAGGCGCAAAGTCGAGTTCGGCTTCCACCGACCAGAAGGTGCCTGCCGCCCTCGAAGCAAGTTCGTGGATCGGGGCCCCAGTTGCATGCGTACCGACAACGATGACCTTCAGCGGCTTCACCGGAACCAGACGTGAAGGGAACTGGGGCCTGAGATTCATTCCTGCCCCCGAACTGGCGAATCGGGACTCGCTCGCCGCGTTGGGGTACACACGAATCCCATCAACTGAAGCCAGGTAGAAGAGCTTCGCCTTGCTGGAATCTTCTGCTAATCCGGTATCGGTGACCCTCGCCATGCCGACATTGCTAAGCGTCAACGTCAGTGAGCCCAGCCGGCTTCCGGGAATGGAAGCCATGTACCCAGGATCACCGTGAACTATCAGCGGACCTGGCGCCTGTTCCGTTCCGTGAACGATCACGTACCGAGAACGGGCAGGAACAGCAACACGTCCCTCGAAACGATTGCCCCCAAACAGCCGACGGTTCTCCATGCGGCCGGAGTCGGTGGTAACGATCACCTGGCGATCTACATCCAGGAATGTGAAGACCGGCACGAGCGTCTTCAATTTATAGATCGTCCACCCATCGCCATGGGGCAGCGACACGAAGTCCAGATAGCGTCGCGAAAAGCCATCTGGCAAGGAGAATGATGCAAACCTGCGGGGAATTCCGTCGACCATGCAACTTGGTGACTTGGCATCGATCGTCACTGTCACTGCGGTGCCAAGAGGCACGTCAGTGAACTGCATCGCCTCCCTTGCCACTGTGTCCTGGGCTGGACGCGTCCCAGGTTCACCCTCCTGGACCACTGTGGTTGCACAACCCGCAAGCAACGACAACGACAGCAACCATGCGCTCAGGGCGCGTAGACGGATGCCCATGTTCAGTCTTCCACGTTCATGTTTGATCAACCATATCTAGCCCTCAGATGCGTCGGACCGCTGGCGCACTGGTCAATGTTCGTCTTGAGACTGTGCCGAGACAAGATGGCTTCGTGAATTCGGCGGTCCGTCCCCTGCAACAACGTAGGTTGCACGCCAGAGGCGCGCAGAGCTACACCAATGCACCGGACCGCAAGGCGGTCGGGTCGTTGCCAATTTGCGAGGAGACGGACCATGAGGAAATCTAGCACTCTGTTCGTAGGTGTCAGCGCCGAAGTAATACTGACCCACTGCGCCGAAGTAAAAGTGACCCACCTGGGCGAGGATGACGGCCTTTTCGGTGCCGTCCATGTTGACCCACCGCGGTGGACGCGGCGTGCGCAGCCCATTTGATCAGGTCTGATGCCGTAAAGCTGACGTTGACGAACGTCGGGAAGTGGCCGGCCGCGTGAGTTCACTGCGTGACCGAGTACCTGACCTTCGCGCGGGCACCGTCTCCCGCGAACGTCAGCTGTAGGGCCGTGGCGCGAACTCACGGATGCGGCCACTTGCGGACAATGACGAACGTCGGCTCTGTGGCGTCCCGATGAGCCAGCAACCTGTCGCAGAATGCGCCTCGCCTGGAAGGAGCGGCCATTCTCAGTCGTGAACCACAAGTGATTGCCGCGGCGAGAGCCAATGTGGAGCGCTTGGCTCAAGTAGAGCGTCTATCGACCAAGCATTCATCGACAGGATCCCAGTGATCGAGGTCGAGCCCCGTTGTCGCAGGGTCGAATAGCGTGCGCCGGTCCGAACGCGGCATCATGACCCAGCGCGTCCTATCCATGCGAGAAGCGAGCATCCATGATTCATGTCGTCGCCGTCGTCGCCTTTTCTATGCTGCTTGCCGCCGGCGCCCAGGCGCAGATGCCTTGCGATCAGCTGAAGGGCGTGCTGGCTGCGGGCATCGACGCCGCCGGTGCGCGCGGCTACAACCTCGAAACCGTGCCGGCTGGCACACCCGTGCCGCCCGGTGCGAAGGTCATCGGGACCTGCGAAGTCGGCACCAGCAAGATCCTGTATCGCAGAGGGGGTGCCGCGCGGCCGACGGGCAACACGCCGCAAACGTTGCACCCAGCCTCGACTGTGGAGGCTCCCATCGTGCCGCAGGAGCAAGCTCAACGGCCGGTCGGCGTTGAAGGCGATCGCTCGTCACGACCGACAGCCGCTCCGGCGAGCAGCCCCGCGCACCGGCTAGTTTCGCAGTCGAACGAGGCAACCGCTGCGCTCGCACAGCCGCAGCCAACACCTCCCGACAAGCTTGCCGCAACGAAGGAGCCAGCGGCACAAGAAGAGGCATCCGGATTCATTACCGAGCACTGGCGATCGATCGGCGCCCTGATTTTCGCGTTGCTCGCAGCTGCGATATGGGTCCGGCATGCGTACGTCAGTGCCTACAACAAGACCGGATTGCCACGCGGTCGCAAGTGCGGCACCGCGCAACAGGCAGCGCATCGTCTGCAAGCGCTGCAGATCGCCGCGGGCTCGATCAACCGCGCTGATGCATCTCGATGCACATTGCGATCGGGGTCACGCACCAAGATCGCTTGACGACAGGAAGCACCAGGTGGCCGAGCAGTGCACCTCCTCGGACGGCGAACGGCTGGTTCCGGCGGCTGCTGTCGCTCGATCCGCGAACCTGACCGACAGCACCCAGTCTTAAGCTGCCCGCCAGGCATTGGCGGGCAGCTGTGCAACGGTTGCGGCCGGTGGGGCCACGGCGGCCCTAGTGGCGCTGAGCGACATACAGTCGTTGGGCGACTCTTCACCCGCTTCATGAATGTATGGGGCGTCCGCGCGACGCTGCCCCCAGTCGCTCGGCCGCGCAATGACTGAGTTCCAGAAGCAGCGGTGTATTCCTGACTGCGCAACGCGCATGTGCCTGCATCTAGAAGCATCCATTGAACACGATGTCCCATTGGCGGTTCGCCTCTCGCGCATCCTGTCGTTGCTGCGCAATGAGGGCAGCGCGCGAATGCGCCAACGCATACTCAACCGAGGTAAGCAGCTGCTGGCGCTGAGCCTCCGTGTCTGTGGCCGCGATGTTTCCGGAAATCCCGCATGGGTCTGGCAATGCGCCGCACCGACCGTTCGAAAGAGCGTTGAAGAACTCGTACAGGCACTGGCCATACGTTTTGGCGCCAGTGCATGTGCCATAGGCCGAGAGCACCATGTCCGCGTAGAAGCTGCGAATGGGGAGAGACGACGCCCGCGCATGCTTCCACCACTTGATGAGCTGGGAGACCTTGCGCAGCTTGTTTCCGCTAGCTTCTTGAGCTTTCGCGAAGTACCTGTCGTGCACCTGGGGGCTGGTCTCAAGCCAGCCCCCTTGTCCGTCAGGGATGAGGAAGACTGGCCGCATGCCGTTCTTGTCGAAGCGCGAGAAAACCGCGGGCACGACATCGAGGCTCTGCTTGGTACTGCCAAAGGCAATGGTTGCGGCCAAGCCATCTCGCCGAATGTCGGAGGCGACGAAGCGCCCGCGCAGTTCCGCGAGAACGCGCCGGATGATGGTGTCTGACGACACCACGGACCCGCCCCAAGTGACCTCGCCCTTCCGAAGAACGACCATGAGGTCCAGGTCACTGAACTGGCGAATGGCAGTGCCTCTGCAGTGGCTGCCGATGTCCCGCATGCTGTGGAGCGCAAACGCCTTCTCCATTCGAGATTTGACAGAGGCGCGATGCAGCTTCGCGGCCAGCAGTTCAGACTCCATTGGCTGAATCCGATTGGCTAAGGCCATCATGTTCAGCTGCGTCGCCCGTTGAATCTGCATGGTTTATGACTCGTGCTCAGGCAGTCGCCGTGTTCTTCTTATGGAACTCGGCGACGAGATGGTGTGCGCCGGCGTTCATCTGGGCCTCGAGCCCGTCTCGTCGGAACCGATAGAGGAAGTCGAAGACCAGCGGGCTCGCGACGCGGTGGTTGTAGATGGCGTCTTGTAGCTCGCGGGACCGCTCGGCGGCCTCGTTCGCGGGCATCCCCTCGACCGCCTTCTTCCACAACTTCTGGGACTCGGATTTGAGGCGCTCAAGCGTTTCCACAGTGTCGCGTTGGCGGAAGAACTCGCGCAGTGTCCAATTGAGAACGGGCGTCGCCGGGGCCAAGACCGTCAAGAGAAACGACTCCACTTTCAGACCTGCCGCGATGCTGTAGACGGCGAAACCTGCGACAAGTAGAAGGAGCCCAATGCGCAGAAGGCGGCTATAGGTCTTGCGCACGTTGCCGTCGTAGAGCAGGTTCTCCCGCTGACAAAGAATGCGGCCGATGTGCATCGGCACATTGCCGACGGCTACCGGATACCAATCGAGAAGCTGCTCTCCCTCTGGGCCGAACTTCTTGGCGGAGAGGTCGTAGACCTCTTCAGGGTCCACACAGGCGCCTTCGAGGAACTCATTCCGGCGCATTTCCAGGACGTCGCAGTCGAAGTCCTCCTGCAGCTTCGCCGCAGTCTTCATCAACCCCTTGTGCCAACGGTCGAGAAAGATGACTTCGCAGACCCCGAAGAACAACGCGGCTGCGGCGATGTACGCCTTCGCGCCAGGCGCGAACGCCGAGGCGCTCAAGCTGACGATGGGAAGCAAGAGCGTCACCATAACTACGGCCCCCTGGTACCGCTTGGCCGCCTTGTAAAGCCGGCGCCGGGCGCGAAGCAACGACAGGTTCTTGTCTTCGTTCTGCTTGGAAGGAATTGAGTTCAGAGGCTGCTCCTATCGCATGGGGTGGACTGCCATAGGCCGCGCCCATCTCCTGGGCCTCATCTCAGGGTGGGCGCCGCCGCCCGACCACTCATCGGTCACCAGCCACTCTTCAAAGTGGTCGAGCCACTCGGCGGCCCATGGCAGGTAGGTCTCGTCGAGCCGCATCTGCGCAGACCACTCATGCGCCTTCGGCAGCCACAGGCACAACTTGGTCCCCGCGCCGTCGTGCGGATAGGTGTGGGGCAGTACGCGCCCCGCCGCGACCGCCTTCGGGTCTGGGTCCATCACGAACAACTCGGGAAACTTGGCTGCATAAAGCTTTAGCGAGCACCTGTAGACGCGTGACAACGGCGTCGGAGCCACCTTGAAGCCAAACCGAAGTGCGCGACCGTGGACGAACTCCAATGTCGATTCCGGCCAGCCCAATGCCTTCAGCTCAGCGTGACGCTGAGCCAGGTTTGGAAGGCGGCGCAGTGGCATCACTTTGTCGGACTGCCGAAGTAGGTGTGGGCGCGCACCGGCGTAACGACCGGCATCGTGCCGGCTATCACAAAACCAGCGCGCTGCAGCGCGCGATTGCCATCACGCCGCTGCGCGTTGTGCTGCAGCACTGCCTGCTTGGCCCGCGGCCCAAACGCCTGCTCTACCGCCTTCGTCACCGCATCGAGGCCGTGATTGCCGTCCACGGCCTGCAGCAATGCTTCCAGGTCTGCAACGAACTTCGCATGCCACTGCACGAACGCCTGCTGGCGTTCTGATGTGTTCATTGACGACGCCAGGTTGTCGTTCTGCGCGGACGGGTTTATCAAGGTCCAGCGCTCGCCGCCGAAAAGAATCTCGCGCTCGAACAGCTTGGGCAACAGTTCGACGATGTCGAAGAACAGGTCCAGCGGACCATCGTGCGGCTCCGGCGCGAGGATGGCATACGCCTTCGCGAACAGGCTTGTGAGGAACACAGACGTAGGCGCAATGACGCTGCCCGATTTCAGGTCCGCAAACGAAACGTTGCGGTGAACCTTTCCGAGCTGGACGTACCGGCTCAGGAGACGCGCGAACACCTCTTCCGCCTCGGGCAGCGGCTCAACATCGGCCTTCCGCGCCTCCGCAAAGTTAGCGGTCAACGCCTCGGACAGCCGGAAGACCGGTGCGACCTTGGCTGCGACATCGAAGCCGAGGCAGTAGCCCTTTGGGTTGGTCGAAAGGAAGTTCTTGCGCTCACGGTCGGGGATGCGCCCGTGGTGCTCGCCGTACGGGAGCGCGTGCAACGGGTCGTCGATGACCGGTGCGAAATCGGCTCGCATGCCGCCTGCGTAGATGAGGGTCACACATCGTTCCCACCGCTCAACGCCAAGGCCATGACGCTCGGCATAGCGCTTCAATGCGATGTACAGATGCTCGAGCAACGACGCTGCACCCCCAGGCCCACCGTAGCGCGCGAGGGCAGCCCTCGAAAGTCTGACCACGAGGTCGATGTCGAACCCTTCGCGCTTTGCATCCATCGGTCGAACGATGGTGCCCATTTGGCGAGAGCCCTGCGCGTGAACCTGCGTCACCAATCCGCCGAACTCCGCGCATTTGATGAGGTACTCGCCCGTGGCGTTGTAGGCGCGCTCAAGCTCTTGCAGCTGGGTCGCACCAGGTTCGAACGCCCTCGCAATGGCTTCCGCTAGGTATGTGAAGCGCGCAGACGCCGCCGCGGTGACGTTACGCAATACGCGCGGAAGGTTGTCGTCTCGATTCATCGAAGTCGCTGGCAGCGAGCCATCCGGTTAGGTTTCAGGTCACCTTCCCATGAAGCGCTCGTACACACGTCCAGTTCGAGCCACTACCAGCCCGGTCGCGAGCAGGAGTAGCGAGAGGCCGAAGCCCAGGGCGCTCTCAGGCATCCAAAGGCTCAGGTAGTCGGGCAAGACGTCGGCGAGGGGAACATCGACGCGCTCAGTGCCCGCCAACCCTTTCACAGCCGATACGGCGGTGGTGGCCACTTGGCCGACAAGACCGGCGACGAAGAGAAAGCCCCCAACGCGAACCAGCGCCGCACCTAGCGCGACGAGGCGGCGCGGCTCGATAAGGAAGTAGTCCATCAAGCGCTCCAACATGGCCAGCCCGGCTTACTTCTTCTCACGGCGGACGCCCTTGAAGGGCGTCTTGTCCGACGTCTTCACATCCATGAAGCGCCCAGGCCCGGTGTCGCGCTTCACGTGGTGACCGGACGGGGTAACGGTCTGGCTGCGGTCTCGGACCGCACCAATTCGATGCCCATCGCCGGGCGGGTTGTTTTTGGCCATGGAAGCTCCATCTATTTGCGAGAGCATGCCACATCATCATTATGATGATGTATAGCGACGCGATAGAGTATTTAGCCTGCTCGCGACAGGTATGATGCCGGACATGACCCATGACCAACTGGAAAAGCGGCGGCGCGACTTGGAGCGCCTTCCGCGAGTCCAGCGAGAGCGCCTCTCGCACATCGACTTCAAGCTGTACTTCCTTGGAGAGTTACGCCGCCTGGACGTGGTCGAGCGCTTCGAAACCGGTCCAGCAGGCGCAACACGCGATATCGCGCAGTACCGAGAAATCGCGCCCGAGAACCTAGAACTCGACCCCACCACGAAGACGTACAGGCCAACGCCCGACTTCGTGCCGCTGTTCGAGCACCAGCCTCAGCGCGTTCTTACCGCCCTGTCCCAGGGCTTCGGGGAAGGAATTGGCGACCATCTCCAGCCCATGCTTCGTTGCGAGTTCCCGGCCGTGCTTAGCCTGCCGAAGATGTCCATCGTTGCGCCGGTAACGCGCGCCATCAATCGCGGCAAGGCTGTTCGCCTGGGCTACACGTCAATCGATAGCGGCAAGACGGAACGCGAGTTGGTACCACTGGCGCTGGTGGATATCGGGACCCGATGGCACGTGCGCGCCTTCGACCGGCGGCATCGCGAGTTTCGCGACTTCGTGTTCACGCGCATGGAGAACCCGGTAGTGCTCGAGGACAGCCCGATAGGCAAAGAGGAGACGGTCGAGCACGACGTTCAGTGGAGCCGGATCATCGAGCTGGAGCTGGTGCCCCATCCCAAGCACACTCGTCCGGAAGTAGTGCGGATGGACTACGACATGCCTGACGGCAAGCTGCGGGTTAAGGTACGCGCAGCAAATGCCGGCTATATCCTGCGTCGGTGGAACGTCGACTGTTCGCCCGACCACCACCTGGAAGGGCCTGAGTTCGCACTATGGCTCCCTGACCCGCTCGCGCTTTATGGGGCAAGCAACGCGCACCTTGCCCCTGGGTACAAGGACCCGCGCTCCGACAGAGTAATCAAGGCGCTCTGATGCGCTCATGCTTGGTTACCTGAGTACGAATTCATGGTGCCCCCTACATCGTCGGCCCAACGCCACGCGCCGCATCAGCCGCCTTGGCGCGCTGGCCGGGGGCGGCCAAGGCGTCGAGCGACTCCTTCCGCCAAGAGCAGTCTCCGGTCGGCCGAACGCGACCGTCCGCACCCAGTCTTAGGACTAAACCGCTCTCGCGGTAGGCGGTCTCGAGAGGTTGTGGCGGTTCGTTGTG
>CBINKC010000075.1:0-21641 GCA_966251135.1 uncultured Burkholderiaceae bacterium
CCTTCGTATCGGCAGCCAAGGTGCCGGCCGTCGTGGTGATGGTCTTCACGCTCGTGCTGGCGGGGCTGTTCACGCTGGCCTTCGAGCTGCGTGCCGTGCAGTCGGTGGATCGGATGGTGCCGCTGGCGCTGGCCGTGCTGTCGGAGGTGCTCACCGGCGCGCTGATGGGCTTTGCGCTGCAGTGTGCGTTTGCGGCCTTCTCGATGGGCGGGCAGTTGCTCGACCTGCAGATGGGCTTCGGCATGGGCTCCATCTTCGACCCCGTCACGCGCGCCCACACGCCCGTGCTGGGCACCGTGTTCGCGCTGTTCGCCGTGGCGTTCTTCTTCGCGGTGGACGGGCACCACGCGTTCGTGCGCGGCATTGCCTACTCGATCCGGCAGGTGCCCCCGGGCACGGCGGGGTGGGGCGCATCGCTGGCGGACCTGATGCGTCCGGTGGGCGCGATGTTCACCACAGCCGTCGCCGTGATCGCGCCCGTGCTGTTCATGCTGCTGCTGGTCGAACTCGTGCTGATGATGGTCTCGCGGGTGCTGCCGCAGATGAACGTGTTCTTCGTGGGCATCCCCGCCAAGATCTTGATCGGCCTCGCCCTGCTGGCAGCAACGTCGGCGTGGGTGGGCCCGGTGATGGTGCGCGCCTATGCGGGCATCTTCAGGTTCTGGGAGGCGGTGCTGAGATGAGCGCCGAACAGGATCTGGATCGCAACGAGCAAGCCTCGCCATTCAAGCTGGAGGAGGCCCGCAAGCGAGGGCAGGTGGCCAAGAGCAGCGATGTGCTCTCGCTGTCGGTCCTGCTCGTGGCCACGGTGGCGTGTTTCGCGTTGGCGCCCGGTGCGCTGCGGCGAATGGAGGGTTTGCTGGCCAGGGGCATGGGCACGCCGATCACCCATCTGGAAAGCGGGCGCGATGCCGCGCAGCTGCTTTCCGCGGTGTTCTTCGATGCGCTGCAGGTGATGGCGCCGCTGTTCTTCAGCGTGATGGTCGTCGTGGTGGCCGTGCACATCCTCCAGACGGGCCCCGTGTTCAGTACCCAGCCGTTGAAACCTGACTGGAACCGCCTGAACCCGGCCACGGGCTTCAAGCGCCTGTGGTCGATGAAGCTGTTGTTCGAGGCCGGCAAGAGCGTGTTCAAGCTGCTGGCGCTGGCCTTGCTCGCGTGCGTGGCACTGAGCGCGCTGGTGCCGGGCATCGAGCGCTTGCATGCGGTGTCGGCCAAGACCTTCGTGTCATCGCTGGTGCACGCCAGCGGCGGCCTGGCGGCCAAGCTGTGCGCGGTGCTGGCCCTGTTCGCGCTGGTCGATCTGATCTTCGCTCGCTGGGATTACATGCGCTCGCTGCGCATGAGCCGCAAGGAACTGACCGACGAGCACAAGCAGCGTGATGGCGACCCGCGCATCAAGGCCCGGCTGAAGGAGCTGCGGCACGAGTTCCTGCGCAGGACCCGCGCGGTGAAGAACGTGCCCGATGCCGATGTGCTGATCACCAACCCCACCCACGTGGCCGTGGCGTTGCGCTACGAGCACGGCGTGTCGCCGGCGCCCCGGCTGGTGGCCAAGGGCGCGGGCGGCCTGGCCCGGCGCATGCGCGAGATTGCCTACCGCTCCAACGTGCCCGTGGTGCAAAGCCCGGTGCTCGCGCGGGCGCTCTTCAAGGAAGTGGAGCAGGAAACCTTCGTGCCCGAGCGCTGGTACCCGCAGATCGCCAGGATCCTGGTGTGGGTGCAAACGGCCAAGGCCGCGCGTGCGCGGCGCAGCGGCACACAAACATCGAGGGGCACCGTATGAACGCGCTGCGCAGCGCCATGGGCCGCCACGCCGACATCCTGCTGGTCGCGCTGGTCGTGGGCATCCTCACAGTGCTCTTCGCGCCGGTGCCGTCGTGGCTGCTGGACGTGCTCATCCTCGTCAACGTGAGCTTTGCGCTGATGCTGCTGCTGCTCACGTTCTACATGCACCGGCCGGTCGAGTTCTCGACCTTTCCTTCGCTGCTGCTGATCGCCACCTTGTTCCGCCTGGCGCTGAACGTGGCGGCCACGCGGCTGATCCTCTCGGATGCGGATGCCGGGCACGTGATCGCGGCCGTGGGCTCCTACGTGGTCGGGGGCAACTACGT
Source organism: uncultured Burkholderiaceae bacterium (assembly GCA_966251135.1). Taxonomy (GTDB): domain Bacteria; phylum Pseudomonadota; class Gammaproteobacteria; order Burkholderiales; family Burkholderiaceae_C; genus Albitalea. Next base: position 2,115 of record CBINKC010000075.1, read on the forward strand.
CATCGGCCTGATCGTCTTCCTGATCCTCGTGGTGGTGCAGTACGTGGTGGTCACGAGCGGGGCCCAGCGCGTGTCCGAGGTGGCCGCGCGGTTCACGCTCGACAGCATGCCCGGTCAGCAGATGAGCATCGACGCCGACCTGAACATGGGCTTCATCGACCAGGCCGAAGCGCAGCGCAGGCGCAAGGTGCTCGAAAAGCAGGCCGGCTTCTACGGCGCCATGGACGGGGCCAGCAAGTTCGTGAAGGGCGATGCGATCGCGGGCATCGTCATCATGCTCATCAACATCGTGGGCGGGCTCGTCATCGGTGTCATGCAGGCCGGCATGGGCTGGGACCAGGCCCTGCACACCTACACCCTGCTGACCGTGGGCGATGGCATCGTGACGCAGATCCCCGCGCTGGTGATCGCGGTGGGCACGGGCATCATCGTGACGCGCTCCGCCTCGGACACGCACCTGAGCGCCGAGGTGATGCGGCAGATGACCTCCTTCCCGAAGGTGGTGTGGCTCGTCATGGCGGCCCTCGGCGTGCTCGTGTTCCTGCCGGGCATCCCGGTCGTGCCGGTGCTCGTGGTCGTGGTGTTGCTCGCGGCGTTTGGCGTGCTGGCCGTGGTGCGGGCCCGCAACCCGCAGCAGGATGACGCGGCCGATGCACCGGAAGCGGCCGCTGGCGATGCCGGGGGCGCCGCAGCGGTGTTGCCGCGCATCGAGCCGATCGATGTGCGTGTGGCGTCGCAGCTGGCGGAGCTGGCCGAGGGTGAAGCTTCGGTGCTGCAGCAACGCGTGACCGCGCTGCGCTCGCAGTTCGCTCACGAGCTGGGGCTGCTGCTGCCGGCAGTGCGGGTGTCGGTGGATGGCAAGCTGGCGCCGCACGCCTACGAGATCGGCCTCTATGGCGTGACCCATGCGCGCGGGCTGGTCATGCCGCAGCGCACGCTCGCCATCCACCCCAGCGGCGACACGAAGCTGGTCCAGGGCATCGAGACGCGCGAGCCCACCTATGGCATGCCGGCGGTGTGGATCGAAGACAGCGAGCGCGAGCGTGCCCGCGCGGCCCGCTACACGCTGGTGGATCCGCCCACGGTGTTCATCACGCACCTGAGCGAGACCTTGCGTCAGCACTGCGCCAGCCTGGTCACCCGCGCCGAGGCCGACAAGCTGCTCAACCGCGTGCGCGAATCGCAGCCCGGCCTGGTGGAGGAGGTGGTTCCTGCGCTGCTGAGCGTGATCGACATCCAGAAGGTGATGCAGAACCTGCTGCGCGAAAAGGTCGGTTTGCGCAACGTGGACGCCATCCTGGAGACGCTGGCCGACGTGGGCCGAAGCACCAAGGATGCGGCCGCGCTCACCGAGGCCGTGCGCCAGCGCCTGGGGGCGGCCATCTGCCAGCAGCTGATGGGCGAGGCGCAGATCCTGCAGGTACTCACGCTCGACCCGGTGCTGGAGAACCGGCTGCGCGCGGGCAGCGATGCCGGCGGCGGCCTGGCCATCGACCCCAAGCTGGTCGAGCAGTTGATCGGCCGCATTGCGGGCCAGGCCGAGCAAATGATGCGCAGCAACCTGTTGCCCGTGTTGCTGTGCGCGCCGGACCTGCGCCGCCATCTGCGCAGCCTGACCGAACGCGCGGTGCCCCACATGCGGGTGCTCGCCGTGACCGAAGTGCCCGGCAGCGTGCCGCTCAAGGCCTTCGGCAGCGTGAGCGTGCCTGCCCCCTGACCACGGATCACCCCCACCCATGAACACCTTCGAGATCGCCGCCATCGGCTTGCAGCAGGACACCGAGCGCCTGCGCGTACACAGCCACAACGTGGCCAACGTCACCACCCCTGGGTACAAGCGACAGGTCGCCGTGCAACACGCCGCGCAACACGCCGCGCAAGAGGCTTACGCCCGCGCGATGCAGTCGGCGCTGAGCGCCCAGTCGGCGATGGGCACGCACACCGACATGAGCCTGGGGAAGCTGCGTGCCACGGGCCACGCGCTGGACGTCGCGCTCGGCGAGGGCGAGTTCCTGATGGTGCAGCTGCCCTCGGGCGCGACGGCCCTGTCGCGAGGGGGCACCCTGCAGGTCGATGCGCGCGGCCGTCTGCTCACCAGCGGTGGGCTGGCCGTGCAAGGCGCCTCGGGCGACGTGGTGCTGCCGGCGGGCGCGAGCAGCGTGCGCTTGGATGCCAGCGGGCAGTTCTTGGCCGACGACAAGCCGGCCGGCGCGCTGCGCGTGATGCGCGTGGCACCGGACATCGCGCTGCAGCCGCTGGGTGGGGGCCTGTTCGCCGTGCCGAACGGGGCCGATGCGCAAGCGGTGCAGGCGCCTCGGCTGCAGGTGGGCTACACGGAGGCATCGAACGTGGTGCCTGCGCAGGAGATGGTGCAGGTGATGGCCACGATGCGGCACGCCGAGTCGATGGTTCGCATGCTGCAAAGCGCCGACGAAATGCTCGAAAAAACGATCCGCAAACTCGGAGAGATGTGATGAACGACGCCATGTACATCGCCGCCACCGGCATGCAGGCCCAGCAGACCCAGCTCACGGTCATTGCCAACAACGTGGCCAATGTGAACACCTCGGGCTTCAAGCGCTCGAGCGTGAGCTTTCATGACCTCGTGAACACCGAGGCGGCGGCGCCGCTCGACAGCGCACCGGCGCGTGCGACCCTGCATGCCAGTGCGGGCGTGGCCGCCGGGACCGCGATAAGGCAGTTCGCCGTGGGTGACCTCAAGCACACGGGCAATCCGCTCGATGTGGCCATCCAAGGCAGCGGCTTCATCGAGGTGCTGCTCGCCGACGGCAGCACCGCTTACTCCCGTGGCGGCACGCTGCATGTGAACGCCGACAACCTCCTGGCCACGGCGGAAGGCCATGTGCTCAAGCAGCGCATCCAGATGCCCGCTGACGCGCGCTCGTTCGCCATCGCCGCGGATGGGCAGGTCACCGCCACCGACGGACTATCGAAGGAGTGGAGCCTGGGCCGCATCGATCTGGTGACCTTCGCCAACCCTTCCGCACTCACGGCCATGGGTGACAACGTCTACCGGTCTTCCGCCGAGGCGGGCGATGCGCTCGTGGCCGCCCCGGGCGAGGGTGGTGCGGGCCGGCTGGTGCAAGGGCAGGTGGAGTCTTCCAACGTGAAGCTCACCGACGAGATGGTGCAGCTCATGGTGGCGCAGCGCGCCTATGAGATGAACGTCAAGGTGATCCAGGCCGCCGATGAGATCGCCGGCATGACGAACAACCTGCGCAAATGAAATCGCAAGCCATCTTGTGTGCGCTGCTCGCCAGCAGCGCGTGGGCGGTGCCGCTCGCGGGCATGCACACCGTGCCGGGCGAGGAGGTGTGCGCCACCACGCGCGATCTCGTGCAGCGTGCCGCCGCGGCGCGCGGCTTGAGCGCCCAGGTGCAGTGCCCGCAGGCCCGGGCCATCCTCGTGCCCACGGCGTCGCTGCGCTGGTCGCTGGCCGATGAGGCCCGCACGGCGTGGCGCCCGGGCCCTGCCCGTGTGGTGCTCAGGCTGCAGGCCGCGGGCGCGCCGGAACGCGATATCGGTGTGCCGGTGACGCTGTCGCTCGCCTCCCGGGCCTGGGTGGCGCGGCACGATCTTCGAGCCGGCGACGCGGTGACCGCCCAGGCGCTCGAACTGCGCGAGGACCATGCCTGGCTCGTGGGCGAGACACCCGAACCGGCCGCCACCACGGCGCCGAGCGGACGCGCCAAGGCGCCCATCAAGGCGGGCGATGCCGTGCATGCCAGCCAGCTCACGCCGCCCCACCAGCGACTGCAGGGCGATGCGGTGACCGTGGCCTTGCGTGCGCAGAACCTCACCCTGGAGATGCCGGCCGTGTTGGTCAGCCATGCGCAGATCGGCCAGCCCGCCCGGGTGCAGGTTCAGGGCCGCCGGGACACGCTGCAAGGCGTGCTGGTGGACGGCGCCACCGTGGTGGTGGAGCGATAACCATGCGTTGTTTGTTGTGTGTACTCAGCGGCGCGCTCCTCGTGGGCTGCGCGCCTTGGCCGGTGCAGAACGATGCTCTGACCGACCCGCCTGAAACTCGTTCCGAGGGCAAAGCCGAGGTCGTCGCCGCAGCGTCTGCGCCCGCCGCGCCGTCGCGAGGCAGCCTGTACTCCGAGGCGCAGTTCCAGCCACTGACGTCCGACCGACGCCTGCACAAGGTGGGCGACCTCGTCACGGTCATCATCTTCGAGAACGCCAGCGCATCCAGCACGGCGGACACCGGGGCGCATCGCGATGCGTCCGCAGGCCTCAACATCGCCAAGCCGCTGACGACCAAGGACTTCGGCCTGTCGACCAGCAACGATTTCACCGGCGGCGGGCGCACGCAACGCTCGGGCAAGGTGCTGGGGCAGCTCACGGTGTCCGTGCGCGAGGTGGCGCCCAACGGCGACTTGCTCGTGGCCGGGGAGCAGATGCTGGACGTCAACGGCGAGCGCCAGTTCATCCGGCTCGAAGGCCGCGTGCGGCCCCGCGACATCTCCGAGCTGAACACGGTGCTGTCCAGCCGCGTGGCCGACGCCCGCATCGCCTTCTCGGGCGACGGCGTGGTCGGGGAGCGCCAGCGCCCGGGCTGGTGGCACCAGGTGCTGACCTTCGTGGGGTTCTGAGCATGACGATCCGAACCTTCATCACGCGCCTGGTTCTGGCCTGTGTGCTGGCGGGCCTGGCCGGCACGGCCGCCGCGCAACCCGTGCGCATCAAAGACCTGGGCCGGCTCAGCGCCTCGCGCGAGAACGCACTGGTCGGCTACGGGCTGGTCACCGGGCTGGCGGGCACGGGCGATTCATCGCGCAGCAAGACCACCCGGCAAACCTTGGCCAACATGCTCTCGCGCTTCGACCTGGCCATCGCCAGCGACGACGTGCAGAGCCGCAACGTCGCCGCGGTGATGGTGACGGCCCGCCTGCCCAGCTACGCGCGGGCCGGCGACACGCTCGATGTCACCGTCACCTCCATCGGCGATGCGCGCAGCCTGGCCGGTGGCAGCCTGCTGATGGCGCCGCTCAAGGGGCCGGACGGCCGCGTCTACGCGCTGGCCCAGGGGCCGCTCACCGTCGGCGGCTATCGCTATGACGCCCACAACAACCTCGTGCAGAAGAACCACCCGACCGTGGGCCTCATCTCCGCCGGCGGCGCGGTGGAAGTCGGCCTGGCCGACGGTGCGTCGCGCATGGGTGCCGATGGCCTGACGTTCGTGCTGCACGACGCCGACTACACCACGGCCGGTCGCATCGCCGATGCCATCAACGAGGCCTGGGGCCCCGGCGTGGCCGAGGTGCGCGATGCCGCGGGCATCGACATCCGCGTGCCCGCGCCACAGAGCGCGCAGGTGCCTGCGTTCCTGCGGCGCCTGGAAGCCTTGTCGGTGCAGCCCGACCGGCAGGCGCGCGTGGTGGTGAACGAGCGCACGGGCACGGTGGTCACCGGCGGCGACGTGCGCATCCAGAAGGTGGCCGTGTCGTACGGCAACCTCAACGTCACCGTGGCCGCCGAGACCGTGGTGTCGCAGCCCACGCTGGTGCGGCAGACCGGCGCCGAGGTGCGCACGCAGGCGGTGACCAACAGCACGTTGTCGGTGGAAGAGGCGGGGGGCGCGAACTTCGTGCCGGCCGGGGGCACGACGGTGGCTGAGCTGGTTCAGTCGCTGGCGGCGCTCAAGACCCACACGCGCGACGTGATCGCCATTCTTCAAGCCATCAAGGCCGCGGGTGCCTTGCATGCCGAGCTGATCGTCCAGTAACCGAATCCAGAAGGGGAACTGTCGTGAACATGATTGATGCGGCCACGCTGGCGCTGCTCAGCAAGGCCATGGACGCCGCGGCCATGCGCCAGGCCGCGCACGCCCACAACATCGCCAACGCCAACGCGGAAGGCTTTGCGCCCGTGCGCGTGAGCTTCGAGGAGCACCTGCAGCAGGTCCAGGATGCGCTCTCGCGCGGGGATCGCCCGGTGGCGGCCGACATCGCAAGCGTGCAGCCCAGCGTCGAGACGCTGGGCCTGGGCGCCAAGGTGGAGATCGATACCGAAGTGGCGGCGCTGGCGCGCAACGCGCTGCACTACCAGGCGCTGGTCAAGGCGCTGGGCCACGAGCTGTCGCTGATGTCGCTCGCGGTGTCGGACGGGAGGCGCTGATGGACTACCGCGCGATCTTCGAGGTGAGTGCCGCAGGCATGGGCGTGGAAAAGAAGCGCCTGGAAGTGGCCACGCTCAACCTCGCCAACATGCACAGCAGTGCGCCCGCCGGCACACCGGGCTATGTGCCCTTGAGGGTGGTGGCGCATGCGGCCGCCACAGGCGCCACCGGCTTCGGCCAGCTGATGCAGGCCGAGATGGCGAGCGGCGCCGCGTCGCCCGCCGTGGACGTGGTGGCCACAAATGCGCCGCAGCGGATGGTGCAGGACCCCGGGCATCCGCATGCCGATGCGCAAGGCTATGTGCGCTATCCGGGCGTGGACCAGGCCGCCGAGATGATCACGGCCATGACCGCGCTGCGGACCTACGAGGCCAACGTGGCCGCCATGGGTTTCGCCCGCGCGATGGCGGCCCGCGCGCTGGACATCGGAGGTACGCGATGACGCCCGCCATTGCCTCCATCGAGGCCATCGGCATGGAGGCTGCGGCGCCGGCGCACGCCGCGGCGCCGCAGCCTCTGGCGGGTTTCGGCCAGTGGTTCACCCAGGAGCTGGAGTCGGTGAACACGCAGATGCTCAGTGCCGAGCGCAGCGTGCAGCAGCTCGCGGCCGGGGGCTCGGTCAGCTTGCACGACACCATGGTCCAGCTCGAACAGGCGAGGTTGTCGTTCCAGCTCGCGATCCAGGTGCGATCGCGCGTGCTGGAGGCCTATCAAGAAATCATGCGGATGCAGGTGTAAGCCATGTCGGACCTCTCTCGTTTCATGAGCGCGCTGACGCGGCCGCAACGCACGGCGCTCGTGCTCGGCCTGCTGTCGATCGTGGTCTTGGTGGCCGCGCTGGCGTGGTGGGCGTTTCGCGCACCCTACGGCGTGTTGTTCTCCGACCTGGCAGAACAGGACGCAGGCGCCATCCTTCAGGAGCTGGACAAGCTCAAGGTGCCTTACCGCATCAGCGACGATGGCAAGGCCATCCTCGTGCCCGAAGCCAGCGTGCACAAGACGCGCATGACGCTCATGGGCAGCCCGCTTCCCCTGCACGGCGCCATCGGCTTCGAGCTGTTCAACAACACGGAGTTCGGCGTGAGCGACTTCGTGCAGAAGGTCAACTACCAGCGCGCGCTGCAGGGCGAGCTGACGCGCACCATCGCCTCCATCGAGCAGGTGCAGTCGGCGCGCGTGCATCTCGCGCTGCCCGAGCAGGGCTTGTTCCGCAAGGATGCCGCTCGGGCCAAGGCGGCCGTGACCTTGTTCACCAAGGCCGGGAGGGATCTCACGGCGGCCCAGGTATTGGGCATACAGCGGCTGGTCGCCGCATCGGTGCCCGACATCCGCGCCGAAGACGTGACGGTGATCGATCAGTTCGGGGTGACGCTGTCGCGCCCGAGCGGCGACGCCGCCACGGCGGGCGCCTCGGGGGCCCAGCTCGATGCCCGGGTGGAACTCGAAAACCACCTCACGCGCAAAGCCACCCAGGTGGTGGAGCGCATGTTCGGCAAGGGGTCCGCACTGGTCACGGTGGACGTGGTGCTGAACATGCAGCACACCCAGGTCACGACCGAAGAGGTGCTGCCGGCAGCCGGCGCTGCGAAGGACCAGGTGCCGACGGGCGTCGTCGTCCGGGAGCGCACCGTCACCCGTGACGCGGCGGCCGAGGGCGGCAAGGCGGCCGGGGCCTCGTCCACCTCGCAGGAACTGGACTACGCCACCGGCAAGCGCACCGAGCACGTGGTCTCGCCCGGCGGCGCGGTCTCGCGCGTGAACGTGGCGGTGGTGCTCAAGAGCAGCGCCACGGGGGTCGACCCGGAGCGCGTGCGTGCCGTGGTGGCGGCCGCCGTGGGCGCGCAGCCCGGCCGGGGCGATGTGGTGGCGGTCTATTCCACGGCGGTGGGGGAGGGGCCGGGCAGTGACGAGGCTGTGCCTGCGCCCAGCCTGCAGGCGCCCGGCGTGGCCCACGCGAAGGCTCCCGCCCAGGCGCTGCCTGCGAAGGAATCGCGTGGCGTGCAAGGGCGGTTGCTGCAAACGCTGCTGGTGCTGACCGCCCTGGCCGCCGTGTTCGCCGCCGTGGTGGCCGCGGCGGTGGCGTTCAAGGCCAAGCGGTCACGGGCTCGACGTCGCCCGGTCGCTGACGAGCGGGCGACGCTGACCTCGGCCGAACGGCAGTCGGTACTCCATTCCGTGCAGGCTTGGCTGGCGGTGCCGGAGCGTCGCTATGAAACCTGAGGCGGTGGGTATCGATGAAAGGCGCCTGGCGGCGCTGACGCTGCACGCGCTGGCCGAGGACGACCGTCTATGGATCCTGGGCCAGGTGAGCGCGGCCCAGCGTCAGGCGCTGCAGGCGTTGTTGCTGGAACTGGAAGACCTGGGCATCCCCAGGGATCGATCCCTGGTGGAAGCGGCGCTCGCGCCTGCCGTGGAGAACGAGCTGCCGATGCAGGCCGGCAGCGCGCTGCGCGTGCCGCCGCAGCGCATGGCCGAGTGGCTGCGAGGCGAGCCCGTCGTCATCGTGGCGCGATGCCTGTCGCTGGTCGATGCACAGGCGCGCGCCGAGGTGCTGTGCCTGCTGCCGGAGGACTTGCGTGCGAGCGTCGAGGCCGCTCAGGACACGGCGCCGGCACCCGCCTTGACGGCCGCTCTTGCGAGCATCGTGTCCGAGCAGCTCGCGCACGAGTCACTTCATGGGGTGTGCCTGTGAGCGCCGCCGGATTGGTCAAGCGACATGTGCTGCGGGCCAGCGCGCAGCAGCGGCCCTCGCGTGTGGTGTTGCCGCTGCCCGCGGTGCCGGCCGCGGCGGTGTCGTCGGCGAGCCGGCCCGTTCAGGCCGAGGCCACGCAGCCCATGCTGACGCCCGCCCAGCTCCACGAGCTGAAAGAAGCAGCCCGTGCGGAGGGCTTGGCGCTCGGGCGGCAGCAAGCACGGCAAGAGGCGCAGGCCGCCATCCGCGACCAGCTTGCCGCTCTGGAATCGCTGATCGCATCCGTGAGCCAGGCCTGGCGGGAAGAGCGCGCCCGCATGCAGGACGCGCTGGCGGACTTTGCCTTCGTGTCCACCAACCGCCTGCTGGGCGACTGCCTGCGCGACCCTTCCATGGCGATGGAGGCCGTCCGCTCGGCGCTGGGCGCCTGCGACGCCTGGCAGGGCTTGACGCTGGAGCTGCATCCCCACGATGCGCAGCGCCTGGGCAACACGCTCGAAGCGGAGGCCGCCTTGAAGGAGAAGTCGTTGCGCGTGGTGGCCAGCACCGAGGTGCGCGTGGGCGGGTGCCGCATCACTTCTGCTGCGGGCGTGCTGGATGCGCGGCTCGAATTCCAGCTGGCGCAGTTGCGTGCCCGGCTCGATGCCGAGTGCCCCCATGGGGCTGGCGACGGAGGTGTGGCGCCGTGAACCCCTACACCGCACTGCGCCAGGTGGCGCAGACCTTTCCCATGCACCGCTGGAGCGGCCGTGTCACGCGCGTGCAGGGCATCGGCGTGGAGTCGGCGGGCCCCAAGGCGGCGCTCGGCGAACTGTGCGAAATCCATTGGGGGGCCGGGCGTTGCGCGCAGGCGGAGGTCATTGCGCTGCGCGACGGGCAGGTCACCCTCATGCCCTATCAAGACACCAAGGGCATGACCGTCGGCGCCGAGGTGGTGGCCCTCGGGGAGCAGCCCTACCTGTCCGTGGGCACCGCGTTGCTCGGCAGGGTGGTCGATGCCTTCGGGATTGCGCTCGACGGGCAGCCCGCGCCTCGGCTCGACCAGCGCCTGCCCTTGCGCGCCGATTCCATGAACCCGCTGGTGCGGCCGTCGATCAAGAGCGTGCTGCCCACGGGCGTGCGTGTCATTGACGGGCTGTTGCCGCTGGGGCGTGGGCAGCGCATGGGCATCTTCGCGGGCAGCGGCATCGGCAAGAGTTCGTTGATGGGCATGCTCGCGCGCAACGTGCAGGCCGACGTCAACGTGGTGGCCCTGATCGGCGAGCGCGGCCGCGAAGTGCAGGACTTCCTGGAGCAAAGCCTGTCGGCCGGTGCCTTGCGGCGCAGCGTCGTCGTGGTGGCCACATCCGACCAGTCGGCCGTCGTTCGTGCGCGGGCGGCGTATGCGGCCACCACGATTGCCGAGTACTTTCGCGACCTGGGCCAGCATGTCTTCCTGCTGATGGACTCGGTGACCCGCTTTGCCATGGCGCGCCGCGAGATCGACCTGGCCGCCGGCCAGCCGCCCACCGCCCGCGGCTACACGCCTTCGGTGTTCTCCGAGATTCCCGCCTTGTGCGAGCGCTGCGGCAGCGTGCAAGACGGCGGCTCGATCACCGCGATGTACACCGTGCTGGTGGAAGGCGACGACCACAACGAACCCATCGCCGACACGTTGCGCGCCACGTTGGATGGCCAGATCGTGCTGAGCCGCGAGCTGGCCAATGAAGGCCACTACCCGGCCATCGACCTGCTGGCCAGCATCAGCCGTCTCGACCGTCAGCTGATGCCGCCCGAGCAGTACGCGAGCGCCCAGCGCTTTCGGGGGTGGATGGCCGTGCACCAGCGCCACAAGGACATGGTCGACATGGGGCTGTACAAGCCCGGCACCCACGCCGAACTGGATCAGGCGCTGGAGCGCATGCCGCAACTGACGGGCTTCCTGAGGCAGGGCTTGAGCGAGGCGTCGCTGCCCGCGCAAACCATCGAACGGTTGCATGGGGCCGTGCGAGCGTCCGGGGGAGGGCAGCCATGACGGCACGCAAGACCGCGCGCTGGCTGCAGGTGGCACAGCGGGCCTCGGAGTTCCGCAGCCTGATCGGCAGCGGCGAGCTGGCCGAGGCCACGCAGCGATGCGAGCAGTCGGAGCAACGTTGGCGCACCAGCGAGGCGAGGAACCTGCAGGCGCAGGACGCATGGCGCCTGCAGGCCACCAGGCCGTGCTTCCATGCCAGCGATGACGCCCAGTACCGCCGCTTCCACGCGGCGTTGAAGGAGATCACGCAGCGCCACGGGCTTGATGCACAGCACGCCGGGCAGCAGGTGGCCGACGCGCAGCTTCGTCTGCGCAGGAACCTGGCGGAGAAGGATGCGCTGCAAGCGGCCATCCAACGTGCGAGCGACGGGGCTCGCGCACGGCTGGCGCAACGGCATCAGCGCGAATCGGACGAAGTCTGGGCCGTGGTCCAGCAAAGCAGGGGAGGCTCACATGAAGATCGTTGACGAGGCGCCCTCGGTTCATCGCGCCGAACCGATGCCGGCGCGCTCGGCGTCGCACGCCGGGACGTGGCTGGCGCAGTTGGAGCGGGCGTGGCTCGACCGCTGGAATGCCGCGGGCGAGGGGGCGCCCTCGGCGTCGCAGCGCCCCGCGGCCGACGCGGATGCGTGGGATGCCCCCCACCCGGGGGCCGCCGCCCCGCGTGACGCTCTCGCTCGGTCGAGGGCTGCGTCGGCAGCATGTGGCGTGGTGAGCAGCGCGGCCGCGGCTCGCGCTCATGACCTCGCTGGCGCGCACGGCGGCGTCGACCGGCCGTGGGGCAGCGTGCTGCCACTACCTTCTGGTGCCGGTGGTCCCAATGCCCTGGCGACGACGCCCTCGCAGGAGCCACGCGCGCTGACGTCGTCGCCGTCGCCTTCGTCGATGCCATCCGGGACGGCCGATGACGTTGCACCGCCATCGGCCAACAAGGCCGGACGGCGGCCGCATCACGCCATGGAACCGCCACCCTCGCGCACCTTGCTGCAGGTCTGGGTGGCGCACGCCACGGCGCAAGTCTCGCTGCGGGATGCCTCACTCTCGCCAGGCGAGGCTGCTCGCACGGGACGGGCGGTGGCCAACGAGCTGCTCGGCCTGGGCGTGTATGCGATTCGCATCTATGTCAACGGCGTCGAGGGCCGATACGGCTCGCTCGCTCGCGCAGCCCAGCCGCCGCTGCAGCGCGCAGCGGCCGGTGCCGACGTTCACTCTCATTCACATCGCCTCAAGTAGCCATGGCCACCAACGCAATCGCCGCGAGCCCGATCAACATTCAAGACTTCCTGCGGATCCTGGTCACGCAGCTGAACCACCAGGATCCCTTGAAGCCCATGGACAACCAGGAGTTCGTGACTCAACTGGCCCAGTTCACCTCGCTTCAGCAAACGCAGAACCTCAACGACAGGATGGAGAGCCTGCTGTCGATCCAGGGGGCCATGCAGTCGGTGGGCCTCATCGGGCGCACGGTCGCCATCAGCAGCGAGAGCGGGCAGCAAAGCGGCACCGTCAGCGCGCTGAACTTCGTCGGCGGTGAGCCCCGGCTCACGGTGAACCTGAGCAACGGCTCCGTCCTGAGCGATGTGAGCCTGGCCCAACTTGTTTCAGTGAAGTAGGGCACCTCATGTTCGATTCCGTACACATCGGGTTGTCGGGTCTGCAGGCCTTTTCCAAGGGCTTGAAGGTCATCAGCAACAACGTCGCCAATCTCAACACGCCGGGGTTCAAGAGCACGGACCTGCGCTTCGCGGACCTCTACTACCAAACCGAGGGCGGGGCGGGCGGGAACGGCCACTCCGCCCAGCTCGGCACGGGCGTGAGCACCCTCGCGCCTTTCATCAACTTCAAGGACGGCGAGACGCGGCAGACGGGCAACCCGCTGGACCTCAGCATCGACGGGCCGGGGTTCTTCATCACCCGGGATGCCGAGGACGGCACCTTGGCGTACACGCGCGCCGGCCAGTTCGAGTTCGACAAGGAGGGCATCCTCCTGTCGCGCAGCACGGGCCGCCAGGCGATGGGCTATGCCGCCGATGGATCGCTGGGCACCATTTCCCTGGCCGGGCTGCGCATGAGCGCGCCCACGGCCACCACGACCATCCGGTTCCGAGGCAACCTCTCGACCGGCCATGAGTTCACGGTCGATGCCGTGCCCATCGTCGACGCTGCGGGGGGGCAGCACATGGTCAGTTTGAAGTTCAGCCCCGCAGCAGGCAATGCGCAGGCTTGGACCCTGGCCGTGGTGGACGGCACGGTCGAAACACCGGTCGGTGAAGTCTCTTTCGTGGACGGCGCACCCGCACCGAATTCCGCGCGCCTGAGCTTCACCTACTCGCCCACCGGCGCCGACCCCGTGAACCTGAGCTTCGACTTCTCGGACCAGGTGACCTCGTTCGCCGCCGGGGCGAACTCGACCCTGGGCGTGTCATCGACCGACGGTTCGGCCGCCGGCACGCTGACCCAAACCGGTTTCGATGACCACGGCGTGCTTACGCTGGTCTATTCGAACGGAAAGACCGCCAAGGGCGCGCAACTCGCCCTGGCACGCTTCGAATCCAACGACGCACTCGAGGCGGCGGGCGCCGGGGAGTTCGTGAGCGCCGATGAACAGCGCACCCAGGTCGCACGGGCCGCGTCCGATGGGTTCGGCAAAGTCGTGTCGAACCAGGTGGAAATCTCCAACGTCGACCTTGCTTCCGAGTTCAGCGACCTGATCGTCATGCAGCGCGGCTACCAGGCTTCCTCGCGCATCGTCAGCACGGCCAACGAGATGCTGCAGGAACTCTTCGACATGAAGGGCAAGCGATGAGCTCGGCGGTACCTCTTTGGTGGCTGCCGGGCCGCGTCTTGCATCGGTTCGGCCTTGCGATCGATGGCGTGGTGCAGACGTGGGCCCGTGAGTGGGGCGTCTCGCATCCGGAGGCCGGAAGCGTGCACGCGCTGGAGGCGCTTCGATTCCCGCAAGCCATCAGCGGTGCAAGCGGTGCCTGTGCGGTCGGCGAGGGCACCCATGGCGGTGCATGGGTGAGGCTGCCCGCGGGCATCGAAGACGACTTGTTCGGCGACGCTGCGGATGCCGAAAACCACGAGACCGGCATCGCCGCCGCTGCGGGTTCATTGGCCAAGGCGGCGCTGAACGACGCGCTGACCGAGTTCCTCCTGCGCCCCAACGCGGCAGCCGCTGTCCCGCCGCAGATCCCCGCCCAGGCCCGCGTGGGTCATGGCGGCGCGGTCTATCGGGTCACCCTCGCGCATCACGTCGTGGAAATCATCGTGTCGTCGTCCTGGCTGTGCCTGCATGGTCTGCTCGGCCGGCCCGCCCGCCCACCAGTGCCGGCGTGGTCTGCGGCCGAAGCGCTGGCCAGTGTCCCCGTGCAGCTCACCGTGGAACTCGGGCGGGCCTGCGTATCGGTCGGCGAGCTGTCGGCCATCGGCACCGACGACGTGGTGGTCGTCAGCGGCCGCAGTGCCGAGCCCCTGGCTGTGCGCGTCTACGGCACCGATGTGCAGCTGCGCGCTTTCCTCGGCAGCCAGGGCGCGCAGCGCGCCGTGCAGTTCGTCTCGGCTACTCAACCCACAGCATCATGAACACCCCACTTTCAGACGACACCCAGACCCTGCAACCGGTCGAACTCACGCCCCTGCAGTCTCTCGCTTCGGATGCGGCCGTCGCGCCGTCGGTGCGGCTGGCGGCATTGGCCGGCGTGCAGGCGCAGGTCCGCGTGGTCGCGGGGCATGCCACCACCACGGTCGGCGAGATCCTCAACCTCAAGGAGGGGAGCGTCTTCAAACTCGATACCGAGCTGAACGCGCCCTTCGATGTCGTCGTCAACGACACCGTCATTGCCCGGGGTGAGCTGGTCGCCGTCGGCGATCACTTCGGCGTGTGCGTCACGCAGGTGCAGACAGCGAACACGCGGTGAAGAAAGTGTCGATCCCAGCCGCGGGGATGCTCGCTGCGGCTGTCCTGTGGGCGAGCGCCGGTGTGGCGCATGCGCAGGTGCAGGCCGCATCGGCCATACCGTACAAGGCGGCATTGCAGGGCCGCGCGTTCGACGGGCAGCAGTGGCTGTTCGCCGTCGTGGCCTGCGGTGCGTTCCTCGGCGTGGCGCTGTATGTGCTGCGCCGTTTCGGTTCGCGCCTGCCTCTTGCCGTGGCCCATGGGAAGCGAGTGCGGGTGATCGAGCGAACCTGCATCGCGCCCAACACCCAGCTCGTGGTCGTGGAGTACGAGCGGCGTCGCCTGCTGCTGTCCGTATCGGCGGGCACCACGGTTTGCCTGCGCGACAGCGATATGGCCGATGTGTCGATGCCTGCCGGAGGTGCGGCATGAACGATCGCGCTGCACGGTGTTCCCGCTGGGGGCTGCTGCTTGCCCTGATGCTGGCCTGCTCGGGGGCTCAGGCGGCCGTCGACCCTGGCGCTGCGCTGCAATGGGTCGACAAGTCCTCGGGCTCGCCCGAAATGGCGTCCGCGATGCGGGTGTTCCTGGCCCTCACTGCGCTGAGCTTCATCCCGGCGGCATTGATCTGCATGACCTCGTTCGTGCGCATCGTCATCGTGCTGTCGATGCTGCGCCATGCCGTCGGGCTGAATGAGACGCCACCCAACATGGTGGTCATCGCGCTGGCGCTGTTCCTCACCCTGTTCTCGATGCAGCCTGTGCTCGAGAAGGTGAACACCGTCGCGATCCAACCCTACATCGCGGGCAAGGCCAAGCTCAGCGCAGGAGTAGAAAAGGGCAAGGAGCCCATCAAGGAGTTCATGGTTCGCCAGACGCGCGAACAGGACCTGATGCTGATGATCGAAGTGGCCGGGGCGCAGCGGCCCGCTTCCATGGAGGAGATCAGCATGCTCCATCTGATCCCGGCCTACATGCTTTCTGAACTGAGGGCGGCCTTCCAGATCGGGTTCATGGTCTTCCTGCCCTTCCTGCTGATCGACCTCATCGTGGCGAGCGTTCTCATGGCGCTGGGCATGATGATGGTGCCGCCCTCCACGGTGGCGGTGCCGATGAAGCTGCTGCTGTTCGTGCTCATCGACGGGTGGAACATCGTCGTGCGCGCGCTGCTGAGCTCCTTCCATTGACCCTGAGAAGGTGGGTGCGCGCTTGAACGTCAGGGTTCGCCGGCCTGCGCCTGTCGATGCGCTGCCGCTGTGGGAGAGGTGGATGGATCGACGCTTGCCGGGCGACCGGGAAGAACTGGTCGACTTCTACACGGCGTTCACCCGCATCCTCGCAGCGAGGTGCTACACCCACCGCGCCAGCCAGGAGTTGGAGTTCGACGACTACCTGCAGTTCGGCATGGTGGGCCTGCTGGAGTCCATCGACCGGTTCGATCCTGCGGTCGGGGTCAAGTTCGAGACCTTCGCAGGGCATCGCATCTGCGGCGCTATCCTCAACGGCGTGGAGAGCCTGAGCGAGGTTCAACGGCAGACGGCGACTCGACGGCGCGTCCTGAAAGAGCGCACACAGTCGATCGACGAGAACCGGGCCGAGGCGCCCGCCTCGGCCCTGGAGCGCCTGGCGGAAGTCGCCATCGGGCTGGCCCTGGGCTTTGCGCTCGAACACACCGGCCTGTACTGCGACGGACCGGAAGGCGCGCTTCCAGACAATGCCTACAGCCGCGTGGAGATGAAGCAGTTCAGGGAGCGGCTTGCCGAATGCGTGCAGTCGCTCGCCGAGCAGCAACGCACGGTGATACACCGGCACTACTTTCAGCAGATGCCCTTCGACCAGATTGCCGCGACCATGAAGCTGACCAAGGGCCGCATTTCGCAGATACACAGCGCCGCCATGGCGCGCTTGCGCGAGCTGCAAGAGCGACATTGCTTGTTCGCCGCGACGCTTTGACGAAGGCCTGCGACATGGTGGATCGACTGCCCGCATTGACCCGTGCCATTGCGACCTTGCGCAACAGCCTGAACCACAGTCTGAACACGCCTGCTGCCGCGAAGCCCCTGGCGGCCGCACAGGTCAGCGCCGAACGCACGCAGCGGCAACGCACCCCCCGCGCGGTGAAATCCCACGTGGCCACGTTGGCCTCGCGATTGGCGGCGTTGCGGCCAGACGATCCGCAACGCACACGCAAGGCGCTGCGCCTGTTCATCGAAGCGGTGCTGCTCGACGAGTTCGGCGCCGCATTGATCCTGGACGCCGATTTCCAACGCCTCGTCGACCACGCCCTGTCCGCACTGGAGGCCGATGCGTCGTTGGGCGACACGCTGACGCAAGCCGTGAAGGAACTTCTTCCGCAGGAGTAGCCAGGAGTTGTTGTTGTCGTCGTCGTCCAGTTGCACGCCGCAAGCTGCGGCAGTCCTTCAGCCATTTCCATCGTGTGAGGAACCATCATGACCCACCCCGCCGCGAACCAGCGACTCGACACGCTGGAGGGCTACCTGCGCCACGACCCCAATAACACCGCATTGCTGGCCGATGCCTTCGATGCGGCGCTGCAGGCCGGCGAGTGGGCGCGCGCCGAGTTCCATCTGCGGCATGCGCAGGCCCTCGGTGCCGATGCGCTGGCATGGCGGTGGCGCGAGGCGCACTGGCGGCTCGCTCAGCATCAGTGGGATGAAGCCGACCTCTGCCTGCGCGCTTTGGCTCTCACTGCTGACTTGCCTGCCGCCATGCGGCCGATGTTGGCCCACGACATCGCGTACCTGGCGTTGCGGCGTGGTGACTTCGCCGCGGGCCTGGCGCAGTTGACCCCTTGGGTGGGACCGGTGGGGCAAGCCGACCCGCTCGACCCGGCGCTGCAAGTGCTGTGGCTGCGCCTGTTGCATCGGATGAGCCGCCATCGGGACGCCATGGCGTGGGCCCGCGCCCGTTGGCAAGCGGGTCAGTTGGCAGCGCCTGCAGCGGGGGTCGCCAGCCTCATTGCGCTGGATGCCGATGAGGCACACCAGGGCCTGCAGTGGGCCGAGCATGCGTTGCGCCAAGACGGCGGGCAGGTGGAAGCACTGGTGGCGCGTGCCACGCTTGCCCTGGCGGAAAACGATGCCGCCTTGTCCCGGGGGCTGCTCGAACGAGCGCTCATCCGCAACGCGGAGGATGGTCGTGCCCTGTCGGCCCTGGGCTTCACGGAGTTGCTCGATCGCCGGCTCGACGCGGCGTGCGACTGTTTCCGGGATGCCGTCCGGCTGATGCCGGGTCACATCGGCACCTGGCATGGCTTGGCCTGGGCCTTGCTGCTGCAAGACAAGCTCGACGAGGCGCGGCAAGCCTTCGAGGCCGCGCTGGCCCTGGACCGGAACTTCGGCGAGAGCCACGGCGGCCTGGCCGTCGCGCTGGCCATGCAGGGTCTGCAAGCCGAGGCGGAACAGTCCATCGAGCGAGCGTTGCGCCTCGATCGCGAGGGCATGTCAGCCCAGTACGCCCGTGCGGTTCTTCGTGGTGAAGCACGTGATCCGCATGCCATACGGCAACTCGCTGCCCGCTTGCTGGGCGGCATGACGACCGTGCTGGGGGTGTGAAGCGGCAGTCGTGCGACATATCGACCACGCTGTATGCATCGCGCCGGCACGGGATCTCCATCTTTGGAGATGGGGATTGACGCTGGGACATCCCTACCTTGAATGATGCACAGGGCACCGTCTCGCCACTAGCATGCGGGGCCGGCTTGTTGCGTCGGGGAGGACAAGAAGATGAGGCGGCCCTGCGCCCGCGCCTACCCCGCTGCCCGCCGGGCAGGGGGAGCCTATGCACACGACCGCCCATTCCGATCTCACCATTGACCGCCTGGTCCAGGCATCGCGCTGGCCGAACAAATTGTTGCTGGTCGATGACCACGAGTTGGTCCGCTACGGCGTCAAGAGCATGTATAGCGAGCTGCAGGGCGTGGCGCTGGAGTGGCTGGAGGCTGCGTCGCTGCAGGAGGCGCTGCAGATCTATGCCCGCGAAGGCAACATCGCTGCGGTGCTGCTCGACCTGAACCTCGCCGACTGCAAGGGGCTGCAGGGGCTGCGGCACTTCGTGCAGCAGCATCCCGGGGCGCGCGTGGCCGTGTTCAGTGCCACGCAGGACGAATTCGTCGTTCGGCAGGCACGTGCCCTCGGTGCGGTGGGTTATGTGCCCAAGGGTGCCGTCCATGCCGAAATGAGCGAGACGCTCGCTGCGCTGCTATGGCCGCACGGCGGCCCGCAGGCCCGCGGCTTTGCGCCGACGCATGCACTTTTTCCGCGCTTTCCGTCCTCGGCCATGTATGACCGCGTCGCCGAGCTCGGGCCTCGGCACCTGGAGATTCTCGAACTCGTGCTCTCGGGCTGCACAAACCAGGAGATCAGCAACTCGATGCAGCTGTCGCTGGGCACGGTCAAGAACTACGTGTCCTCGCTGCTGCTGGCGCTGGATGTCAAGTCGCGTTCGCACATGGTGAGCCTGTTCCGCTGATGCGGGCGGCGGTGCGCCCTCGCGCGTGGCCGTCGTGCGCGGCCGGCTTCGTCTCACAAGGAAACGCCGGGCCGCCCCAAGTCTCCTTGTCCCCCGCGGGGGGCGGGCTGGGCGCAGCCCGGCCCTGGGGGCGCTCACAAGGAAACGCCGGGCCGCCCCAAGTTTCGTTGTCCCCCACGGGGGGCGGGCTGGGCGCAGCCCAGCCCAGGGGGCGCTCACAAGGAAACGCCGGGCCGCCCCAAGTTTCCTTGTCCCCCACGGGGGGCGGGCTGGGCGCAGCCCAGCCC
>CBINKC010000076.1:0-21499 GCA_966251135.1 uncultured Burkholderiaceae bacterium
CCGAACACCGGCAGCACCAGGATGTAGACCTCGGGGTGGCCCCAGATCCAGATCAAGTTCACGTACAGCATCGCGTTGCCGCCGAGGTCGTTCGTGAAGAAGGCGGTGCCGAGGTAGCGGTCGGCGGTGAGCAAGGCCAGCGTGGCCGCGAGCACCGGGAACGTGGCCACGATCAGCACGTTGGTGCACAGCGAGGTCCAGGTGAACACCGGCATCTTCATCATCGTCATGCCGGGCGCGCGCATCTTGATGATGGTCGCGATCAGGTTGATGCCCGACAGCGTGGTGCCGATGCCCGCGATCTGCAGCGACCACAGGTAGTAGTCGACGCCCACGTCCGGGCTCTGCAGCAGGCCCGACAGCGGCGGGTAGGCCAGCCAGCCGGTCTTGGCGAACTCGCCGACGAACAGCGACGCCATCACCAGCACCGCGCCGCCCACCGTCATCCAGAAGCTGAAGTTGTTCAGGAAGGGGAAGGCCACGTCGCGCGCGCCGATCTGCAGCGGCACCACGTAGTTCATGAAGCCGGTGACCAGCGGCATGGCCACGAAGAAGATCATGATCACGCCGTGGGCCGTGAAGATCTGGTCGTAGTGGTGCGGCGGCAGGAAGCCCGGGTTGTCGCCGAAGGCAATCGCCTGCTGGGCGCGCATCATCACCGCATCAGCGAAGCCGCGCAGCAGCATCACGATGCCGAGCACCATGTACATGATGCCGATCTTCTTGTGGTCGATGCTGCAGAACCAGTCGCGCCAAAGCGGGCCCCACAGACGGTACCTCGTCAGCAGCGCCAGCATCGCGAGGCCGCCCAGCGCGACCATGGCAAAGGTGCCGATCAGGATGGGCTCGTGCAAGGGCACGGCCTCCCAACTGAGGCGGCCCAGGAGTAGGTGTTGAAGGTCGGCGGACATCGTCGTACTCATTGCGAAAGCTGGGTGTCGGCCGGCGCGCATTGCGCCGCCACCACGGTGCGCGGGGTCAGCCCGGCGGGCGACCACCAAGCCTGGCGCGTCAGGTTGGCGACGCCGCCCTTGCCGAGGCCGCCGGCCGCATCGATCGCCGCCATTTGGCTGGCGCACATCTTGTTGGCATCGACGCAACGGTTGAGCACCGCGTCGTACAGACCCTCCTCGACGGCGGCATAGCGGCGCACCGGCTCGCGGTGGCTGGGCTTCTCCAGTTCGAGGTAGGCGCTACGGTTCAGCGCGCCTGGTTGCGCCTTGTTCTCCGCGACCCAGCGCCGGAAGTCGGCGTCCGACAGACCGAGGAAGGTGAAGCGCATGTCTGAGAACCCCGCGCCGCTGTAATTGGCCGAAAGACCTTCATAGCGACCAGCCTTGTTGATCACGGCGTGCAGCTTGGTCTCCATGCCCGGCATCGCATAGACCTGGCCGGCCAGCGCGGGAATGTAGAACGAGTTCATCACGTTAGAGGCCGTGATGCGGAACTGGATCGGGCGGTCCACAGGCGCGGCCAACTCGTTGACCGTGGCGATGCCCTGCTCGGGATACAGGAACAGCCACTTCCAGTCGAGTGCAACCACTTCCACGACCAGCGGCTGCACGTCCGCCGGCAACGCGCGCTGCGCGTCGATGCGATCCAGCGGGCGGTATGGATCGAGCTTGTGCGTGCTGATCCAGGTGATCGCGCCCAGCGCGATGATGATCAGCAGCGGCGCCCCCCAGATCACCAGTTCCAGCCGCGTGGAGTGGTCCCAGTCGGGGGCGTAAGTGGCCGAGGCATTCGACTGGCGGTAGCGCCACGCAAAGACCAGTGTGAGCACGATCACCGGGACGATGATCAGCAGCATGAGCCAGGTGGCGGTGACGATCAACTCGGACTGCTGCTGCGCGATGTCGCCATGCGGCTTCATCACGATGGCGTTGCAGCCGGAGAGCAAGGCGGTGGCGGCGGAAGCGGCCAGCGGGAGGAGGCGGAGGATCGGAGGCATTGAGGGTTTGCGAGCGCGCGGGTAAACGAGGCTTGCGCGGCGGGCGGGAATCTATCCTGATTGACCCCGATCAAGAATTGGACATTTTGTCCCAGGGTGCCCGAAGGCCCTCGCCTGTTCTTGAGCTGCGTTGTTGTCTTCTTCCGTCAATTCACTGTATGAGCGCTCACATTCGCGCGTTTCGCCCCGCATCGTCTCCCGACGACCCCCGCAACGACGCACATAGCGTGGCCCCCGCCGACATCGCGGTCGGCGTGGTCATCGGCCGCGCATCCGAGTACTTTGACTTCTTCGTCTACGGCATCGCCTCGGTGCTCGTGTTTCCAGCGGTGTTCTTCCCATTCGCCAACCCGCTGGAAGGCACCCTCTGGGCCTTCGTGCTGTTCGCCGCAGCCTTCGTCGTGCGGCCGCTCGGCACGCTGGCCGGCATGCACATCCAACGCCACTTCGGCCGCTCCGCCAAGCTCACCGTGGCCTTGCTCCTGCTCGGCAGTTCGACGGTCGGCATGGCGCTCTTGCCCGGCTACGCAAGCGCGGGACCGGTCGCCATCGCCCTGCTTGCCACGTGCCGCCTGGGGCAGGGCCTGTCCCTGGGCGGCTCATGGGACGGGCTGCCCTCGCTGCTTGCACTGAACGCGCCAGAACATCGCCGTGGCTGGTTTGCCATGCTCGGGCAGCTGGGCGCGCCTCTCGGTTTCCTGCTCGCCTGCGGTTTGTTCGCCTACCTCTGGGCGAACCTGGACAGCGCCGACTTCCTCGACTGGGGCTGGCGCTTCCCATTCTTCGCGGCCTTCGCGATCAACGTCGTCGCGCTTTTCGCTCGCCTGCGATTGGTGGTGACGCACGAGTACGAGCGCGAACTGGAGGCACACGAGCTGGAGCCGTGCCATGTGCGCGACCTGTTCGGCGCCCAGGGCCACAACGTCTTCATCGGGGCGTTCGCGGCGCTGGCCAGCTACGCGCTGTTCCACCTCGTCACGGTGTTTCCGCTGTCCTGGGTGAACCTGTTCTCTCGACAAGTGATCGGCGAGTTCCTCGCGGTCGAACTCTCCGGAGCGGTACTCGCCGCAGCCGCGATGCCGTTGTCAGGCCTGCTGGCCGACCGCATCGGACGACGCAGGACGCTCGGTTGGCTCGCCGTGGCGATCGGCATCTTCAGCTTGTCGGCCCCTTGGCTGCTCGGCGGCAGCGATGTCGCGCAGGACACTTTCATCCTGGCGGGATTCGTGCTGCTTGGCCTGTCTTATGGCCAGGCGGCCGGCTCCGTGACCTCGAACTTCCTGCCACGCTACCGCTACACCGGCGCTGCGCTCACAGCAGACATGGCATGGCTGATTGGCGCCGCTTTCGCACCCCTGGTGGCCCTGGGCCTGTCGGTGAAGTTCGGGTTGTGGGCCGTCAGCGTGTACCTGTTGTCGGGCGTGGCCTGCACGCTGCTCGCGTTGCGGGTGAACCGGAGAATGGCAGCAGTGAAGGATTGAGGCCGGGGAGTCCCCACCTGTTGCGCCTGGTGCGGAGTCTTCAGCGCCCGAAGAGCCAGCCTCTAGAAGAGCAGAAGTGTTCCGCAAAAAACGAATGGCAGGTTAGCAATCATCATCGCTAACCTGCCATTGGATTGGTGGGCCCTGAGTGACTCGAACACTCGACCAACGGATTAAGAGTCCGCTGCTCTACCAACTGAGCTAAGAGCCCGAAAAACTGGCCGGCATTATCGCCGATACCGGGACCGTTTCAACCATGTCCCACCATGCCCCGATCACTTCTTGCCACCGGGTCGTCTGGTGGGTCGTGCAGGATTCGAACCTGCGACCAACGGATTAAAAGTCCGCTGCTCTACCGACTGAGCTAACGACCCGGAAAGCCGGCGAGTATAGCGTGCTTTGCCACGGGGCCTTGCCGATCCACTCGTTCATCAATCACTGCGGCGATTGCAGCGCTGGCGGCCACCATGCCGAAGGTCGCGGTCACCGCCACGCTGGAGCCGTAGCCGTGGCAGTTGAGGTTGGCTTCTAGGTCGCACACCCCGGGCGGCACCACAACGGACTCGCGCGAGAAGACACAGCACACCCCCATCGGCCCGCTGCGCGGCGCGCCATGCTGGCGACGCAAGCGCTGGCGCAGCGAGGCCAGCAGCGGATCGTGCGTCACCGCCGACAGGTCATCCACCTGCACGGCCTGCGCGTGGCGCTTGCCGCCGGCCGCACCCACGGTGATCAGCGGTATATCGGTGGCGAGCGACCACGCGGCCAGCGCAGCCTTGGCTCGCACTTGGTCGCAGGCATCGACCAGCACATCCACGGGCACCGGCAGCAACGCGGGCCAGTTGGCCTCGTCAACGAATTCCTCCACCGCGTGCACACGGCACCCGGGGTGGATATCGGCAATGCGCTCGCGCAAGGCCTGCACCTTGGCCTGCCCGACTGTGCCGCCCAGGGCCTGAATCTGGCGGTTGATGTTGGACTCGGCCACGTGGTCGAGGTCGAAGAGGGCAAGCTCTGCCACGCCGCTACGCGCCAGCGCCTCGACCGACCAGGACCCCACGCCCCCGAGGCCCACCACTGCGACGCGCAGCGCACGCAGCCGCCCGTAGCCCGCGTCGCCATAAAGGCGCCGCAGGCCACCGAAACGGCGTTCGAGGTCGACGGACTCGTGGGCGAGGGCCATCGCACGCCGCGCACTACTTCAGCGAGGCGAGCCGCTCGCGGCCGGCTTGTGCAGCCTCGGACTTGGGATAGGCCTTCACCAACTCATCCAAGGTACGGCGCGCGGCCTTGACGTCCTTCAGCTCGATCTGGCAATTGGCGATCGACAGCAAAGCCTCGGGGGCGTGCGCGCTCCCGGGAGCGCTGTTGACCAGCGCGCGAAACGCGGCGATCGCGTCCTTGTAGTCGCGCTTGCCGTAGTGCGCGTTGCCCAGCCAGAACAGGGCGGAGTCGCTGTAGCCGCTTCCGGGATAGCGGCTGCGGAAGGACGCGAGGGCCGCCGCCGCAGGGCCGAACTCGCCCTGGCGGAACGTCGCCATCGCCTCCTCGTACAACCGCTTTTCCTCGGGGTCGGCGAGGAACTCGCGACCATCTAGCGAGACCTGCTGCGGCTCGATGCGGCGGATGCGATCGTCCACGCCCTGCTGCATGTCTTTGACGCGCCGCTGCAACTCGGCCAGCTCCCGCGCGTTCTGCGCCAGGTCGCGCGCATTCTGCTCGTCCTGGCCACGCAACTTCGCGTTCTCGGCTCGCATCGTTTCGAGCTGGGCATTGAGGTCGAGAAGGCTTCTGCGCAGCTGGCCGATCTGGTCGTTCAAGCTCCGGATCTCGGCCTGCTGCGCACGCAACTGCCCGCCGCTTTCGTCCAGCCGCTGCCGCAGCTCGAGGATGGCCCGCCGCGCATCACTGTCTTCGAAGATGGCCGCATGGGCTGCGGGCGCGAGCACGGCGACCAGCACCATCGCAGCCAGGCGGCGGTAGACGGCGTTCATGGCAGTGCCTTCAGCGGCTCACCAGCTCGGCGCGGCGGTTCTTGGCCCAAGCAGCTTCGTCGCTACCCTGCGACGCCGGCCGCTCCTCGCCGAAGCTCACGGGTTCCAGCTGCGTCTCCTGCACGCCGAGCAGCGTGAGTGACTTGGCCACGGCCTCGGCGCGCTTCTGCCCCAGGGCAAGGTTGTATTCGCGGCCGCCGCGCTCGTCGGTGTGGCCTTCGATGGCCAGCTTGCGGGTACGGCTGGTCGAGAGCAGCTTGGCGTGCCCCTCGATCGCGGGACGGAACTCATCCTTGACCACGAAACTGTCGAAGTCGAAGTACACGACGCGCGGCAGGTCTTCCATGGACTCCGGAGCCTTCTTGGTGAGGTCCACGCTCGTCACCTGTGACTGCGGCGCTGGCGTGCCGGCGTTGGAATTGGTGCTCGGGGTGACAGCCGTCGGCGTGCGGGTCTCCACCGGCGTGGGCTTCTCGTCCAGCTTGACGCCCGAAGCGCAACCCGCCATGAGGGCAGCAACGGCCAACGCAACAACGCCTGAGTGAGCAATACGCAATGATTTCATGGCTGGTTCCTTTGACAGTCGGCGCGCCACAGCGCGCATGGGTTTAAGAATCTGCAAGCCCCACGGCTCACCGCCCGTACGGCCCCCACACAGGCTCGCGCACATCGGCGGTCGACGAGACCAGGCGCGCCTTGATCTTGCCGTCGAGCGTGGTGGTCATCAGCACATCGCGGCCACCGGCGCGCGTGGCGTAGATGATGAGCCGGCCATTGGGGGCGAAGCTCGGGCTTTCGTCGTCGCTCGTGTCGGTGAGCGCCTGCGGAGAGCCGCCGCCGTTGGACAGGTTCATGGTGTGCAAGCGGAAGGCGCCACCTTGGCGCGAGATGTACGCCAGGGTACGGCCGTCGGGGCTGATGGCGGGGCTGATGTTATAGCCACCGGAGAACGTGACTCGCTCGGCAGCGCCGCCGGTGGCCGGCATGCGGTAGATCTGCGGGCTTCCTCCGCGATCGCTCACGAAATAGATCGTGCGGCCATCGGGCGAGAACACGGGTTCGGTGTCGATGGCCGGCGTGTTGGTGAGCCGGCGCACGCCGTTGCCGCCTCGACCCATCAGGTACAGCTGCGAACCGCCTTCGCGCGACAGCGTAAGCGCAAGCGTCTGGCCGTCCGGCGACCAGGCCGGGGCACTGTTCGAGCCGCGGAAGTTGGCGATGGCGCGACGCTTGCCGGAGGCAGTCTCCTGCGTGTAGACCACCGCTTTCTGGCTCTCGAAGGACACGTAGGCGAGTTCACGGCCGTCGGGCGACCAGGCTGGGGAAATGATGGCCTCGGGGCTGTTGAGCGCCACCTGGCCGCCCTCGCCGTCGGCATCGGCCACACGCAAGGTGTAGCGCGCACTGCCGCGCGTGACGTAGGCGATGCGGGTGGAGAACACCCCTTTTTCGCCGGTGAGCCGCTCGTACACGTAGTCGGCGATACGGTGGGCGGCGAGCCGCAGGTCCGCAAGATCCACCGAGTTGCTCTGGCCGCCGAGTTCCACGCCCTTGACGACGTCCCAAAGCTTGAATCGCACGTCGAAGCGCCCGTCGGCCAGGCGCGTGACGGAGCCGCCCACCAGCGCATCAGCAGTACGCCCGCGCCACTCGCTCATGGCAGGCTGGGCCCGCTCGTCGAGCACGGCCGGCGCATCGATGCCACGGAACACGCCGCTGCGCTCAAGGTCGGCGCGCACGATGGCCGAGATGGACTGGCCGGCGCGCTCCTCGTCGCGGAACTTCGCGATGGCTATCGGCAGCTGCGTGGCACCGACCCCGGAGATCTCAACACGGAACTGAGCCCAGGCGGGGGTGGCGAGGAGCAGGCAGGCAGCGGCGGAGAACTGTCTTCGTTTCAGCATGGCAGGTCATGATCCCGTTCTTGCAGGTTGGTTCACCGGACCGGGGCCACCGAGCAGCGCCATCTTGAGATAGCGGTAGTAGGTGCCTTCGGCCACGTAGACGGCGAGCACGAAGCCCAGACGGCCATCGAGAAAGCCGCGGCGCAGAACGTAGCAGCGCAGAAAGGCCCACAAACCGTGCGAGACGGCCGCGGCCAGGCCGCCCTGTGCGCCGGCACGCAGCTTGTCGAGCGCGCGCCCGGTCGTGTAGCGGTTCATCTTGTCGATGGCGTGGTCCAGGGTGGGCATGCTCTCGTGCAGCAACTCGCCTTGCAGGCGGCCGACCGGGCCGTCGACGACGAGCCTCTCGTGCACGAGGTCATCGGTAAAGCGGCCCTTGCCCCGGCGAAAGAGGCGCAGCACACGATCGGGATACCAGTCGCCGTGCCGCATCCATTGGCCGCAGAACCTGGACAGCCGCGAAAGCTCATAGCCTACCGTGCTCTTGCCGAACGCGTCGGGTGAGCCGTGTCCGGATGTGTCCGCCTCGATGACTTCGCGCAAGGCGTGGGCAAGCTCCTCGCTCACGCGCTCGTCGGCATCAATGCTCAATACCCACTGACCCTGGGCCAGAGCCAGGGCGCGGTTCTTCTGCACGCCGAAACCCGGCCAGTCGGCGGTGGTGACAACTTTCGCGCCATATCGCTCGGCGATCTCGCGCGTGCCGTCGGTGCTGCCCGAATCGACCACGATCCGCTCATCGGCGAAGGCGACCGACTCCAGGCAGCCTTCGAGGTTGTGCGCTTCGTTTCGTGTGATGAGGATGACGGAGAGCGTGATGGCGGCCATGGAGACGCAGGGGGCGCCTGGGGCGCACGGCGACGGATTGTAGGCAGTGGGCCGCAAGGATAATGGCCGCCGCATGACAACGACCGCCCGCACGTTTACCTCGCGCCTTGCCCGCATCGCGCCCTACTTCGCCCACACGCGCCTCGCCTTCAGCCTCGTGATCCTCGGAGCCCTCGTGGTGGCGCTGACTGAGCCGGTGATTCCGGCGCTGATGAAGCCCTTGCTCGACAGCGGCTTCCAGGCGGGCCGCCTGCCGCTGTGGGTCGTGCCAGCCGCCGTGATCGGGCTGTTCGCGATCCGGGGCGCCGCGGGCTTCGTCGCGCAATACGGCCTGGCCTGGGCTGCCAACCAGGGCACGCGCGCCATGCGTACCGCCATGTTCGACCGCCTCATGACGGCGCAGCCGACCCTGTTCACCACGCATTCGGCCAGCAGCCTTATCAACACCATGAGTTACGAAATCCAGGGTGGCGCCTGGCAGCTGGTCTACTCGATGCTGACACTGGTGCGTGACTCGCTGACGCTGGTGGCGTTGGTGAGCTACCTGCTGTGGCTCAACTGGCAGCTGACCTTGTTCGTGGCCGTGATCTTTCCGGCCGTGGCGCTCGTGATGCGCGTGCTCAGCCGGCGCCTGCATCGCCTCACTGTGGAAGGCCAGCTGGCCACCGACAAGCTGGCCTATGTGGTGGAAGAGAACGTGCTCGCTTGGCGGATCGTGCGCTTGCACGGGGCAGCGAAGGCGCAGGCTGCGCGGTTCTCGGCGATGAACGAGAAGATGCGCCACCTGTCGCTGAAGAGCGTGGTCGCGTCCTCCTCCATGACGCCGATCACGCAGCTGCTGGCCGCCTTCGCGCTGTCCGCAGTGATCGTGATGGCGCTGTGGCAAAGCGGCAACCAGGGTGGCTCGGTGGGCACCTTTGTGGCCTTCATCACTGCCATGCTCATGCTCGTCGCGCCGATCAAGCACCTATCCGAGGTGGCCGGGCCCATCACGCGAGGGCTGGCGGCGCTGGAGCGCGCCGCACTGCTCATCGCGGGAACGCAGGTCGAGCAAGGCGGAAACTTCGATCCGGGCCGCGGCCGCGGGGAACTGGAGCTGCGCGGCGTCACCGTACGCTACCGCGACGACACGCCACCGGCCCTTTCCGATGTAAGCCTGCATTTGCGCGTCGGCGAATCCGTGGCTTTGGTGGGGCCATCGGGTGCCGGCAAGTCGACGCTCGTCAATCTGCTACCGCGCTTCCTGCACCCGACCACGGGCACGATCATCCTCGACGGCCATGCGCTGGCAGACTGGAACATTGATGCGCTGCGGCGGCAGTTCGCGCTGGTGAGCCAGGACGTGGTGCTGTTCAACGACAGCGTGGCGGCGAACGTGGCGCTGGGCGCAGAGATCGACGAGGAGCGCGTGCGCGCTGCACTCCATGCCGCCAACTTGCTGGACTTCGTCGAGACGCTGCCCCAAAGCGTGCACTCGCTGGTGGGCCACAACGGCAGCCAGCTGTCGGGCGGGCAGCGGCAGCGGCTGGCTATCGCCCGGGCAATCTACAAGAATGCACCCGTCCTCATCCTGGACGAAGCGACCTCCGCGCTTGATTCCGAGTCGGAGCAGCTCGTGCAGCAGGCCCTTACCCGACTCATGCGCGGCCGCACAAGCCTCGTCATTGCGCATCGCCTGTCGACCATCGAAGGCGCCGACCGCATCGTTGTGCTCGATGGCGGCCGGGTTGCAGAGCAAGGCACGCACGCCGAGCTGCTGGGCAAAGGCGGGCTCTATGCGCGCCTGCACGCCCTGCAGTTCAAGCAATGAAGGCTGAGCACGCCCGGCGGCGCTGGCTGATCCTGTCGCACGCCTTCAACATGGACGGACGTGCGGCCAGCCTCACCGTCACGGACAAGATCCCGCATCTCCTGGCGGCCGGCATCGAGCCTGTGGTCTACAGCGCCGTGACCGGGGCGCAGGACACTCGCTTCGAGCACCGGCGACTGCTTCCCTGGGGGCCATCAGCGCTGCGCTTCGACCTGCGCCACCTCATCGCGCTGCACTGGGGACGGGGGGGCGTTTATCGGGTGCTAAGCCTCTTCGCATCCATCGTCTTGGCACCCTTCATGGCGGTAGAGCGACTGCTCGTGGGCCTGCGCAACCAGTGGTCCTGGGCGCTGCCGGCCTTCTTGCGCGCCGCACGGCGCCTGCGGCGCGGGGACATCGAACTGGTCTATACCAGTGGCGGCGCCTACTCCGCGCACCTCGCCGGCTGGTGGCTCAAGCGTTGGTGCGGAGTGCGGTGGATCGTGGAAATACACGACCCGCTCGTCTTCCCCGACCGACCGCTGCGCAACCGCGACGACCGCTTCCTGGCACGCCTCGAAGGCCGCATCTGCCGCGATGCCGACCTGGTGTGGTGGTTCACGCAGGGTGCGATGGATGCGGCACGCAACCGCCACCCGCAACTGGGCGATCGCGGCAAGGTGATCTTCCCCGGCGCCGAGCCCCCCGTCGTGCACACGGGCTACCAGCGCGGACCGCGCTTCGTGATGGGTCACTTCGGATCTCTGTCGAAGGTGCGCAGCCTGGCGCCCTTCCTGCGGCCCCTTGCCGACCTGCTGGCAGCGCAGCCGGCGTGGCGCGACCGATTCCGCCTGGAGGTGTACGGCAGCGAGATCGACGCGGATGCGCGCAGCCTTATCGCAACGCTCGGGCTCGCCGACGTGATCGTGCCCATGGGGCGGCTGGAGTACGACAAGGCGACGGGGCTCTCCGGCCGCGAGCGGGTCGTGCAGCGCATGCAGCAAGTCGACGCCCTGCTCCTGCTGCATGGCGACACAGCGGAGTGCGCGCAGTACATCCCTTCGAAGCTATACGACTACTTCTGGGCGCGCCGGCCGGTGTTCGCGCTCACGCATCACAACCTGCAGCTCGACGAGCTGGTGCGGGCGCATGGGGGGCACGTTGCACCCACGACCGATCCGCAAGCGGTGCGACAGGGTTTGATCGCACTGCTTCAGTCATGGGAGGAAGACGAACTCCGCGAGGTCGTCGTGCCGCCGGTGAGCGTGGCGCAGTGTGTGCAGGCCATCGCGGGCACCGTTGACGCCCTGCCGGACGTAGCGACACGCGCGCTTAGCCGAGCTTCGTGAAGGTATAGATGCCGCAGCCGTAGGTCGGGGTGGCAATGCGATCGGGCGCCTGGCACAGGTGCAGTTCGCCGGCGTCGTCTACATGGTCGAAGCGCTCCAGCGCCAACCGGCCTTCCGCCCACTGCAACACCTCGGTCGGCGCGAACACACGGTGGGCGTTGAAGTGGACCGCGCTCTCGCCAATGGGAACGCTGAGGTAGAGCCGCCCGCCCGGCTTGAGCATCGACACAAGGTTGCGAAACCCCACGAGGTGGCCCGAGGGGTTGATCGGATCCCCGTAGCGCCCCAGTCCGAAATGCTCCAGCGCATGAAGGCAGCTCAGCGAGTCGCAGCACTCGTGGAGCGCAGGGTCCAGCTGCATCAGGTTGCCCTGGATGAAGCGGATGCGATCGTGCCCCGCGATCGCGAGGGGACGGATGTCGATCACCTCGATCGTGCGGAACGCCGCCACGTGCGCCACAAAGCCGTCGATGCGGCTGCCCACGTCGATATGGCGTACCGGCGCAGCGTCGTGGATGAGCGAGGCCACCAGGAGATCCTGATGGAAGTAGTGCCCGCGCGCGGTACCCGCCTGCTCGGCGTAGTCGTCGAGGATGGGAAAGCGGTGCCGGATGTTTCCGCCCGCCGCGAGGAACGCCGCACGATCGTCGAGGTAGCGAGGTACGAGGCGCAGGCTGCGGCTGCGCCGTGGATAGGCACCCAGCAGCACGAGCAGCGGGGCGATGAGTCGGTGGATCAGGCGCGTGGCGCCGGGGAGTTCAGTGGACGCTGGCATCGGCGCTCCGGGGGATGTCGTTCGGTTGCGCCTGCAGCACGGCGAGACACTGCGCGAGCACGCGCTGCGGCGACACGGCCTCCAGGCACGCGCTGCGGCTGTCGCGATGGTCCTCGCATCCGGCGCGCCCGCAGGCCACGCAGTCCTGCTCGGCCTGGAGGAGGATCACCCGGCCGTTCGACTGGCTCGGGCTCTTCTGCACCCAGGCGGGATGCCCAGCCGCACCCTGTGGCCAAGGGCCCCAGCGGATCGGGTTGGTGGGGCCGAAGACCGTGACGACCGGCGTGCCGCATGCAGCGGCAAGGTGCGTGACCGAGGTGTCGGGGCCCACGTAGAGCGCGGCGCGCCCAAGCAGGCAGGCGAGCTGGTTCAGGTCGAGGTGGCCGGACACGTCGAGCAGCGCAGGCGACCGGCCCACGCCCCGGACCTCGGCGATCTGCGACTGGTCGGTCGGCGAGGCCGTGCCGGTGAGTACCACCTGCCATCCGCGCGCAAGCAGCTCCTGCACGAGTTGGGCAAAGTATGCGGGCGGCCATTGCTTGTATCGCCACATCGACGGCACGTGCACCACCACGGGCCGCGGCATGAGCTGCGAAGCGATGTCTGCCGGCAGCGCCAGGGCAGGCGGCGGGGACACCGACACCTGCGCCGGCCGCTCGGCCCAGGGATCCAGCAGCGAGAGCTTCTCGACCACCGCGGGCACATGCTCGTCGTCAATGATGACCGCATGGTCGAGCAGCAGCCGCTTCCACCAGGAAATCGACGCGCGCTGCGGAAGAATGCCGCTGCGCACACGCGCCGCAACCCAGCCGTACAGGTGCGCGCGATCGCTGTGTTGTGTGATGAGCGCGAGGTCATAGCGTCGCCACAGCCGCCGCACCAACCCCATCGACTCGCACCAACCCGAACCGGGCGGCACGTCGATGAACTCGTGCACATCCGGGTGCCCGCGCAGCATGCCGAGCGTGCCGGCAAAGCCGAGGATGTCGATGATCGCCTGCGGCCAGCGACGTCGCGCAGCCTCGATCAGGGGCGCGGTGAGCAGCACGTCGCCGATCTGGCGCGTGGCCACGACCAGGATGCGCGAGATGGAAGGCCCGGCCATGCGGTCAACGGAAGTTCTTCGCGACGAAGATGTCGTGCTCGATCATCCACACCAGGCCATGCGACTCGGCCCAGCGCACGAGGAAGTTGCGCTCGGGGTAGTCTTTGAAGTCGGGGTCGGTGGGTTCGAAGCAGCGCACGTCGTCGACGAGCACGGCCACCTGGTCCCAGCCCTTCAGCGCCCGGCCGATGACATTCAGCTCCTCGACGATGGGCGTGTCGATGGGGCCCTTGTGCGTGAAGCCGGCCGAGTAGTGGCCATCGAGCCAGAACGACACGTTGCCCCTGAGCTGAGGCAACACGCGCGGCAAGACTTCTTCCGACGGGCCGTGGTGCAACTCCACGTGCGGCTGGCCTCGAAAGCGCTCCACCACCGCCGCATGGAGCTTGGGCTCGGGCTCGATGCTGATGACCTTGGATGCGTGCTGCGCGAGGAAGGCTGTGGTGTCGCCCTGGAAGGTGCCGGTCTCGATCCAGGTCGAGCGCGGCGCGCCGTGGCGCAACAGCACCTGCCGCTTCACGAAAGCCGGGGAAGGCGCCGCGTAGCCGCGGCGGGCCCAGTGGGCCAGTTCTTTGCGCTGGCGCCGTGCCTGGCGCTGCTTGGTGATCAAGTCTTGGATGTACATGCTCTCAGGCACCCTGTGACGCAAAACCTATGATCCGCCCCCATGAATGTCGTTACGAAACTCTCTGGAGGCCTTGGCAACCAACTCTTTCAGTACGCCGCCGCGCGACGGCTGGCGATCGTGCATGGTCGACCGCTCGTGGTCGATATCCACTGGTACCGCCAGACGCCTGCGGGCTCCACGCCCCGCAGCGTGCTGTTGTCGGAACTGCGCATTGTCGACGCCTTTGCGGACTCGGGTGGCGACCCGGTTTCGCTGGCCCACCAGCCGGCGGGGTGGTGGGCGCGCGTCTTGGGGCCGGTGAAGGTGCTGCGCGAGAAGAAGACCTTCCGCTACGACCGGCGGCTCGCCAGCGTGCCGTCCGGGCGAGGCTTGTACCTCGACGGCTACTGGCAGAGCCCGCGCTACTTCGAGGACGTGCGGGCGCAGTTGCTGGAGGAGATCCAGCCGCGGCGTGAGTTGAATCCGCACTACGCCGGCATCGCCGGACAAATTGACGAGACGAACGCCGTGATGCTGCACATCCGTCGGGGGGACTACGTGCACTCAACCACGGCATCGTCGCTGCATGGTGTGCTGCCCATGGCCTACTACGAGCGGGCATTGGCGCATCTTTACGCCCGCGAACGCGACTTCACGGTGTTCGTGTTCTCGGACGACATTGCCTGGGCCCGCGGGAATCTGCCCTGCGAGCACCCGACCGTATTCATCGACAGCGCGCAGGGCGAGAACGCGGTGATTGACGAGCTCATGCTGATGAGCCGCTGCCGGCACCAGATCATCGCCAACAGCAGCCTGAGCTGGTGGGCCGCATGGCTCAACCGTGACGAAGGCAAGGTCGTCACTGCGCCGCAGCGGTGGCTCGCCTCACAGGCGATTGACCTGCGTGACCTCATCCCGTCGCGTTGGGCCGTGCTGCCTGTGGACTGAATCGGGCCCACAACGAGGCAAGCAACCGCTCCAGCCGCACGAAGGGCGTGAGCAGCCCGTTGCCGCGGTACTGGAAGCGCGAGTAGATCTCGTAGTTGGCACCAACGGAGGCCCGCCCCAGTCTGTCGCGCACCGCCACCAGGAACACCGGCCCCACCCGCAGGCGCTGGCGCCACGGCAGCTTGCGCGGTGCAAGTTGCGCATCGATCCCCAGTCGCTGCAGGTAAGCCGCACGCACCGCATCCGACACCTCGTGCACCCTGCCCTCGTTCTGGACGCTCGACTGCCCTTCATGCAGGCGGTAGGTCACGAGCAGACGCGGCGAGGCAATAAAGCGGCAGCCCTGCGCCGCCATGCGCGTCCACAGCTCGTAGTCCTCGGCATGCTTGTACGCCGGGTCGTAGGGGTTACGCTTGAACACCTCGGCCCGACCCATCACCGTGGAGTTGCCGATGGGGCAGTACACCGTGAGGAGCGCGCGCAGATCGATATCGCGCACGCGTTGATGGCCGGGCCTGACCTTGCCCGTGACCGGATTCCACCGCACGTAGTTCGATGCACAAAGGTCCGCCCCGCTGGACTCGAGCAGGTCCATCTGCACCTGCAGGCGCTCCGGCTGCGCCAGATCGTCGGCATCCAGCAAGGCAATGTAGGCGCCGCGTGCGGCCTCGATGCCGGCATTGCGCGCCCCGATCGCCCCCAGGTTGTGAGGCAAGCGGATGAGCACGACGCGCGGATCCTGCACGCGAGACACCACCTGCGCCGTGTGATCGGTGGAAGCATCATCGACGACCAGCAGTTCGAAGTCGCGCAGCGTTTGCGCCAAGACGCTGTCGATCGACGCCTGGATGACCTCGCCCGCGTTGTAGGCCGGCATCACCACCGACACCCGCGGCCGGGCTGGCGGGACCGGACTCACACCAGCCATCGGTTCTGCAGGTAGCGCAGGCCACGCTTCACACGGCGCACGGCCCGCGACCCCAGGCCCTTGGGTACCCGGCCATAGTCGAGCTCGTACTCCCAGTTCGACTGGTAGATCACACCCAGGTAGTTCTCGATCACCTTCGCCTCGCTCTCGCCCATGCGCTTGAGCGTGTAGTACTGCCAGTTGTAGTGGTACACGCGGAACAGGGGCTCAACAGGACGCAGGGGAATCGCCTGGTAGGCCAGCAAGGCCTCGCCATACCAAAGATACTCGGGCACCTCACGCGTGATCACATCCCAGAGCGTCTGCTCTCGCGGCTGCAGGTACTCCCGGTCGAGCGACTCCCACACATCGGCCGACCACAGGAAGGGAGAAGGCACGAAGGAGTAGCCCGGCCCTTCGCGAGGGAAGAATTGCCGGATGCGCGCCAGCTCGGCGCGGAACTCGGCGCCCACCTTGGTCACACCGCGGTCCGCTGCCAGCTGCAGCAGCTCCTTGTTCTGGTGGAGCACCGTGTACGGATGACCATCGGGGGCGACGAAGTCCTTGCGGCGGAAGTCCGCGATGAACTTGCTGTCGGAGTCGATGCAGAGATAGGCCCTGCAGAGCCCAAGACGCCAGAACTCGGAGCGAACCATCGCCTGGGAAACCCGCCCTTCGATGCCTGCGGTGTCGGCTGGGCGCACGCGTGGATTGGCGTGGACGATCTGCTCGTCATCGATCAGTGTGCAGCGCGAACGGCCTAGCTTGTCCTCGAACAAGGCACGATCGCTTGCGGGCATCGAGATGCACACTGGCAGACGCTCGACGTTATGACGCTCGATGCTGTCGAGCAGGCGCATGACGCGCAGCACATCGCGGTGGTAGGACTTGCAGTACAGAACGATGTCTTGCATGGTGGACACATGATCGCTTGCGGCAGCAGCGGCACGATGCGTCGGCCGACGTGCCGCCGAAACGCTCAAGGACCGGCAGCCTACCGCAAGTCGATCAGGTCAGAGCGGCTCCTTGATGCCGGTCACCATGGCGCGGATCAGGCGCGTGCGTTCCAGTCGGCCCAGGACGACGGCTGCGGTCGCATGCACGGCCGCCGCGGCCAGCAGCGTCTGCGCCAGTCGCTCATGGAGATCCTGCAAGCCCTCGTCACCCCAGTAGGCATCCGTGCCTTGCAGCCAGCCGGTGATACCTAGGGCCAGGACGAGCGCCATCAAGGCCAGCATCATCAGCGCGCCCAGCGGGCTGTGCCCGACATGGGGTTGGGGCCGGCCTTGCAGCAGCATAGCGATCTGCCGCCGCAGTCGCGCCGGTGTCGGAAAGAAGTCCGTGAAGCGCGCGTGGCGGCTGCCGACCAGGCCCCAGGCCACCCTGGCGATGACGAGCGCGCTGGCGACGTACCCCGCCCACTGGTGCGCCGTTTCGCCCGCGTCGAGCACGAACTCATTGAGCGCCACGCAGGTGACGAGGCTCCAGTGGAAGATCCTGACGAAAGGGTCCCACACCCTCACAGGATGCGGGTATGGGCGTGGGTGAGGGTGAGCGTGTGCGGTCGAGGTCTGCAAGATGGGGATCCTCCGGCAACGCGGCGCGCGGGGCGAGGCGCGTGCCGCGCTCCCGGTCACCGCACCTGGCTTACTTCGTCTCGAGCACGGCCGCCGTGGCGGGATCGAAATAGATTTCGACCTTCTTGCCGGCCTTGTCGAAGCCGTAGATCTCGTAGCACTGGCCCTTGCTGACCTTGAAGGTCTTGATGGTGTAGCCCTGCTGCTCGATCTTGGCCTTGAAGTCGGCCTCCTTCATCCACTGATCCTTGGGCACATTGCAGGTGGGGCCGGCAACGGCAGCAGCGGTGGCCATGCAGAGCAGGAGGGCCGCGGTGGTCTTGATCCTCATCGTTGATTCCTGGTTTTTCACGATACGTGCTGCGAATGCGAGCACGGACGCGATTCGAGCGGCGTCGAATGAAGCCAGGCTTAAGCCGCCGCCTGAGTGCCGCCGGTGATTTGAATCAGGCGGTATCCGGCGTTACGAGCCGGTGGCCGGCCTCCTCGCCGCCGCCCACTTCATCGGTCGCCACGGCCTCCCCTCGCTGCACGGTCTCCCGCGCCCACGCGATCGACTCCAATGGGCGCGGCCGGTGATCGATCTCGCGACCG
Organism: uncultured Burkholderiaceae bacterium; assembly: GCA_966251135.1. Taxonomy (GTDB): domain Bacteria; phylum Pseudomonadota; class Gammaproteobacteria; order Burkholderiales; family Burkholderiaceae_C; genus Albitalea. Next base: position 17,810 of record CBINKC010000076.1, read on the forward strand.
CAGCCGCGGTCCACCCAGTCCAGCGCCAGCAGCTCATACACCGGCTGCCAGCCTTCCCCCACGCGCAGCTGCATCTGGGGGTTCGGAAAGTAGTGACCGTTGCGGGTACGGACCCACAGCTGGCGCGCCGGCTGGTAGGCACTGTGCACTTCGGCCCGTGCCAGCACCTGGTTGACGTAGGTGCGCTTCCTGCGCTTGTCGGCCCACAGCCAAGGCGGCAGTTCCGACAGCACGTCGTTGAGCTGATCAGCGAAGAAGCCGGTGGGGTACTTATAGAGATCCAGCCGGCGCGTGACGCATTGCGACCATTGGGTCTTCAGCCCGGCCAGCATCAGCGTGAGCACCCAGTATTCGCCCTGGTGGCGCTCCAGCCGCACCAGCCGGCCGCTGGTCTGTACGTCAAGCGCGGCCGGCGCCAACAGCTCGAAGACCGCGGGCAGCCCGGTGCGCGCGAAGCCGGCTTCTTGCATTGCGCGGCCGACGGCGTGATCCCAGGCGGTGTGGCCGAATTCGTCGCGCCGTGCCGGGTCCGCGCCCTTGGCCAGCAGTGCTTCCACCAGCGCCGTGTTGCCGGCCTGGGCGGCCAGCATCAGCGGCGTGGCGCCGACCGTGGTGGCGTGGTCGGGTCCGTGCAGGTCGGCCAGGCGCAGGAGATCCTTGAAACTCTTCCCAACGTAAGGCTGCAGGTGGCGCCGCCGGGCCGCCGCCACGGTGCGGCGCATCAGTTCCTCCTTGCCCGTCCGGTCTTCGAAGCCGTAGCGGCTGGGCAGTAGCGTGCCCGCGCCGAGCAGCTCGCCGCGCTCCATCAGGGCACGCGCAGCTGGGAAGTTCGCCTCGCCCAACGCCGCCACCCACTCATGCTGGCCATGCCAGATGGCATAGTCGAACAGGGTCTGTCGCGGCTTGCTGCTGGGGTTGCGCGGATCCAGCGACTTGGGTGCGAGTTCCTCGACAAGCGCGCGGCTCCATGGTGTCCAGGGCACGGGCTTGTGCTGCAGGAAGGTATCGCGGATAGCCTGGGCCTGTTCGGCCTTGCCCTGCAGCTCCAGCTTGCGCGCCTCCTGCGCCCACTCGTCCTGGCTGGACGTGGCCACCGGCTGCGGCGCGGCCTCGCCCAGCCGGAGCCCCAGCAGGTTGAGGAGTGGATGGCCGCTGTCCTGCTCGACCAGCGTAAGCGTCTCGACGGCGCGGGTCATCGCCACGTACAGCGCGTTGACGTGGAACTTGTACAGCTCGAGCGACTTGTCGCCCTTGTCGCGCGCTCGCCGGTATTCGATCTCGTCGCCCTGCAGGTCGTCCTGGCTTACGCCGTCGCACACCTCGGCATAGGCTTGGCGCTGGCCGGACACCAGGTTGAACAGGAGCACGTGCGGGTACTCCAGACCCTTGGCCTCATGCACCGAGAACACGAGCGGCGTGTGGAAGGCCTGCCGCGCCGCGGGCTTGTCCTCGTCGCGCAGCACGATGACCGCATGGCGGGCTGACTGCCGGGTGGCGGCATCGAGCTGCGCCAGCGTCTTGTCCTTCGCGTCGAGCAGCCGTACCTGACCGGGTTCAGGCGAGGTGCTCTGCACGAGGAAACTGCTCTCGCGGTCCACCGAGCCGAAGCGCGCTTGCTTGATCTTGAGCAGCCGGTTGGCCAGCGCCGTGACGGCGCGCGTGTTGCGAAAGTTGGCCTGCAGCACCTGCAGCGGCTGGCGCTGCGCCGCATCGCCGGCCAGTCCGTGCCAGAACAGGCTCTTCAGTGCGGCCCAGCTGAAGAAGTTCGGGTGCACGATCTGATGGCTATCCCCGCACAGGATGAACTGGCCAGGGTGCTTGAGCAGCGAGAGCACCAGCGACAGTTGCACCGGAGTGAGGTCCTGCACCTCATCGATGACGACGAAGTCGTACAGCGGGCCCTGCGCAGCAGCGATCTGCGTGCGCCAGGCATGCGCGACGAGGTTGCTGTCGTAGAGGCCGGCATCGCCCAGCCAAGTGCGGTAGCGCTGGAACAGTCCATGCGCCAGCTCGCGCTGCGCGGTGTTCAGCAGGCTTTGTCGCGTGCCCAGGGCCAGGTAATCGGCCAGCGACAGCGGCCCGTCGGGATGGGCGCCGATGACGCCGCGAAACTCCTCGAACAGCGCCTGCGCATCGAGGTCGCCCAGCAGCCGCAAACTCTGGCGATGGCGCTCGCACCAGGCCGCGAAGGCGGGCAGTGCGACCTCTCGGCCCTGCGGCACGCGCAGCGTCTCCAGCAGTTCGCGGTAGCTGAGAAAGTCGACCTCGTGCTTCGGGTTCTCGAAGCCGTGGGCGGCATGCAGTGCACGAGCGCCTTGGGCGAGGTAGGCCGACAGCGTGACGTACAGCACCCGGCCCTCGGCCTCGCGCAGCCTCGCCAGCGTGACGGCCGTCTTGCCCGAGCCGGCCGAGCCGATCACCACCAGCGGCGCGGGGTGGCGGAAAGCCTGCTCCTGCGCGTCGTCGAAGACGATGGGCTTGTCCAGCAGCTCGAACTGAGTACGACCCTGCCCCAGCCAGCGCAGCGGTGCAGCGTCGGTGGCGAGGGCCGGCGAGAATGCGTCAGCAAGCGGCTCGCGTTCGATGCGGAACTCATCCACCGCGGCGCCGCGCAGGAAACGCGAGCGCTCGTAGGCGTGGTTCTCGATCACCTCCAGCGCCAGGCACACGGTCTGCGGACCCGCCTCGCGTTCGATGCGCGCGAACTGCAGCAGCAGGCGATTGGCGTAGTCGAGCTTGGCGCGGTAGTACGGCCCGGCGTGGAGCTTCTTCACGTCGGCCGAGCGGAAATCATCGGCCTCGATGGCAGCCTTGACCTTATCGAAGGCGGCCTTGACGCGGCGGAGGTTCAGATCCTTGTATTGCAGGAGGAGCATGGAAGATGTGAGGTCGCAGGCCGCCTTCAGGGCGGCCTTGGGTGGTCTTCAGGGTTAGCCCTCGCTTGCGAACCGGTATGAGCCGGGCGGAAGCTGATCTTGCACACGCCTCAGGTGCCGCCACCGCATCCTTGGCTCGCGCCCCCTGGGGGAACACGCCAAACTCGGCGTCGACCTCCCATCCGGTCACATCCAAGGGATGGATCTGGGCAAGCGGCCGCAGTCTCATGCCGTGGTTCACTCCCGGTCAGGCGGAATGGCGATGCGCATGGCTCGCGAGTACTGAGTAGATGACGCCCGACCCATGAGTGGCAGTTGATCCGCGGATGAAATCCGGTGAGCCGCTACATGAGCACGATGTCGTACTGCTCCGGCGAGCCCATCGCCTCGGCCTGCAGGGAGATCGGCTTGCCGATGAAGTCGGACAGCCCTGCCAGGTGCTGGCTTTCCTCGTCGAGCAGCATCTCGACCACCGCGGGCGCCGCGATCACGCGAAACTCCTTGGGGTTGAACTGGCGCGCCTCGCGCAAAATCTCGCGAAGGATGTCGTAGCACACGGTGCGAGGCGTCTTGACCTGGCCCTTGCCTTCGCAGGTGGGGCATGGCTCGCACAGCATATGGGCGAGCGATTCGCGGGTGCGCTTGCGCGTCATCTCGACCAGGCCGAGCTGCGTGAAGCCGCTCACCGTGGTCTTGGTGCGGTCGCGCGCGAGCTGCTTGCGGAACTCCGCGAGCACGGCGCCCTGGTGCTCCTCGCGTGTCATGTCGATGAAGTCGACGATGATGATGCCGCCCAGGTTGCGCAGGCGCAGCT
>CBINKC010000077.1:0-21460 GCA_966251135.1 uncultured Burkholderiaceae bacterium
CGCCTTGCTCGGCGTCGTAGACGCGGCCGGTGAGCATCATGTCGGCCATGCGCGCCACGCCGATCAGGCGCGGGATGCGCGCCGAGCCGCCGCCGCCCACGAAGAGGCCGCGCTGGCCCTCGGGCAGGCCGTAGAACGTGTTGCGCTCGGCCACGCGCACATGCGCCGCGCTGGCCAATTCCAGACCCCCGCCCACGACCGCGCCGTGCAGCACCGCCACCACGGGCACGCGGCCGAACTGCATCTGGTCGAACGCCGCGTGCCAGCCGCGCGAGTGCGCGATGCCGCCCGCCACGTCGCGCTCGCTGAGCGCGGACAGGTCGAGCCCCGCGCAGAAATGCTCGCCCTCGCCCGAGAGCACCACGGCGCGCAGGTCATCGGGCAGGTTGATGAAAGCAGTGTGGATCTGGGCGATCAGCTCATCGTTGATCGCGTTGCGCTTGAAGGGACGGTTCAGCCGGACGAGAGCCACAGGCCCATCGAACTCGATCCTCAGCAAAGGAAGCTGAGCCAGCAGGCCGGTGGCCGGGACAAGGGTGTCGGTCATGAGGGGTCTCGGCGAAAACGTTTAATAAGCATAAGCATCAGGGCCCGACCCCTTCAAGCGCGTAGTCATTGGTGTTATCACCGATGCCGGTGCATCACAATGCTTGTTCACATTAACTATTTCCGGCCGTCGGCCGTGCGCCCATGAAGATCGACGACCTGATCGCCATCGACATGCACACCCATGCCGAGGTGTCGTGCTGGAACCCCTTCGACAACTACGGCGAGGAGTACGACCGTGCGGCGGACAAGTACTTCCGCTCGAGCCGTCGCCCGACCATCGATGAGACGGTCAACTACTACCGCGAGAAGAAGATCGGGCTGGTGATGTTCACCGTCGATGCCGAGACCCACCTCGGCCGGCGGCGCATCCCCAACGAAGAAGTGGCCGAGGCGGCGCAGAAGAACCCGGACGTGATGATCGCCTTCGCCAGCATCGACCCGCACAAGGGCAAGATGGGTGCCCGAGAGGCACGCCGTCTGGTGGAAGAGCATGGGGTGCAGGGCTTCAAGTTCCACCCCACCGTGCAGGGCTTCTATCCCTACGACGAGATCGCCTGGCCGATCTACGAGGTGATCGACGAGTTCAAGATGCCGGCGGTGTTCCACAGCGGGCACTCGGGCATCGGCAGCGGCATGCGCTGCGGCGGCGGCCTGCGGCTCGAATACTCGAACCCCATGCACCTGGACGACGTGGCGATCCGCTTTCCCGACATGCAGATCATCATCGCGCACCCGTCTTTCCCCTGGCAGGACGAGGCGCTGTCGGTGGCCATGCACAAGCCCAATGTGTACATCGACCTGTCAGGCTGGAGCCCCAAGTATTTCCCGCCGCAGCTGGTGCAGTACGCCAACACGCTGCTCAAGGACCGCGTGCTTTTCGGCAGCGACTTCCCGCTCATCAGCCCGGACCGCTGGCTGATGGATTTCGAACACGCGGGCTTTCGCGAGGAGGTCAAGCCCGGCATCTTGAAGGGCAATGCGGTCAGGCTGCTGGGGCTGGCTGCGCCAAAGAAATAGCACGCACGCGAATGCCGGCAAGGGCGCCGCCGCACTGACACTGAGAGCCCACCCCTCTGGCCCGCGTCACTGCCCCTCGTACATCCTCACCCACGCATCGCGCACCGCGTTGCGTGCCTCTTCCCACCGCAGCCGCGAGTGGCCGCGCGACTGCTCCCAGCCCGCCTTCAGCTCGGCCTCCACCTCGTCCCATGTACGCGGGTGGTCGGTGCGCAAATAGGCCTGCGTGCCGTAGCGGTATGCAGGCTCGTAGTCGTCGTAGTTCGCGCCGGTGGGGATGTAAGGCCGTGCCGCGTAGTTGTCACGCCAGTACGTATCGTGGGCCGAAGCCTCGACCACCGGCGATTGCGCCTCCGATGCCGACGCACCCAGGCCACTGCCCAATATCGCGCCGGCCACTGCGCCGGCCAGGCTGCCCACCGGGCCAGCCGCCGCGCCCATGGCGGCGCCCGCCAAGGTGCCCCCCACCGCACCCGCCGACGCACCGAGGGGATGCAAGCCGAGCTTCTCCTCCACCGTCTCCTCCCCCTCGGGCTGCGCCAGCGCTTGCGGACGGTCCTCGCCAATGACGTCATCCGGCTGCGCACCCGCGGGATCCACGTTCTCCACCTTCGGGTTCCGGCGCTCGCGCTCACCGAGCCGGCTGCCTGGGCTCTCGCGGCCCTCGCCGCCCGAGAGCGCGTCGGGAAACTCGTCGCGCCGCGGGGCGTGATATTGCTTCGGTGCCATGCAGGTCTCCTGTTCGCGGAGCACCGCGCCCCGCATGGCCGGGCGGGCAATTGCGATGCCCATCGCCACCCGCCCCACGGACAGGTATGGGCTCCCTCGCGCAGCCACACTACACGTCACGTGCCCCGCCGACACGACACGCAAGAGGAACCGCCATGCCCGCCCTGCGCTCCATCGTCGCCGCCACCGACCTCTCAGCCCCCGCCCGGCACGCCACCGACCGGGCCGCACTGCTGGCGCACGACACGGGCGCCTCGCTCGCTTTGGTGCACGCCGTCAGCCGCCACGCGCTTGACGACCTGCGTCGCCGCCTGACCAGCGATCCCGAACACACCTTGCTCGACGATGCCCGACGCCGCCTGCACGGCGTGGCCACGGAACTGCAGCAGCGTCACGGGCTGCCGGTGACCGAACTCGTGCTCACCGGCCGGGTGATCGAGGAGATCGTTCACGCTGCGGCGCAACAGCAGGCCGACCTGATCGTGACCGGCACACGCGGCACCGGCTACGTGCGGCAGATGGTGCTGGGATCGACCGCCGAGCGCGTGGTGAAGACCTCGGCGCGCCCCGTGTTGCTGGCGCGCCAGCCCACGCGCGGCGCCTACCGCCGCGTGCTGCTCCCGGTGGACTTCTCCGACTGGAGCGATGCCGCAGTGCAGATGGCTGCGCGCATAGCTCCCGGTGCAACCTACGTGCTGATGCACGCAGTGGAGGTGCCGTACGAAGGCAAGTTGCGCCACGCCGGCGTGGACGAGGCCACGATCAGGCAGTACCGCGGCCAGCTTCGCGACGACGCCCACCGGCGCCTCGCCGAGCTGGGTCTGCGCGCGGGGCTGCTGCCGGAGCGATCCACCCTCGTCACACCCGAAAGCCGCGACCCATGGATGCAGATCGTGCTGCAGGAGATGGAGCAGGACTGCGACCTCATCGTCATCGGCAAGCACGGCCACCAGGCCTATGAAGACCTGCTGCTCGGCAGCACCACGAAGCGGGTGATCGCGGAGTCGGCGGTTGATGTGCTGGTCGTCCCGCTCCCATCTGCGTGACGCGCATCGCGGCGGACCGGCACGTCCCTTGCCCGCCGCAGGCATGGATCTGCGCCATACGCTCGGCCAGTGGATTGCGCATGCCGACCGGCTGCACGCGGCCGGGCGCCGGCAGTGGCTGCGCCTGTCGCCGTTCGAGCACCGCTGGGCCGTCGAGCCCTACATGGGCTTCGGCACGCCCTCGCGCCTGCATCTGCGAGGGCGGGTGCTGCGGCGCGTCGAGCACGTCGCGGCGGATGCGTCGGCCGGCCCCTGGCGCAACCTCGGCGAATTCTGGAAGCGCATGGACACCTACGAAGCGCCCGGCGCCCGGGTGCGCGCGCGGCTCGGTGCCGTGATCAGCGAGGCAGTGGCCGACCAGGAGGGCCATTTCCGCTTCAACCTCATGCCCATCCCGCCGTTGAGCGCCACGGGCTGGCACGCAGTCGAACTGGAGTTGTGTTCGCCCCGGCCTCCCGCGGGCGAGGTGGTGCGGGCCACCGCCCAGGTGCTGGTGCCCCCGGCGACCGCGCGCTTCGGCGTGATCAGCGACATCGACGACACCATCGTCTGGTCCGGTGTGCGCCAGAAGTTGCGCATGCTCGCTCGCCTGGCGCGGTCCAACGCGCACACACGCAAGCCCTTCCAGGGCGTGGCCGCGTTCTATCGGGCGCTGTACCAGGGGCTGGGTGAGGAAGGCAACCCGATCTTCTACGTATCCAGCAGCCCCTGGAACCTGTATGTACCGCTGGTGGAGTTCCTGAACCTGCAGGACTTGCCCATGGGCCCGGTGCTGCTGCGCGACTTCGGCCACCGCATGCTGTTCACGCCCTCGCACGGGCCGCTGCACAAACGCCGCTGCATCGAGCACATCCTGGCCACCTACCCCGGCCTGCCCTTCGTGCTGATCGGCGACAGCGGCGAAAGCGATCCCGAGATCTACCGCGACGTGGTGCGAGATCATCCGGGCCGGGTGCGGGCCATCTACATCCGCAGCGTCGCCCCGGATCCGGCGCGCATGCAGGCCGTCGACCGGCTCATCGCCGAGGTGCAGCCCACGGGCGTGCAACTCGTGCTGGCCGCCGACAGCGAGTTTGCGGCGGCGCATGCGGCGGCCGAGGGCCTGATCCCCGCGCAGGCGCTGGCCGAGGTGCGAGAAGACAAGCGGGCCGATGCACGCGGCGCGCCGCTTTGAGAATCCTGAGGGTCGCAGTCACCGAACACCTGCAGGGTCCCGGTAGAGATAGTCGTCCGGCAAGCCGAGCCGCCGGCAGGCCTGCACCGCCGGGCTGGAGCGCAAAAGCACGCGATCCAGCGCGCGTGCCAGCGCCGTCACCGCCCGCCGTTCGGACGCGCCCAGCCGCCACGGCGCACCCAACCGCAAGCGCTCGCGCACGGCGGGCGGAAGAAGCTCCACTCCCGCACGCAAGAGCATGCGCTGCAGCGGCCGGACCCCCGCAGGCAAGGCGGGCGCGCCGCCCAGGATGCGCAGGAAGTCGTACACCACCTGCGAGCCCTCCAGATGAGCCTCCATCCCGTGCAGCTGCTCGTCCCACTGCGCCTGCGAAGCGGGCGCGCCATGCGCGCCATACAGCCGCGCCGCGAGACGCCCCTCGGCATAGAACCGGTCACGCTCGGCGATCGACAACGGGCGCACGTAGACATGCGTGGCTTCGAGGATCCCGAATGCGGCGGTGGCATGCACCCAGTCCAGCAGCTGCGGATCGCTCGCCCGAAACGGCACTCCGCCCGGGGTGACCCCAGCAATGCGCTCGTGCAGGTGGGCCACGCTGGCGATCATCGCCGTGCTGCGGCTGCGCGGGCCGTAGACCGTGAGCATGGCCGACAGCGCGGTACGCTGCAGCCGCTGCACCGGCCGCTCGCGAAAGCTCGTGTACTCCCACACCCCCGTGCGCACGCGCGGCTCGGCCAGTTCCAGCAGCACGGCACCGACTCCGCCGATGAACAGGGCCACCGGGTTCTTGAAGAGCCGCCAGGTGACGGTGTCGGGCGCCAGGAGCGCCGGCTCGCCGTGCGGCGACGCGAACCACTCAGTGGGCGTGCCGGGCGGCTGCAGCACGCGACCGAGCCACGTCTCGATGGGCGCGTTGAGCCACGCGGGAAGCTCATAGGCGTCATGGGCGGCCATGGAAGAGGGTCGCACCACCGCGTGCGGCTGGCAAAGAAAACAACGCTGCCGGTGTTGCCAAACGAGCCGGCGCCGCGAGTGGCCCGGATGCGCGATATCGACGTTTATGGCGCCGGCGGCACCGAGAAGGCGTGAGCTTGTCGAAGCCCCCTGCCCACCTGCACAGGCCCTTCGACAAGCTCAGGGCGAACGGGATCGCCGCAGTTCCCTACCCGTTCGGGCTGAGCTTGTCGAAGCCTCTTTGCCCACCTGCGCGGGCCTTTCGACAAGCTCTGGGCGAACGGGATCGCCGCAGTCCCCTACCCCGTTCGGGCTGAGCTTGTCGAAGCCCCCTGCCGACCTGCGCAGGCCCGGCCAATGGCGCATCGCTGCATGCACAAGGCGGCAGACATGGATACCCGACGGGATCTTCCCCGGCCCGCTTATATTCCAGGCCCCTCGACGGATATCGCGCCGACCGATCGATACGGCGACTCGGCAATACGGCGACGCGGCCCGCACCGTGCGCCTCGCGCCATGGCGCCGCCCTACCGGAGCAACCCAATGACCCATGCGCACACCCCACCCAGCGCGGCAGGCGAGCCACCCTCTCTGCTGCGCCGTGTGTCCCTGGCCTTCGCCGCCTTCTTCGGCGTGCTGGGCAACGCCGGCCTGGCGGCCCAGTTCGTCGCGCTGCGCCGCGGTGAAATCGCCACCAGCCCGGCATCCACGCCCACCTCACCGCCTGCTGTGGCCGCGCTGCGCGACACCGCCCCCGACAGCGCGCTCCAATTGCTCGCGCTGCTGCAGCGTGAAGCGCGGCTCATCGATTTCGCCCGCGAAGACCTCGGCAGCTATGCCGATGCGCAGATCGGCGCGGCCGCGCGCGTCGTCCACGAGGGCTGCGCCAAGGTGCTGCGCGAGCATTTCGACATCGTGCCCGTGCGTGACGAGCCCGAAGGCAGCCGCATCACCCTGCCGACCGGCTTCGACGCGGCAGCCGTCCGACTGACGGGCAACGTGGTCGGCCAGGCGCCCTTCAGCGGCAGCCTCAGCCACCGCGGCTGGCGCGTCGCCGACGTGCGGTTGCCGCAACTGGCCGAGCGTCACGACACCCGTGTGCTCGCACCCGCGGAGGTGGAGCTATGAGCCCCGCCCGGCCGCCCGCAGGGGCGAATTCCCTCTACGGAGGGACGGCGCGAAGCGCCAAGGGTGCACCAATGAGCACCGCCCGCTATGCGATCGGCGTGGACCTGGGCACCACGCACAGCGCACTGGCCTGGGTGGACGTGGCTGCGAGCGACGGCGAAGACACGGTGCACGGCGTGATGCCGATCCCGCAGCTCACCGCGCCAGGCGCGGTGGAGGGGATGCCGCTGCTGCCCTCGTTCCTGTACCTGCCGCATGCCGACGAGCTGGCGCCGGGCGAACTGGCCCTGCCCTGGTCGGCCGACGCGGGCGAGATCGTCGGCACGCTGGCGCGCAGCCGCGGCGCCACCACGCCGGGGCGGCTGGTATCGAGCGCCAAGAGCTGGCTCTCGCATCCCGGGGTCGATCGCCGCGCGCCCATCCTCCCGCACGACGCGCCACCCGAGGTGCAGCGCGTGTCGCCGTTCCAGGCATCGATGCGCGTGCTGGAGCACCTGCGCAGCGCCTGGGACCACGCCCATCCCGAAGCCCCCCTGGCCGAGCAGGACGTGACGGTCACCATCCCGGCCTCCTTCGACCCCGCGGCCCGTGAGCTGACGGTCGAGGCGGCGCGCGAGGCGGGCTATGCCTCGTTGACGCTGCTGGAAGAGCCGCAGTCGGCGCTGTACAGCTGGATCCAGGGCAGCGGCAACGCCTGGCGCAAGCAGGTGCGGCCGGGCGACCTGATCCTTGTGGTCGACATCGGCGGGGGCACCAGCGACTTTTCGCTCATCGCCGTGCTGGAGCGCGGAGGAAGCCTGGAGCTGCACCGCGTCGCGGTCGGCGACCACATCCTGCTGGGCGGCGACAACATGGACCTCGCGCTCGCCCATCTCGTGGCGCGCAAGCTCGCGGCCGCAGGCACCACGCTCGACGCCTGGCAGCTGCGCGCGCTGACCCACGGCTGCCGCACAGCGAAGGAAAAGCTGCTCGGCGGCGAGACACGCGAGAGCGCCGAACCCATCGTGGTGCCCAGCCGCGGCAGCAAGCTGATCGGCGGATCGATACGCACCGAACTCACGCGCGACGAGGTGAGCGCGGCCATCCTCGAAGGCTTCTTTCCGCAGGTCGAGGCTTCGGCGCGGCCGGTCTCGCGGGTACGCGCCGGCCTGTCGCAGCTGGGGCTGCCCTATGCGCAGGATGCCGCGGTCACGCGCCACCTCGCGGCCTTCCTCGGCCGGCAGCTCGGCGCCGTGGCCGAGCTGGAGGGCTACGCCGGGAGCGAGGTGCAAGGCAGCTTCATCCATCCGAGCGCGGTGCTGTTCAACGGCGGCGTGCTGAAGTCGCCGCAGCTCGCCGAGCGCGTGCTGGCCACGCTGAACGGCTGGCTGGCCAGCGAAGGCGCGCCGCCCGCGCGGCTGCTGGCCGGCGCCGACCTGGATCTGGCGGTCGCTCGCGGCGCCGCCTACTACGGCTATGTGCGACGGGGCCGCGGCGTGCGCATCCGCGGGGGCACGGCCTTCGCGTACTACGTGGCCGTCGAATCGGCCATGCCCGCGGTGCCGGGTGTCGAGCCGCCCGTGCAGGCCCTGTGCGTGGCGCCCTTCGGCATGGAAGAAGGCACCGAAGCCGAGCTGCCGGCCCTCGAACTCGGCCTCGTCGTGGGCGAGCCCGTGCGCTTCCGGTTCTTCGCGTCGTCGGTGCGCCGGCACGACGGCGTGGGCACGCTGCTCGACGTGTGGAGCCCCGACGAGCTGCAGGAGGTCGATGCCATCTCGGCCAGCCTGCCGCCCGAGGGCCGGCAGCCCGGCGAGGTGGTGCCCGTGCGGCTGCACGCGCGCGTCACCGAGGCCGGCACGCTGGAGATCGAAGCCGTGCCGCGCACCGGCAGTGAACGCTGGAAGGTGGAATACGACGTGCGCGGCGAGCGGCAGGAGGCTTGAAGCCCATCGCGCGAGGCGGCCGCATGGCCGGGTACACGGTCGGCATCGACCTGGGCACCACGCACACCGTGGTGGCCTGTGCCGATCGTCACGGCGATGCGGACACGCCCATCCGGCTGTTCGAGATCGAGCAGCTCGTGGCGCCCGGCGAGGTGGCCGCGCGGCCGCTGCTGCCCTCGGTGCGCTACCACCCGGCCGCGGGCGAGCTGGCGCCGGGCGCCCACGCGCTGCCCTGGCACAGCGACGAGCCGGCCGTCATCGGCGAACTGGCGCGACGGCTCGGCGCTCAGGTGCCGGGGCGGCTGGTGGCCAGCGCCAAGAGCTGGCTCTCGCACGCCGGGGTGGACCGGCTCGCCGGCATCCTGCCCTGGGGTGCCGCCGAAGACATACCCAAGGTCTCGCCCGTGGCGGCCAGCGCGAGCTACCTCGCGCACGTGCGGGCCGCGTGGAACCGGCGCCACCCCGAACAGCCGCTCGAAGCGCAGGAGATCGTGCTCACCGTGCCGGCTTCGTTCGACGATGTGGCGCGCTCGCTCACGCTGCAGGCCGCGAGCGACGCCGGTTTGCCCGGCGTGCGCCTGCTGGAGGAGCCGCAGGCCGCGCTGTACGACTGGCTCTTCCGCCATCGGCGCACGCTGGCGCAGGAACTGGCCGAGACGCGCCTCGTGCTCGTGTGCGACGTGGGCGGCGGCACCACCGACCTGAGCCTTGTGAAGGTGGAACTCCCGGGCGGCGAGCCCCGGCTCGAACGCCTCGCCGTGGGCAGCCATTTGATGCTGGGCGGCGACAACATGGACTTGGCGCTCGCCCATCTCGTCGAGCGCCGGCTGGGCGAGGCCGGCGGTGCCCCCCCGCGGCTGTCGGCCGGCCAGCTCGCGCATCTGGTGGAGCGCTGCCGAGCGGCGAAGGAACAGTTGCTCGCCGCCGAAGCCCCGCCGCGCGCAGCGGTCACGCTGCTCGGCGGCGGTGCGCGGCTCGTGGGCGGCGCGCGCACCGTGGAACTGGAGCGCGACGAGGTGGAGCGTGCCGTGGTCGACGGCTTCTTCCCTGACGTGGCCGCCGGCGAGCCCCTGCGGCGCCGCACAGGCGGCCTCGTCGCGCTCGGCCTGCCCTACGAGAGCGACCCGGCCATCACCCGGCACATCGGCGCGTTCCTGCGCCAGCATGCGGACGCGGGCTGGCCCGATGCGCTGCTGCTCAATGGCGGCGTGTTCCGGGCCGAGGCCATCGTGCGGCGGCTGCAGTCCGTGCTGGCCGGCTGGCGCGGGGCGCCCGTGCGCTCGCTGCACCATGCCGACCCCGACGTCGCGGTGGCGCGCGGCGCGGTCGCCTACGCGCTGGCCCGGCGGGGCTTGGCGCCGCGCATCGCCAGCGGCTCGCCGCGCAGTTACTTCCTGCTGTTGGGCGACGACGGCGGCCGCGGCGTGTGCGTGCTGCCGCGCGGCAGCGAGGAAGGCCATGAGCTGCGGCTCGAAGGGCGCCGCTTCGCGTTGCGCCTGGGCGAGCCCGTGGGCTTTCACCTCGGCTGCTCCACGGCGGATGCGCCCGGGAGGCCGCCGCCCCACGCCGGCGAGGTCATGGAACTGAGCGACATCGACATGCAGCCGCTGCCGCCGCTCGCTACGGTGGTGCGCGCCGCCGCGGGCGGGCCGGCGCGCGTCGAGATCAGCGTGGAGCTGGCCGCGCAGCTCACGGAGGTCGGCACGCTGGACCTGCACTGCATCGCCGCCGACGACCCCGCGCAGCGCTGGAAGCTGGAGTTCCAGCTGCGTGGGCGCGCTGCTGCCGCGACCGGTTCCGAGTCCGGGTTGCCGCCGCGCTTCGACGAGGCGGTGCAGGCAATCGAACTCGTGTTCGGCGTGCGCCGCCGCGAGGTGGACCCCAAGGCGGTCAAACAGCTCAGGGCGCAGCTGGAGGCCGTGCTCGGTGCCCGCGAACGCTGGTCCGCCGCCGTGCTGCGCGCGCTGTTCGACGCGCTGCTGCAGCGTCAGCGCGGCCGGCGCCGCTCGGCCGCCCACGAGCGGCTGTGGCTGAGCCTGGCCGGGTGGGGCGTGCGCCCGGGATTCGGCGACCCGCTGGACGGCTGGCGCATCGAGCAGTTGTGGCCGCTGTACGAGCAGGGTGTGCAACACGGCCACGACGCGCAGGTGAACGCGGAATGGTGGACGCTGTGGCGGCGTGCAGCCGGCGGGCTCGACGCGGCGGCGCAGGGCCGGCTGCTGGAGGATTTCGCGTTCGTGCTGCGCGGCGACGAGGCCGGCATCACCGAGCGCCCGCCCCACCTCGCGAAAGGCGGCTGGGACGACATGGTGCGCCTGGTCGCATCGCTCGAACGCGTGCCGCCGGCCTACAAGGTGGAGGTGGGTGACTGGCTGTGGGAGCAGTACGCGCAAGGCCGCCCGCCCCGCCGCGGCGTGTGGACGCTGTGGGCGATCGGCCGGCTGGGCGCACGCGTGCCGTTCTACGGCAGCGCCCACGAAGTGGCACCCGCGCCGGCCGCGCAGCGCTGGCTGGACGCGCTGCTGGCGCTCGACTGGAAGCGCTGCGACGGCGCGGCCGCCGCGGCCGCCAACCTCGCCCGCCGCAGCGGCGACCTCGCCCGCGACCTGTCACCCGATGGCCGCGCCCTGGTGATCGAGCGCCTGGAGGGCGCGCGTGCACCGCAGGGCTGGATCGACCGCGTGCGCGAGGTGGCCGCACTCGACGAGGTCGGACGCAGCAGTGTCTATGGCGAGTCGCTCCCACCGGGCCTGAAGCTGCTCGACTGAACGGCCGGGTTGAACCCCGGCGAGCAGTTGCAACGACGCATGCGCCCCCCTTGCAGGCTCAACGCGGGCCGCGCTCTCTGCCACCCACGCAGACATCAGACGCGATCGCGCAGCCCCTGGATGCCAGCACGCTCGGCGCAATGCGCACAGCAGTAGATCCGGTCGCCGGCCTGCATGCCGTGCCCCACGACCTTGCAGCCGCAGTGGGCGCAGGCAGGCGCACAGGCGTGGATAGCGCACTCGAAACTGTCGAAGGTCCAGGTCTTGCCTTCCTTGATGACCTGGAACGCGCCGTCGTACTCGTTTCCGCAGACGTCACAGCGAGCCATGTTCGCCTCCTGTCCTGGCGCGGCCAGGCGACCCGGATCAAACCCGAACCTTGTTCGCCGCACACGCCACTCACCACCACCGTTCGCCCTGAGCTTGTCGAAGGGCCCGCACCACCGGCAACGAACTTCGACAAGCTCCGCGCGATGGTGGGGCACTCGTCATCCCACCGCGTACCGTTCGCCCTGAGCCTGTCGAAGGGTCGCCCTGAGCTTGTCGAAGGGCCAGCACCACCGGCCAACGAACATCGACAAGCTCCGCGCGATGGTGGGCACAGGTCATCCCACCGCGTACCGTTCGCCCTGAGCTTGTCGAAGGGTCGCCCTGAGCTTGTCGAAGGGCCCGGTAGACCCGTCACGTCTTCGATTTCCGGCGGGTCGCCTGCTTCGCGGCTTCAAGGGCAGCGGCCTTCGCCACGTGCTTCTGGGCACGCGTGGGCTTGGGCTTGCCCGACTTCGCTTCCTTGGACTGCTTGGGCTCCTTGTGGGCCTTGGGCTTGTCCGTGTCCTTGGGCTCGGCGTGATGGGTGCGCACGAGCTTGTCGGCCTTGGCGCGGGGCTGCTGTGCCTGCTGCTGGCGCCGCGCTTTCTCGTCCTTGAGATGCTCGCGCTCCTCGGCGAGAGCGCGCTCCTGCTCGGACGGCTCCGACTGCTCACCACGGGAGTAGACGCGCTGCATCACGGCGCGATGCAGCGCGGCGCCGTTCTTTTCGATCCGCCGGTTGATGGATGCGGTGCGTAGCGGCATGTCGCGGTCCTCCAGGGTCGATGAAGCGGCCCACTTTAGGACAGCGGGCGGGCGATGACCATGCGTAGAGGGATCGCAGCATCGGCCCCTCGCACACCCTTGGTCAGACTAGGTCAGACGATGCGCGTCATCGAGATCACCGGCGCCGGGCCGCTCTCGCCCAGCTTGTTGAGGATGGCGACATAGATGCGCCACTCGTTGTCGGTGAACATGCCGGTCACTCTGAAGGTGCGCGGCTCCGCGCCGGACTGCGGAGCCAGGGTGATCGCGGCAAAGCCGATCGCCGGGTTGTTGGGCACGCAGTGGAAGACGCCCTCCTCCACCACCACCAGGCCCGTGGACAGCGCATAGCGGCCCTGGAAGCCGATCTTGTCGGGGTCGAAGGTGAACGAGATGGTGCGAAGAGCGAACAGGTCTTCTGTCCAGAGAAAGCGGCCTTCCAGGCCCGAGAGGGTCTGGATGTCGTTGGCGCCGTGCCAGCCGGCGGCGATGCCTTGCGCGGAGCGTTCGAACTGCACTTTCAGGCCTTGCGCACCGTTGCTCGACAGCTTGGCGGCGCGCAGCAGGTTTTCGGTGGCCTTTGCGGTGAGGGTGGAGGCTTGCGTCATGGAATGGCTCCCTGAAGTGGATGGGGATGAACAGGAGCGGGCGATGCTACGGGTGGCGTTGCGGCCCAGCAATCCGAGAGGCTAGGGAGTCCACGAAGGCTCTTCCCCGCCCCAATGTGATGGCGGGGCAGGAACGACGGCGAGAGAATCGACCTCATTCGACACACCGGGGGAATGCGCCATGACTGCTGCCGTAGGCCGCAAACGCGCGCTAGCCGTGCTGTTCACGATGATCCTGGTCGCATGTGGCGGCGGCGACAGCAACAGCAGCAACACGCCGTCGCCGCCCCCATCGCCAGGCGGGTCCAGCTCCGGCGGCTCAACGCCGAACCCGCCGACGCCGGATCCCGAACCAGGCGGTCCGACCGATGCGCAGCGCACCAGTGCCGCAGAAGACACGGCCCGCAACCATGCCCTGTGCACGGCCATCAGGCCCTTCTACTGGGAAGTGGGCGACAGCGCGGGCAGCAAGGCGTCAGGGTCGGTGGGCGGCACGACGTACACGGCCGACAAGGAGATCCATTTCGCCTCTGCGTCGAAGTGGGTGTATGGCGCCTATGTTGTGGAACTGCGCAACGGCGCCCTGACCGACACCGACGTGAAGCATCTGAACTTCACGAGCGGCTACGGCAGCATGGCGCCGCTCTCGTGCGGTTCCGCCGCCACAGTGGATGTGTGCCTGAACCTCGGCACGAACGGGCTGTACACCCCAGCCACCGACGGACGGTTCTTCTACAACGGCGGGCATATGCAACGCCATGCGCACGACAACGGCCTGGGCGGCATGAACGCCGGCGAATTGACCTTCGAGGTGCAGCACGTCATCGGGGATTTCGGCTTCACGTATGCAACACCGCAACCCCCGGGCGGCCTGTTCGGCGCGCCGTCGGCGTATGCACGCTTCCTGCGCAAGATGCTCGCCGGCAACCTGAAGCTGAAGGAGCAACTGGGCACGCACGCGGTGTGTACGAACCCAGCCACCTGCGGCACGGCCGACTACACGCCCATCCCGAGCGAAGAGAGCTGGACCTACTCCCTGGGCCACTGGGTGGAAAGCGATCCGGCCGTCGGCGACGGCGCCTACAGCAGCGCGGGTGCCTTCGGCTTCTACCCCTGGATCGACGCGGCCAAGCAGTACTACGGCCTCGTCGCGAGAGTGGGGTTCGGTGAAGGCGAGGGCTACGCGTCGGCCCAATGCGGGCGGCTGATCCGCAAGGCGTGGTCGACAGGAGAGGAGCAGCAGTAGCCTGGCCCTCAGGTGCGCGTCCTCCACAGCGAGAACAGGATGCCGCCAGCGAGCAGGCTGCCCGTCACACCAAGGCTGATGGAAGCGGGCACCTTGCCGTCGAAGAGCCAGTCGCCCAAGAAGATCTTCGCGCCGATGAAGATCAGCACCAGGGCCAGGGCGTACTTCAGGTAGTGGAAGCGGTGCACCACCGTCGCCAACGCGAAGTACAGCGCCCGCAGGCCAAGGATCGCGAAAATGTTGCTCGTGTAGACGATGAACGGGTCGGGGGTGATGGCGAAGATGGCCGGCACCGAATCGATGGCAAACACCAGGTCGGCGATCTCCACCAGGATCAGGCACAGCAGCAGCGGCGTGGCGTAATGGGCGGCCCCGCCACTGCGCGGGTCGACCTGCCGCACCACGAAGGCCTTCCCGTGCAAACCGTCAGTCACCCTGAGGTGCTTGCGCAGGAAGCGCAACACCGGGTTGTTGGCGATGTCCGGCTGGTGGTCGACCATCACCAGCATCTTCACCCCGGTGGCCAGGCGTTGAGACAGAAGCAGCGCTACAGTGAGTCCGACTTCGGTGTTTGCGAAGTCAGAAGGTGTGAACGCATCCGGCGTGGAATGCATCCGGAGTGGCCCGCGAGCACGACACATGAGCCTGCTGAACAACAGGCACCTGTACTACTTCTGGGTCGTGGCCAAGGAGGGCGGCTTTGCGCGGGCCGCGGAGCGGCTCGACATGGCCATCCAGACGATCAGCGCCCAGGTCAAGGCGCTGGAGCAGGATCTGGGCTATCAGCTGCTCAAGCCGGCCGGTCGCGGTGTCGAGGTCACCCATGCGGGGCAGGCGGTCTTCGCCCGCGCCGAAGAGATCTTTCATCTGGGTGAGCTGATCCCCGAGGAGGCGGCCGCCGCGGCGTCGGGGCAGTCCGTGCGCCTTGCCATCGGCATGTCCGACGGCCTCGCGAAGCTTGCGGCGCACGCGCTGCTCAAGCCAGTGCTGGACACGCCGTCACTCAGGCTCGTCTGCCACGAAGGCGAAGTCAACGAACTGCTCGCGGAACTGACCCTGCACCGCCTGGACCTGGTGCTGGCCTGCCAGGCACCGGCGCAGAACGTGAACTTGCGCCTGAGCAGCGAGCGTCTGATGACCTCGCCGGTGCACTGGTACGGACCGGACGCCTGGGTGCACCAGGCCCGGATCGAGGCTTTCCCGGCAAGCCTCTCGGAGTTGCCCGTGCTGCTGCCGACCGCGCACGCGGCACTGCGTGGACGCATCGACCGGTGGTTCGAGGCCCACCGCATCACCCCGCGGGTCGTTGGCGAGTTCGAGGACAGCGCCCTGCTGAGCCTCTTTGCGGCACAAGGCATGGGAGTGTTCCCCGTGACGGCGGTAGGAGCAGCCGACCTTGCCGCCATGCGGGGGCTGCGACTGCTCGGCCGATGCGAGGACCTTTACGAAGAGATCCATGCCGAACGGGGCGGGGAGGCTGGTGCGAGAGACATGCGCCTCCCAACCCCCGCATCCGCATCCCCACCCCCGTTCGGCCTGAGCCTGTCGAAGGCCCTTCACCGCGGGCGGGGCCGGCACTTCGACAAGCTCAGTGCGAACGGGGCGGGGAGGCTGGTGCGAGAAACATGCGCCTCCCAACCCCCGGTCATCCGCATCTCCACCCCCCGTTCGGCCTGAGCCTGTCGAAGGCCCTTCACCGTGGGCGGGGCCGGCACTTCGACAAGCTCAGTGCGAACAGGGCGGGGAGGCTGGTGCGAGAGACATGCGCCTCCCAACCCCCGGGCATCCGCATCTCCACCCCCCGTTCGGCCTGAGCCGCGGGCGGGGCCGGCACTTCGACAAGCTCAGTGCGAACGGGGTGGGGAGGCTGGTGCGAGAAACATGCGCCTCCCAACCCGCGGGCATCCGCATCCCCCTGCGTTCGGCCTTTGAGTCGTCGAAGCTCCGGCCCGATCACTACGACCCCACCAGCCCGTTGCGGATTGCGTAGACCGTCAGCTCCGAGTTGTTCGCCAGTCCGAGCTTCTCCAGCACCCGCGCCCGGTACACGCTCACGGTCTTGGGGCTGAGCATCAACTCGTCGGCGATGTCGGACAGCCGCTTGCCCGAGGCGATCATCACCAGCGTCTGCAGCTCGCGGTCGGAAAGCTTCTCGTGCGCCATCTCGTTGACGGGCGTCGTCAAACTCTCCACCAGCATCTGCGCGATCTCGGGCGTCACATACTTGCGGCCCTGGGCCACCGTGCGCACCGCCGCCACGATGAGGCCTGGGTCGCCACCCTTGTTCACGTAGCCGAAAGCGCCTGCGCGCAGTGCGCGGATAGCGTACTGGTCTTCGGGGTACATCGAGACCACCAGCACGCGCATCGGCGAGCCTTCGTCCTTGAGCGTGTGCAGCACGTCCAGGCCGCTGCGGCCGGGCAGGTTGATGTCGAGCACGAGCACGTCGCAGGCCGTGTTGCGCGTGAGGGCGCGCAGCTCACCGTAATCGCCCGCTTCTCCGACGACCTGGATGTCCGGCGCATCCGACAAGGTGTCTCGAATGCCGCGCCGGATGAGCGCATGGTCGTCGCAGAGGATCACTTTGATCATGGGGCGAGAGGTTCGGCTGCGGGGAGGCGCATCATAGTTCGCCCCACTCGGTGGGATCCTGCGGATCGGCGTGCACCAAAGGCACGGGGTCGGGCTGCGTGGGGGGCTCGTGGTCCAGGGGCACCGAGAGGATGAGCGTCGTGCCGCTCGGGCCGCTGCTCAGGTCCACCCAGCCCCCCACGGTATGTGCCCGCTCGTGCAGCCCCCGTATGCCGAACGAGCGCGCCTTGGTCAGGTCGGCCTGGGACAGGCCCCGGCCGTTGTCGCTCACCTCCAGCGACAGCACACCCCCCGCCAGCGCCAAATCGATCTCCACGCGCGTGGCCTGCGCGTGCTTGGTCACGTTGGTCAGCGCCTCCTGGGCTGTGCGGTAGGCCACGAGCGGCACGCCCGTGGGCAGGTGCTGCAGCGCGTCCAGCGCGGACGGCGGGATGCGCAGCGTGCAGCTCACGCCGGTGCGGCGCTCGAAGCGCGCGGTCATCCATTGCAGAGCCGCCACCAGGCCTTGCTCCAGGATGGCGGGACGCAGGTTGTGCATGATGCGCTGGCTCGCCTCGATGGCCGCCGTCACCGTCTCGAGGGCGCTGTTCAGGCGCGCCCGCAGCCGCTCGTCCTCGGTGTGGCGGGCGACCCAGGCCAGGTCGAACTTGAGCGCCGTGAGCGAGCCGCCCACGTCATCGTGGATCTCGCGCGCAATGGCGGCCCGCTCCATCTCGACGCTGGTCTGCAAGTGCTGCGCCAGCTCCTGCAGGCGCAGCTTCGAGAGATTGAGCTCGCGGTCGGCGCGCTGGCGGGCACGCCGCATTTCAGCCGCCTCGATCGCGTGCAGCAGCGCCGGCTCCAGCCGCGCGAGGTTGTTCTTCAGCAGGTAGTCGCTCGCGCCGTTGCGCATGGCCTCGACGGCGGTGTCCTCGCCGATTTCGCCGGACACCAGCACGAATGGGATGTCCAGCCCGCGCATCTTGAGCACTTCGAGTGCATACAGGCCGGAAAAGCCCGGCAGGTTGTAGTCGGACACGACCACGTCCCACGGATGGTCCAGCGCGCGCAGGTAATCGGCTTCGGAGTCCACGCGCAGCGTGTCCAGTTGCATGCCGGCACGCCGAAGGTGCGCCAGCGTCAGCTCGTGGTCGATCTCCGAATCCTCCAGATGCAGCAGGCGCAAGGAGCGCCCAAGCGGATTCGAAATCATGCGGGGAGTATGCCAAGGCACTGTGCCCTTCACCGCCCGCCGGGAACCACTGCAGACGGCGAAATGCGCGGCGTTTTGCCGGGACATCGCGCTAATGTCGGGAGTTGCGGTGCCGAAAATCCCTCGTAGGCGCCGCGAACCGCATGGGGTTCACGCTATGCGCCACGTCCACTCGTGGAGCTGAGACCCGATGAACCAAGCCACTGAGGAGTCCCCGGGGAGCCCGCTGCCGATGATGGCAGCCGCCACCTTGCAGGACCACCTGATGATGGCGTCGAACGACCTGGATCGCCTGCAGGGCCTGCTGACCCAGGCACATGAGGCGCTCTCGCGCAGCTTCCACGGTGCCTGCGAGCACGTCCTGGCGCTCAGAGACGCATGCGATCCGGTCGACGGCGACGGCAGCTACCAGGCGCTGATGCAGTACCTGGGCGGCGCGGTCACCGCGCTGCAGTTCGAGGACCTGGCTTCGCAACTCATCGAACACACGAATCGCCGCCTGCGCAGTTGCGCCGACCAGATCGCGCGCACGGCGATGGGCGACGACGAGGACGGCCCCGCCGTCGTTCTGGAGCCGCCTGCGCGGCCCAACCCGGTGACGCAAGACGAGATGGACGCCGGCTCGATCGAGCTGTTCTGACTCCCGAACCGACAAGCAACCGACAGACCCGGAGAACAACATGCATTCGATCCTCGCCGTGGACGATTCCGCGTCGATGCGGCAGATGGTGAGCTACACGCTCAAGAGTGCCGGCTACGAGGTGGTGGAGGCCGTGGACGGGCAGGATGCCTGGGAGAAGGCCGGCCACCGCAACTTCGACCTGGTGCTCACCGACCAGAACATGCCGCGCCTGGACGGCATCGGCCTGACCAAGAAGCTGCGCGACAACCCGAAATTCAAGTCCACGCCCATCCTGATCCTGACCACCGAATCGAGCGACCAGATGAAGCAGGCCGGTCGCACCGCCGGCGCGACAGGCTGGCTGGTCAAGCCCTTCGATCCAGCCAAGCTGCTGGAAGTGATCAAGAAGGTCGTCCGCTGACAACGAGGAACACCCATGGGGGAAATGACGAACGAAGGCGCCAACGTCAGCGCCGGGATCGACCTGAGCCAGTTCTACCAAGTCTTCTTCGAGGAGGCCGGTGAGAACCTGGACCGCATGGAGCAGCAGCTCCTCGAGATCGACATCGAGGCGGCGCAGGACGAGGAGCTGAACTCCATCTTCCGCTGCGCGCATTCGGTCAAGGGTGGCGCGGCGACCTTCGGCTTCGCCGACGTCGCCGAGCTCACGCACCAGATGGAGACGCTGCTGGACAAGCTGCGCCGCCACGAGCTGGCCCCGAGCGCGCCGATGGTCGACGTGCTGCTGCAGGCCGGCGACGCGCTGCGCGCACAACTGGCGCGCCACCAGGGGGGCGGCGGCCCGGAGATCGACACCTCGGCACTGCTCTTCGACATCCGCGCCATGGCTGCCGGCGAGGCGCCCATCAGCAGGGCGGTCGCTGCGCCGGCACCCACACCGGTTTCCGTGCTGGCCGCGCCGGTCGAGCAACCCTTGCCCGCGATGCACCCCGGGAAGGCGAGCGCCCTGCGCGCCGTCGAGCTGCGTGTCGGCCCCCTGCCCGATCCCTCGCAGGCCGACAGCCTGGTGGAGCTTTTCCACGAGATCGTGGACCTGGGCGCCATCGAGCCGCTCGATGGCGGCCAGGCGACCGAAGGGTTGCGCCGCTTCAAGATCACGACCACCAGCAGCGACAGCGACCTGCTGGACCTGTTCACCTTCCACGTCGCTCGCGAGCACGTGCAGTTGCTGCCGCTGGGGCCGGACTACGGCTTCCACGAGGGCAACCCCGGCGTGCCGCCACCGGAAGTGCTCAACGACCCGGGCTACGGCTTCTTCGACGGCGCGCCCGGTTCCCCTGCAGATTCGCAGGCTGAGAGCGGACAGCGCGCTGCACAGGGCGACGTCCAGGCGTCCCGCGCTCGCCCCGCGGCGCGCGGCGAGCGGGCACCGGCGACCCCGCTGGAGTCTTCGACGCTGCGCGTGTCGGTGGAAAAGGTCGACCAGCTCATCAATCTCGTGGGCGAGCTGGTGATCACGCAAGCCATGCTGGCGCAAAACAGCAAGAACGTGGACCCGGCGCTGTACCAGCAGCTGGCCGCCGGCCTGGCCGACCTGGACCGCAACACGCGGGACCTGCAGGAATCGGTCATGTCGATCCGCATGATCCCGATGTCGGTGGTGTTCAACCGCTTCCCGCGCATGCTGCGCGATCTGGCCGCCAAGCTGAACAAGAAGGTGGAGTTCGTCACGCACGGCGAGGCGACCGAGCTGGACAAGGGGCTGGTGGAGAAGATCACCGACCCGCTCACGCACCTGGTGCGCAACTCCTGCGACCACGGCATCGAGTCACCGCAGGAGCGGCAGGCCCGGGGCAAGCCTGAGCACGGCACGATCACGCTATCGGCGTCGCACCAGGGCGGCTCCATCGTGATCGAGGTGCGCGACGACGGCCGCGGCCTGTCTCGCGACAAGCTGCTGAAGAAAGCGCGCGAGCGCGGCATTTCGGCGCCGGACACCCTCAGCGACGCCGAGGTCTGGAACCTCATCTTCGAACCCGGCTTCTCCACCGCCGAGCAGGTGACCGACGTGTCCGGCCGCGGCGTGGGCATGGACGTGGTCAAGAGGAACATCACGTCGCTCGGCGGCTCGGTGGAAATCGACTCGGCCGAGGGCTACGGCATGCGCGTGTCGGTGCGGCTGCCACTCACGCTGGCCATCATGGACGGCATGAGCGTGGGCGTGGGCGAGGAGGTCTACATCCTGCCGCTGTCGTCGGTGGTCGAGTCGTTCCAGGTGACCGACACCACCATCAAGACGGTGGGCAACACCGGCCGCGTGGTCGAGGTGCGGCAGGAGTACATGCCGGTGGTCAGCCTCGAAGAGGTGTTCCAGGTACCGCGCTTCGACTTCGAGCGCGTGGCCGGGATCATGGTGGTGGCGGAAGCCGAGGGCGGCCGCGTGGCGCTGCTCGTCGATGCGTTGCTGGGCCAGCAGCAGGTGGTGGTGAAGAACCTCGAAGCCAACTACCGCAGGGTGAGCGACGTGTCGGGCGCGACCATCATGGGCGACGGCCGCGTGGCCCTCATCCTCGACGTTGGAAATCTGGTGCGCCGCTCGCGTCACTGAGCTACTGAGCGCCCCTTGCCGGCTTTCTCGTCCACCGAAACGCGCACGCTGGCGTCCCTTCAGTTTCGGTCGTGGGGGCCGATCTTGGCAGGGAGGACGAACTGTGCACGGGTGTGCACGAAGGAGTTTCCATGGAAATGATTCAAGAAGCCGGGCACGTGGCCCGCCACGAAGCAGCCCGCGCATCGGCGCAGGTCACCGCCGCTGCCTCGGCCGCGGCCGCCGGGGGCGAATACCTGACCTTCCGGCTGGGCCAGGAGGAATACGGCA
>CBINKC010000078.1:0-21057 GCA_966251135.1 uncultured Burkholderiaceae bacterium
CCTTGCAGCCGGCCGACTTCATCGGCGAACTGCTCGGGCTCCATCGTCACGCGATAGAAGTGCTCCGGCTCGGCCGGGCTGGCAGGGACGGTGTACGGCAGGAACGGCCATTCGAGCGGCAGCTCCTCGGCTTCGGCGTCGCCCTGTCCGATCTGCAGCAGCAGACCACGCACGGCCTTGACCGACTCCGACGCCTGGTCGCGCTGACGAATCCTGCGGCCGAAGATCACCACCTGCTTGAACTGCGTTTCCACCGCACGGTAGATGCGTAGGTCGGCGAAGTGGCGCGTCAGCCATCCGACCAGCTCGGGGTCGAGCACGTAGGACGGCACGATGAAGATCAGCACGCCGTCGTACTGCAGCAGCGGCAGCGCGCGCTGATAGAAGAGCTTTTCCAGCCGCGCACGGCCCTGGCCCTGATAGCCGATGTTGCCGTTCACGTCCTTGCTCAGGTCGCCATACGGCGGGTTCAGCCACAGCAGCCCGAAGGACTGGCGCGAGATCAGCGTGTCCATCAGGTCACCGTGGATGCAGCGATCGACCAGTTGCCGTGCGTGGCGGGCACGCTCAGCGTCGTACTCGACGGCGAAGGCCTGGACCTGCTCGCGCCCGAGGGCGTGGGCGGCTTCGGCAATCGCCACGCCTTCGCCGGCGCAGGGATCGAGGATGGACATGGAGCCGGGAGACGGCGCCAGTGCGGACAAGGCCCGCTCCAGCGTCGGCTCGTCGGTGGGGAAGTAGCCGTTACGGATGAAATTGCGCGCCAGGCGCGGAAACATGAGTGCCATGGATTTCTCCTGATGATGGATGAGGGAAGGCGGGCACGCGCGGCGCGCATGCCCGTGGGGATGGCTCACGCCACACGCCGAAGCGGTGCGTTCGCGGCTAGTTCGTACTGCGTGGCGCCGAGGGTGCCGTTGCGGATCAGCTCGCCCAGCGCCTTCGTCAGCGCCGGGACATCGAGGGCCAGCCGATGGCCTTCCAGCGGCCCGAGGGCCAAGGGAAGACCGGTCAGCATCCGCCGTGTCTGCAACAGCTCCAGCACGGTGTCGCGCCAGTGGTCGAGCAGTGGCAGCGGGCAGGTGTCCTGCACCAGCGTCCACAGCCGGTCGAGCCGGTGAGCGGAATCTCTGGGCAGAAGCGCCAGCGCGCTGGCGTTGGCCTTGTCTGGCTTCACGCAGCGACGATCGAACAGCCACACATTCGTCAGCGAACCGAACAGCGTTCGCCGATAGGCGCGGGTGATGCGCTTTTCCAGGTTCTCGACGTTGCCGACGAAGACCGAGATGGATGCGCCCTGCTCGGTGATGACGTGGAACTGATCCAGTCCCTGTTCATCCCGGCCGAGGGTCAGGCGGGCGAGGAACTCCTGAACGGCGGTGTCGCGCGCCCAGATCGAGAGAAAGACGAGATTGCCCTGCTCGTCACCGACGCAACCGTCGGCCATGAGGTCGGGGCATTCGTCGATGCGGTACAGCGGTTTCGCGGAAGAAGGTGCAGGCATGGTGATGTCCTCTTGGAAATGAAGGAGCAACCACAGCCCGCGGGGCCGTGCTCGCCCCGGTTGGGTGAAGGAAGATGCGTGCCGCTAGACAGCGCGCCCCGCGTGGAAGCGGTGAACCCGCTCGCGCCACTCGGGGCTTTGCACCGGCGCCATGTCGAGATAGCGCAGCGGGCACGAGTAGTAGTACGGATGCACGGACTCATCGAGGGACTTGTAGCCCCAATCGCCGCCCGAGCTTTCCAGCAGATGGCAGCCGATGTAGCAGACGGACTCACCGGCCGTGAGGCCCATGACGCCCGCTTGCGTGGCGGTGACGCGAACCACGGTCCACAGAACGTCGCCGTCCAGCGTGTGGTCGATGACTTCGCAGCAAGCGTGTTCGGACGCCTGCGGAGCGATCAGCTCGCGGATCAACTGATCGCGCGTCTGACGAACGAAGGTCCAGCCCATGAGGGTCTCCTTGAAGCAAAGGCCGGAGCCCTCCCCGTCGGGGGAGAACCCCGGCGGGTGGCGGAATGCCGCGTAAGGCGGCGGATGGATCAGGCAGCTTTGAGGTGCCAGTCCTGGGACAACGGAGCGAACTCGTAGCCCAGCTTGTCGAGACGGTCGCGCTGCTGACGCAGCACACGACGATCCACGGTCGCATCGAGCTTCACGGTCTCGCCCAGGGGCCACAAGGCACCGAACAGCGCCGCGTCGTCTGCCTCGGCCGAGGCCGCAGCGGACACGGGAGCCGGTTCGCTGCCGAACGGCGTGGTATCGACCAGGGGATCACGCGGACTGCGCGGCTTCGCCTTCGGCTTGGCCGGGGGCGTTGCCGGCACGGGCGCCTGCGCCTCCTCGTCGACCGGATCGACTTCCTGCGGACTCAGCCGGCGGGCTTCGTCGCGGCTCAGGGCGTCGATGTTGGACAGTGTCATCCCGCCCAGATGGGCGCGGATCTCGATGACCATGCGGCCGTTGGCGTTGTACGTGGAGGGGCGAATCTCGACGATGACGAAATCACCGTCGTACTTGCCCTCGCGGTACTGATCGAGTTCGGCGTTCTTCACGACGAACTCGCCGATCGAGGTCACCAGGCGGCCGACGTTGAAGTCGCCGTTCCTGCCGTGGATGGTCTTGATGGCCAGTTGGCCGGGGATGGTGATCATGAAGGTCTCCTGCTGACGAAGAGAAGACAAGGCCCCGGGGATGGGGCCTTGCGGATCAGAACGACTCGGCAACGGCCAATGCGGGGGCATCGGCAGCGTCGTCGGCAGCATCGGCGTCGGGCTTGGAAGGCTCCGGTGCCGAGGCTTGCTGCGCGGCGGGCGCGTCGGACGTCACAGGGACTTCCGGGTCGCGCTCGTCGGTCTCGGTCGGCTTGGGTTCGGCCTTGTAGACGAGCTTGCCGTCGACCTTGATCCAACTGACGAACAGCAGGCGGGCCTTGAGGCTCACCCCCTGCTCGCCGGCACGCTTGCCCTTGGAGTAGGTGAAGGTGTCGGCCCACAGGTCGCCCAGGCGGAAGCCGATCATCACCTTCTTCTCGGCGTCGACCGCCTGAATGCAGCGGCGCACCAGGTGCTGCGCTTCCGAACCCGATACGCGCGTGTCGAAACGCACATACGAGACGTCATCGCTGGGACCGTTCAGAGCCGCGATGTCGCAGGCCAGGAACGCATCGCCTTTCTTGGGCTTCACTTCGCGGATGCGATTGAGATACCCGAGGCCGGTGATGTGCAGATCGAAGTAGGACTTTTCGGTGGAAGTGGTCATGGTGAATCTCCTGAGAACAATGAGGCGGAGACACACCCGACCCAGGCGGGGAAGGTGTGGAACCCCCGCGTGGGTTGATGGAACAGCTTGGAGGCATCGCCATCGAGAACCGATGGCCGTTCGCGCATGGATGCCGGTGCGAACTGGAGTGATCAACGCGGTCGGAACCGCGTCGCAGCCTTGAAGATCGTGGCTGCCTGGGCATGTCGCTGACGGACGTCAGCGGAACATGGCCGGAAGCGTGGCGCCAGGACGGCGCGCAGGCGAGCGGCAATCGGCACTCGCGGCTGTCCGCATTGCCGGGAAGAATGAGGCCCCCGGAGCGGGGGCCAGGGATGGGCGGTCAGTTGCCGCTGGGCGTGGAAGGAACCGCCTGCAGCGACAGGTGTGTCGCGGTGGCGGACACGTCGAGGTCGTCCTCGCTGTGCAGGATGCGCGCAAACACGCCCTCCTGCGGATCGAAGAACTCGCCGAAGTCGTCGCCACCGAACTCGGCGCGCGCCAGCTCCCACCAGTCATCGAACGCATCGACATCCGGGTTGCAGCCGGCGGCATAGGCGATGGTCTTCTGGCGACCATCGGGTCGGCGCTCGCCGCGCTCGGCCAGGAAGTACACGCCGTGATCCTTGACCAGGATGACGCGGCATTGATTCGCCACCGCTTCGGCGAGCACGGGCCGCAGCTCCGTGCCTTTGAATCGAACAGTCATGGGTGTGGTCTCCAGGGAGGCAGGAAGAGGCTTCCCGCCGCGAAGGCGGGAAGCTGCTGGGAGGTCAGTGCCGGACAGCCTTGCGACCCGACAGGCACTGCACGCGGATGCGTCTCCAGCTTCCGTCGTCGATCAGCCGTTCCAGCGTCTCGCCGAGGGTGTCGAAGAACACCTCATCGACCCGTTCAATCAGCTCGCCGTCGCGGCGCAGCTCCACCGCGTAGAGGTCGAGGCCACGCTCATACAGCACGGTGACGCGACCCTGGAACTTCATCGTGGCGACGGTGAAGCCGATGGCCGGTGGCGTGCGGATGATGTCGGCGGGCAGCGGATCGACCCAGGTGATGTCCCGCGCACCGGCATCCACCAACAGGTGGGTGATGCGCCGGAAACCGTCGGGAGCGGGCAACTGCTCCAGTTGGACGATCAGTTCCTGCAGCTCGGGGCAGCGCGGCTCGGGGATCGGCAGCTTCGCCGGTGCGGACCCGAGCACGAACCGCTTCACCGTGTAGGGCTGGCCGTCGGCGGTGAACTCGGTCTGCTCCTCGGGCGTGTCCGCCCGCTGACCGTCGAAGCGGCGTCTGACATAGGGTTCGACCTGCACCTTGGCGCCTTCGTCGGGCACCTCGGTCACGAGCGTGCGATCGAGCACCGCGAACTCGGCCCGTGCCGTCTTGACGACGATGGCCTCGTCGGTGGTGGCGATGACCTTGCCCTCGAAAGGCTTCGGGTCGATGTGAAAGCCCAGCGTCGAAACCTTGGGCTGGCCGTCGAAGATGTTGAACTTGAACGAACGGACGTTGGAAGGCACATGACCGACAACGAGCGTCGGCATCTGTGCGCGGATGGCTTGGGTATCCATGGGGAGACTCCTTGTGACAACCAAGGGACTCCCGCCCGCAAGGGAGGTCGGTCCCTTGAGGGTGAGGTGGATGGACGCGGGTGCGCCCGGAGAACGAAGCAACCAGCACGGCGAACCGCGCCGCAGTCTTGAAGGTCTCGACTGCCTGGGCATGCTGCCGGCAACGCCAGCGAACATGCGGCCAGCGTGCGGCACATGGCGGCGGCCGTCCGCCGGGAATCGGCAATGCGCCGGCACCGCGTTCCGCGAAAAAGAAGAGCCCCGACGTGGGGGCTCGAATGGGTTGCGGGTTACTCGTCGTCGTAGAGCGTCAGTCCGTCCAGCACGGGCGCGTCGGCATCGAACACCAACATGCGAACGTCGGCGAGCGCAGCCAGGTGCAACACTTCCACGAGGGACTCCGGCACGCCCTTGGCCCGGTGCTCCTGCCGCAGCTCTTCGGCGGTGATGCCCTCGACATGCTGCAGGTTCGCATCCGTCCAAGGCGTGGCGATCAGCTTCACGCCGACCGCCGGGCTGTAGGGAATGCGGAAGGCCACGAACAAAAAACCGCTCGGCGTGGCGATGTCCGCCAGTTCGGCGAGGAAGCGGCCGGCCTCCTCGGTGATGTGCGCCGAACTGATTTCCCAGGCACGGCTGTAGAAGCCGGTCTCGAAGCGCAGGCGGCGTACCACCTCGCGCGCGGCTTCCTCGGAGTAGGTATCGCCGACGTGCAGTGGCTGGCCGGCTTCTTCGGCCATGACGGCGTAGACGAGGTTTCGGGCGATGCCGTGGCTGGGGCACTGCGCGTCCAGCTCGGGCGGCACGTTCTGGCCCTCGGTGATCAGCGCGAAGTCGTCGCAGAAGACGCAGGCATGGCGCTCGACCTGGCTGTCCGGCAGGTACGACTGCGAGACGTGCAGCGGCAGATAGCTCAGCGGGCAGTCGTCGTCGTAGGAAATCGCCAGCAGCCGCTGCACGGACAGGCCATCGTAGCCGCGGACGAAGGGTTTTTTGGAATGGGACATGGGATTCCTCCAGCAGAGGATGGCCGAGGCAATCCCCTGCCGGGGATTGAACCCCAGCGAGTGGATGAAGTGGCAGCCGGTCAGCCGGCCGCGGCGTCGGGCCGCCCTGGTGGCGGGCGGTGCAGGTCAGTGGAAGATGGTGATTCGGGACATGGCCGCTCCTGCGAAAGGAAGGAGGGACATGGCCCCGAACGGGGACGCATGTCCCTCGTGGGGTGGGATGAAAAGACGGTGGGTTGCCAGGCGCGGCTCACCAGCCGTTGTAGTGCAGCGTGAGGTCGGCGATGACCTGGCGCCGTTCCAGATCGAGGCCGCCGAAGTCGGACAGCCCCTCGAAGCCGCAACGCTTGAGCATCGCGCCGCCCTCGCGGGAGTTGTAGAAGCTCACCATCGCGGACAGGAACATGCGTTGACCGCTGCTCAGCACGCCCAAGGCGTCGTTGAGCATCAGCATGTTGGGCCGCAGGTCCCACTTGGTGGTGGCACGCTGCAGACCTTCGCGTGTGCCGTCGCCGAACCACTCGTGGCCGGCGATCTGCGCGCCGCGCTTCCAGGCCTCGAAGAAGGCCTGCGGTGCAGCGTCGAAGTGCGCCTGTTCCAGCGCCATCTGATCGAGCACGTCTTCGGGTAAAGACAGATTCATGAGAGAACTCCTTGAAGGGTGGGAATCAGGGGTGAGCGCGCTGTGTCCAGGCATGGGTATCCAGGGCGCGCTGTGCTGCGAGGTGGGTCGGGAAATACTCGACGGACTCCCGCGATACCGGGCCTTCGTCGTCTTGCGTGCCGATGTAGTGGCCGGCCGCGCTGCGCAGCACCTGTAGCGGCAAACGCTTGCCGGTCCAGGACAGCGCCAGCGCACCACTGCGCACTGCGGTTGCAGAGGAAGATGCAGAAGGTTCAGACATGCCGTGCTCCTTGGTTGGTCGAGGAGCACACATCCCGTAGAGGATGGAGTTCCCCTCGGGTGGTTGAGAAAAGTGCATCGTCGCCAGGCCGGCGAGCGTCCGCGGTGGGCGATGCGAAGCGGACTGGATCGGTCAACGCGGCGAACCGCGTTGCAGTCTTGAAGACCGGGACTGCCAGGGCATGCCGCTGACGACTGTCAGCAACGCATGGCGTGAGGATGGGCGCGAAGCATGGCTGCCGTCGCAGGGAAAACCGAATCGCGGACGGCCCGCTTTAGGGCAGGCCCGCGTCACGGGACAAGGCAAGGAGCAGGGCGCCGAAGGCCACGCGGGCCTTCGGCTGGAGAGGAAGGAAAACCACCTGTGGGCTGCGTCAGCGCGGGCCGTCGTCAAAGCCGTTCGCTGCGTCAGCAATCGCACCCGGCCCGTTTCGTGGCTGGGGCCGGAAACCTCTGGCGTGCATCCACACACAAAGGGAGCCCGTTGTTCCGCCGGCGGGCACCGGCACGGAATACCCTCGGCCCAAGGGGCCTCCTCACGGCTCGCGCGGCGGCAAGGCGTCAGGAAGCCCCTCGTGACCGAGGCAAGGCACACCGATCAAGGGAATGGCGGCGGGCGCGATTCGTGGAGCAATGACCTTCTCGCCCCGTCGCCCGATGGCGGGCAGACGGGGCGCGCACACCGTTGCAGAAGGAGACGCGCGCTTTGGAGTCCCGCGCGGTGCGGGACGTTTGCCTCGCCGCCAGTGAAGTGGCCGGCGCGGCAGGGGGAAGCGAGGATCAGGACGCCTTGGAGGCAGCGCGCCGCTTGCGCGGTGCGCTGCGCCGGCCCGTCGGGGACTCGATCGGCAGCGTGCCCTTGCAGTCCGGGTAGCGCGAGCAGGACCAGAACGCGCCGCTCTTGCCCATGCGCTGCTGCATCGGCGCGCCGCACTGCGGGCAGGCCGGCGCCGGCGGCAGCTTGAGCGAGAGCGTCGCGCCGCGGTACTGCTGCACGAGCTGACCGACCCACGCGGACTGCTTCTCGATGAAGGTGTCCAACGCCATCTGGCCGGCCTCGATCATGTCGAGCGCCTGCTCCCACACCGCCGTAGTGCCGGGGTCGGCGATGGCCGGGGGCACCGCGTCGATGAGCGTGAATGCCGCGTCGGAAGCGCGGACGGCACGACCTTTCTTGACTAGATAGCCGCGACCGATCAGACCGTTGATGATGTTGGCGCGTGTCGCCTCGGTGCCGATGCCGGTGGTATCTCGCAGCTTCTGTTTCAGGCGCGGGTCGGTCACGAACTTGGCGACGGTCTTCATTGCCTTGATCAGCTCGCCCTGCGTGTAGGGCTTGGGCGGCAGGGTCTTCAGTGCCTTGAAATCCACCTTTCCGACCGGGCAGGAGAGGCCCGCATGCAGGGCGGGCAGCACCTGGCTGCGCTGCGCATCCTCTCCATCGGCATCGTCCGGCCCCGGCGTCGCCAGCACCTCGCGCCAGCCAGTGACGGCGATCTGCTTGCCCACGGCCGCCAGCGACTGGCTGCCGCACGAGAACTGCGCCACCGTCCGGTCGAACTCATAGTGCGGGAGGAACTGCGCGAGGTAATGGGCGCGGATCAGCCGGTAGACGGCCAGTTCCTTCTCGTTCATGGCCGACAGGTTGGCGGGCTCCAGCGTCGGGATGATGCCGTGGTGAGCCGACACCTTGCCGTCGTTCCAGGCGCGCGAACGCTGGTTGCGGTCGAGCTGGCCGATCAAGGGCCGCAGGCTGGGATCGGTGGCGAGCAGTGCATCGAGCACCGCCGGCACTTCCGCGAGCATGCTTTCGGGCAGGTATCCCGAGTCGCTGCGCGGATAGGTCGTCGCCTTGTGCGTCTCGTACAGCGCCTGCGCGATGTCCAGCGTCTCCTGCACGTCGAGGCCCAACTGCTTGGAGCACACCTCCTGCAGCGTGCCCAGGTCGAACGGCAGCGGCGGTGCCTCGCGCACGCGCTCGGTGTCCACCGACACGACCTGCGCATCGCGTGCGGCGCGAATGCAATCCGCAGCCTGCTGCGCCACCGGCTGCTGAAGGCAGCGACCCGCTGCATCGGTGCTGCCTTCGGGCGGTATCCAGCTCGCGGTGAAGGACCGGCCGGCATGGGATAGCAGCACGTCCACGGCCCAATACGGCACAGAGACGAAGCGCGCGATCTCGCGATCACGATCCACCACCAACTTCAGCGTCGGCGTCTGCACGCGCCCCACCGACAGCACGCCGGTGTAGCCGGCCTGCCGACCTAGAAGCGTAAACAGCCGGCTCAGGTTCATGCCGATCAGCCAGTCGGCACGCGAGCGGGCCAGGGCCGAGTAGTACAGCGGCAGCGTCTCGGCGGACGGCTTGAGCGCACCCAGCGCCTTGCGGATCGACGCATCGTTGAGCGCCGACAGCCACAGGCGCTGAATCGGCCCGTGGTAGCCGCACAGGTCGATGATCTCGCGGGCGATCATCTCGCCCTCGCGATCGGCGTCGGTCGCTATCACCAGCTCGCCCGCCTTGGCGACGAGCTGCTGCACGACCTTGAATTGCGCCGCGGTCGCCGCCTTGGGCTCGACACGCCAACGCTCAGGAAGAATGGGCAGTTGCTCGATGGCCCAGCGCTTGTATTGTTCGCCGTAGCCTTCGGGCGGAACCGCCTCCACCAGATGACCGATGCACCAGGTCACGACGACACCCGCGCCGCTGTAGCAGCCGTTGCCGCGTTGACCGGCACCCAGCACACGGGCGATGTCCTTGCCCTGGGACGGCTTCTCGCACAGGAACACGCGCATGAAGCCTCCTTGGAAATGTGCGGTTCATCGGATGGGCGTCAGCTTGGCGGGGCCAGGAGATGCCGGCAGCAAGGAAGCCGATTGGCGCAGACACCGCTTTGTGATCGGCAGGCGGTCCGTTGCCGCAGCGGTGCGCATAGACCGCAGGAGCTGGCACAGCAAAAGCGTCGTTACGGGAGGGCGGCTGGAACTCTGTGGACGACCTTGGAGCTATCCCCTGGGGATAGCTCGCTGGTGCATCGCGGGCGTATGACGGTTGCTACAGCCGCCCTCGGGGGAGCGGCGATGGGCGAACTACTGTCCGCCGGCCGGCTTGGCGCTGAGCGCCACCGACTCGATGCGGTACGGCAGGATGCCCACGCGCCGGGCCTCGACCTTGAACGTGACGCGCTCGTTCTCGTCGGCGTCCTCCCATTCGTCGCGCACGGTGCGGCCCTCGACCAGCACCCGCATACCCTTCTGATACAGCGTCTTCCAGTGATCGGCGTCGCGGTGCCACAGCTCCACCGGCGCCCAGAAGCCGCCGCGATCTTCGTACTCGCCGTCCTTCTTCGGGATCGGGTTGTCGAAATAGACGTTCAGGCGAAGCAGCCGGCGCGGCTCGTCGTTGCCGTTCGGGAATTCGCGGTAGTCCGGCGCAGAACCGATGTTGCCCTCGCCGACGAAGTGCGTGCTCATGGTGACTCCTTGGTGGTGGGTGGAACGGCCGCGGTATGCCCGTGGACACGCCGCAGGTAAGCCGCTTCGGCCTGGGCGGCCTTGCTGGCGCATTCCAGGGCTTGGCGAGCGATGCTGTGGGTCAGGCTGATCTGCATGTTCAGCACGATGCGCTGCAGTTCCATCGCGTACAGCTCGTCGATCAGCGAGGCCGGCGTCGCGGGGTTGGCCAGCAGGGCCTCCCACAACGCCACGCCCATGGAGGAACGGTCGAGGTTGCGCCAGCGCAGGAAGGTCGTCCCTGCGCCAGTGGCCTGCTGGGCCAGTTGCACGTGGAGCAGGCTGAAGGGGCAGGCGCGCGCCTGGGGCAGCACGCGCCGCTGCGCCAGGCCAATCACGTCGTCGCGCAGCGCCGCGCACTGGCAGGCCCAGGTCTCCAGACTCCCCTTACCCTTAAAAGGCTGTAAAAGGCCTTTTAGGTAGCCTGCGTGTTCCAGCCGCTGGAAGTCCGCCTGTTCCAGCGCCACGAAGCGCGTGGAGTGGCTGATGGGGGGCGATGCCGTCATGCGTCAGTACCCTCATCGCCCGCCGCACCATCGGCTGCGCCATCCGTGTGAGCCGGCGCATCGGGCTTGATGGCGGGCGCAGCAGGCGGCGTGCCGGGCTTGGTCGTCCGCCGCGCGATCGGTGGCGCGAAGCGCGAGCGGCGCGTGCCTTCCAGCACGTCCTGCGGCAGTTCGCCGAACTTCTCCAGCGCCGCTCGTGCCGCTGCGTTCTTCGCCGCGAAGTCGTCGCGCGTCGTGCCCGAGTAGCGGTACTGCTGGGCCAGCGAGAACAGGCTGCGCAGCGCGTGCGCGCCATCATTGAGCCAGCGCTCCAAGGTGCTGCGGTCGATCAGCGCCGTGTGGTGCGCCAGGATGAGTTTGCGCGCCAGGTCGTCGTAGTCGGCCAGCAGGTACACCGCCATGAAGCCGAGCTGTGCATTCACGAACAGCGGCAGCTTCACCGGCTGCACATTCATGTTCTCGCCCAGCGACAACGCCGCTGGCACGTCGGCCAAGGCCTGATCCACCTGTTCGCGCAGGGTCTGCAGGCGGGTCTTGGTGTCGGCGAGCTTGTCCTCGATCCGCAGCATCCACCAGTCCGAGTACGGGTCGTCCTGCTCGGCGCCGCGCTTCATCTTGTTCATGGCGCCGATGAAGCCGTTGAGACCGATGATGCCTGGGCGCCCCTCGGTCGGCGCGCGGCCGTGCCAGATGCGCGAAGCGTGGTGCGTGTGCAGCGTCAGCGACATCGCGCTGCGCAGCGATCCGAGATTCAGTTGCAGGGGTTCTGTGCGTTCGTTGGCCATGGGAGCGACTCGCGGTGAAGGGGCGAGTCGCCAGCATCGGCATCGGCCGGAAGGCTGTCAGTCAACAAACCGCAGCCCATGCGCGCCCGGTTTGTTCTGCGCGGAAGGCTGTGTGTGCCGGCTATCCCCTGGGGATAGCTCGGCGGATGTGTTCGCGGCTCGCGCGGAGGTGAGACCGCGTTGCGGGGCTATGCCTCGCGAGGTCTGTACCAGGCGGCCCGTTGCCCCTCCACCTCACGGTAGCGAAGCTCGAACAGGCGGCACTCGTGCACCACCTGCCGCCAACTGCTGCAGCCGTACTTGGCTGGAAGCTGCTCGGGATGCCGCTCCGCGATCCAGCGGCCAGCGGCGGCGATGGGTGTCCAGCCCTCGACGGCCAACTGCGCGACGGCCTCGCGCAGCGCGCGAACGATGCCGGCGGCCGGCCAGTCCACCGTGCCATCCGGCGCGATGCCATTGACCACCAGATCGTGGAACACATCCGACTGGACGAACTCCGCTGCCAGGCGCCGCGCCTGATCCATGTGCTCGGCCCAGCCGCGCAGCTGCTCGAAGTGTTGATCGATGCGCGTATAGGCGGAACCGAGTTCGTCCTGTGCAGCGCGACACCCGTCCACGGTCCATAGATCGTGCTGGTCGATGAAGTGGTGCACCAGGGTGTTGCGCAGCGATACCAGGTCTTTGAGGTCGGCCTGGGTCTTGGCGTAGTCCTGCGCAGACAGGCTCAGTTGCACGCGCGTGCGAAAGGAAATCACGTCGCCGGGGAGATCGTCGTCGTGTTCCTTGCCACCATTTCCATCGGTGACGACATACGAGCCAAACAGTTGTCCGACCAACGTGCCCAAGGTCTTGGTCGCGGCATCTTCAATCCGCGCTGCGCGAATGGCCTCCAGCGAATGCGCCGGGCCTGAAATCTCGTGGTGGGCCACGATGGCTTTCATGAGGCGCTCGTATTGTTGAAGGCGCAACAGGCATCTGCCCAGCAAGCGCTGAACGTCTCGCTGTAGTGGTTGCAGTGCGCTTGTGACGGGGGAAGTCGTCATGTCCATCGTCGGCCGGGCTCGTGCGTGGCTGTCCTCGTTTGATTCACAGGCGACAGTTTCGCCTGTCGTTCGGCGGGCAGCAATCGAGCACGGCGGAAGGGTGTCTGTTCCAGCTATCCCCTGGGGATAGTCAACATCAGCGATCACGCAAGGCTTCTCGGAGCTGTGCCAGGTAGGCACGTGCCACCTCGGGGTCGGCCGCACGGGATGCTGGCGGTGACGATGGCGCAGGTGACAGGGGCGCTGGCGGCGTCGATGCACTTTCTCCGGCCCAGGCCTTGAACTCCCCGCGGATCGCCTTCTGGATGATGCCAAACAGATAGCCGGCGGGATTGCGCACCGTGCTGCCGCCACAGCGCGCCGCCCACTCGTCGAGCACCGCCTGGCGCTGCGCCTCGTCCACCTGCTGCAGGGCCACCAGCGCGCCGGCCTGCTGCTCGTCCTTCAAGCGCAGGAAACGCTCGGGCAGTCGCAGGTTCTGCAAGGCCCTCGCGCGCGGTACTGTACGTACTTCATTTATACGATCATTACGTACTGTACGGTCCTCCTTCGGAATCCGAAGAGAGCCGTCCGGCGCGGGTTTCGGCCCTGCTTCGGATTCCGAAGACGGGCGCGCGTCATTCCGAAGCAGGGCTTCCTGGCCTTCTTCGGATTCGTGGTCCGCACCCTCCTGTGGATAACCTGGCGTCGTCCAGCCATGCCGCGCCATGCGCTGCGCCAGCACCTGCAGACGGGTCGGCAGCGTGCGCCCGCTGAGCAGGGGGTCTTCGGCGATCTCTCGCAGCGTGTTCATGCCCACGACCTGCACCGCCTTCGCCGCGTGCGTGAGCGCTTGGCTCACCAGGCCCAGATAGTCGGGGTCGAGCTGCATCGCCTCGAAGGGCGACAGCGGTTCGTCGTGCAGCACGTAGAGGTTCCCCTGGATGCGGCCGGTCTTGGGATCGCGCCGCCGCCGCACCAGGCTGAGCCAGCGCGTCAGCCGCAGCAGCGTCAAGGCGCGCGCCACGGTCTCGTGCGAGGCTTG
This sequence comes from uncultured Burkholderiaceae bacterium, assembly GCA_966251135.1. Classification (GTDB taxonomy): domain Bacteria; phylum Pseudomonadota; class Gammaproteobacteria; order Burkholderiales; family Burkholderiaceae_C; genus Albitalea. Next base: position 13,616 of record CBINKC010000078.1, read on the forward strand.
CGCCGCACAGGGCATGGACGCCAGATAAGGGCGGAGTTGGTCGTAGGTGGGAAAGGCGGTCACGCCGTCGTCGTTGAGCTGCAGGCGGAACACCTGCCAGGCATTGCGCTCCAGCGGCGTCAGGCGTCGGTCGAGGAACAGTCGGCGTGGCACGCTCTCATGGCGGTTGCCGCTGTAGAGGAAACCGTCCTGGTTCGGCGCCGTGCCCTGCGCCGGTTCCTTCGACTCAAGGTGCCGCAGCGCCTCGTCGAACAACGCCGACAGCGCAACCGGGCCTTCGCGCCGTGGTGCGCCGCCCGTGGTCATGGCTACACCAGCCCCTGGTCGATCCAGTTGCGTATCGCCGCCCACACCACCGACATCGGCAGGCTCAGCGCCTCGGCCAGGTCCATGGTCAGCGCCAGCATCGCCATGTCATCGGTCAGGGCGATATGGCGCTCGGTGACGCCGGCCTTCCAGCGCTCCCACAAGGTCACGTCCTGCGCCTCATCGAGCACCGGATGCCGGCCCTTGCGCTTGGGTAGCCCGAGGATGTCGCGGCGCAGCGCCACTTCCTGATGCGTGAGGCCGTAGAACTTGCTGACCATCTCCGTGCTCGCCCCCAGGCGCAGCATGCGGTCCACCGTGGCGATCTCCCGCTCCACGTCGTGCACCTGGCTCAGCAGCCGCTTCAACACCTCCCGGTTCACCGACACCGAACACCACGACACCGTGGCATTCACCAGCATGCTCACGAGTTCGGGGTGCTTCAGCGCATCCAACTCCTCCTCGCCGAAGCCCATGGCCTTGCAGCGGCGCAACTGGCCGTTGCGCAGGTCATGCAGGGCCTGGGCGATCACGGCCTGGTTGAGTGGGTGCGGTGCCGACATGCGGGAGCCTCCTGCGCTCAGGAATCCTGGCTCGCTACGCCGGCTTCCAGATCCAGCAGCCGGCGCGCCAGGCGCAGCAGACGGAACAGCTTCACCAGCGCAGCATCGCTCAGGCGTGTGGCCGAGCCGCCGTGGCCATGCAGCAGCGCCGCCAGCTCGTCGGCCAGCCGCGCGCGGTCCAATCCGTTCGCAGCGGGCGGCGCCGCACTCAGCGCATGCAGCAGGGTGAGCACCGCCCGCGCGAACGCCGGCAGCGCTTTCGCCTGGCCCACGGCCGGTGCCACGCAGACGAAGCCGATGCCGCCGACGCTGGCCTCGATGTGGTCGGCGACCGCCGCTTCCTCGCCGATCTCGCGCGCGAACTGCGCGATGTGCACGCGCAGGCGATCCGGCACGTCCAGCCCCGGCTCGACGTACCAGACGTCCGAGATGGGATAGAGCCCGCCCGCCTGCACGGGGATCGCACGCAGCGCATCGGCCTCGAAGTCGGGCAGCTTGTCGCCGAGCTGGTCCGCGACCATCCGCTGGATGGACTGCAGGCGCTCGGTGGTCGGTGCCGGTGTCACGATGTGCCCTTGCAGGCGCTCGTCGCGTTGCCCGTGCTGGTCCTCCGGCGCTTCGGGCGATGCAGGCGGTGTCGCTGCTGGCGCCGAAGGCGCGACCGGCGTGGTGTCGCGCGGCACAGACGAGGCGGGTGGCTGCTGAGGCGCGGAGACCGGCGGGAGAGGACCAGCAGGCACGACAGGCGCTGCCGGTGGCGTCGGCGCCGCCGGTTCGCTGGTCAGCGCACGCTGGCGGCTTTCGCTGTCGTTGATCTCCAGCGCCAGCGTGTCGTAGTCCGCCTCCAGCAGCTCGGCCATCTGGCCGACCAGCTCGTCTTGCACCCGCTGCGGCGAGAAGTCGTCCGGCTGTGTGTCGAACTGCGTCAGCACGTCCTGAAACAAGGTGGCGAAGTCCACGGTCACGGTGCGGCCCAGCGCACGCCGCTCCCAGGTGCGCTCGCACGCCTTGCGCAGCACCGCGAGCCGGTCCACCTGATGCCGGCCCAATCCGCCGTACAACAGCGTCGGGATCGCCGGCAGCAGATAGCGCACCGCATCGTTCATGCGGCTGATGTGTGACTGCGGCACCGGATAGCCGTCGGCAGTCAGTCGCCGCGCGAGTTCGCTCTGCGACAGCGCCTGGCCGATTTCCTGCTCGTAGAACTCGCGCGCCTTCTCGATGCCCAACGCCCGCTCGATGAAGGTCAGCCCGCCGCGCAGCTCGTTCTCGGCCAGATGCCCGGTCAGCGCCACGATTTCGCCGCGCGCCGGCCACGGGCGGAACAGGCACGCAATGCGGAAGAAGCGCTCCTCCTTGGTCTCGCTCCACAACTCGCGCAGGATCGCCAGCCGCGTGTTGCCGCCGTTGCGAATGATGTAGTGCGCCTCGCCCGGCCTGCGCGTGATCGCAGGGGGCGCGTCCAACCCGCGTTCGCGGATGGACGCCTTGATCTCCGCATAGGCCGGGTTGCGCGTCACGCGCGGGTCGTGGTCGTAGGGCCGCAACTGGTCCAGCGTCACCACCATCGGCGTGTCGGCGATGGGGTCGCTCAAGGTCGCGGCCGAAGGGCCGCTGCGCTCGAAGCCGGTGGCCAGCAGCTTGGCAGCCATGTCCTGCGGCGTCAGCTCAGCCACGGCCGTTCTCCTGCGCCTGCCGGTCGGCGCGGCGAAGTTGCGCGCGGGCATTGCGGTCGGCACGGTGGTCGCTCGCCGTCGAGCTGGTGTAGATCGACGCGCAGCCTTGCTTCGTGAATTTCAGGTGCCCGCCGGACGTGCGCACCACGCGCCAGCCTTCGCCCAGCGCGAACTCGATCAGCGCGCGCAGCCGTTCACGGCCGCGCGCCAGTTCATGTGCGCTCGCCATGGCTGGCCCCTCCCGCATCGGCCCGGCCGGTGACCAGCGCGAAGCGCCCCCGCCACGCGGGGAACAGCTCGCCGGCCAGCGTGCGCATGGTGTCCAGCGCCGCGGGCGCCGTGCGCCCCGCCGGCTGCCGGTACTCCACTCGATGCACCGGCAATCCTCGTGTCGCAGCGCGCGGATAGGCTTCGATGGCCGGCACGTCGGTGCCCAGCACCTGCACGCCGGCCTGTTCCTGGAACACCTGTCGCAGCGCCTGCTGGACCAGCCGCGCGTTCGACGACACCGGATGCACACGGTTGATGAGCAGGCGCAGCGGCGGCGGCTCGATGCCCAGGTGGCGATACGGCGCGATGTCCTCGATCAGTTGCAGCGTGCCGCGCCGCAGCTCGCGCGCCGCGAGGATTTCCGGCGTCACCGGCGACAGCGCCAGGTCGGACGCCAGCACCGCCATCTCCAGCAGCACGCTGCGCGCGCCCTGGGTGTCGATCAGCAGCAAGTCATAGTGCGTGCGGAAGACGGGAAGCAAATGGCGCAGTCGCAGGCGCCCATCCGGTGCGTGCAGCAACAGCGTGTTCAGTTCGCCGCGGTCGTCGTTGGAGAGCACCAGGTCCAGGCCCGCGATCGCGGTGCGCGACACCAGTTGCTCGATGCGCCGCTCATTGAAGGCCAGCATCTCGTAGATGCCGCCGGGCGCGCGCACGTCCAGCGTGAAGTAGCTCGACAGCGTCGGCTGCACGTCCAGGTCCAGCAGCAGCACGCGCAGCCCGGCATCGGCGATGAAGCCGCCCAGGTTGGCCGCCGTCGTGGTCTTGCCCACGCCGCCCTTGGTCGAAATGATGGACACCACCTGCATGAGCTTCTCCTCGTCGAATGGCATGAACCGAGAAGAAGCGTCAGGCGCGTTCTTTGAGGCGATCAGCGATCCACTGCTCGATCTCCACCGAGTCCCAGCCCACCGCGCGCACGCCCAGGCGCAGCGCCTTGGGGAACTTGCCTTCCTTCATCAGGCTGTAGATGTGCGCGCGCTTGAAGCCGGTCTTGGCTTCGACCTCGGCGCGGCGCAGGATGCGGTGCTCGGTCGGTGCCGCCGTGGCGGTGGTCTGCGAAGACATGAGGGTCACTCCTTAACGCTCAGTGGCGCTGATTGGCGTGACTCGCATTAAGAACGCCGCGCTGAGGAAAGACACCGCAAATGCGGCATCCGCGACCGCAGATACGGTCTGGCATCGCTCAGGAAGTTGTGCTCTGCAGATTGCGCCGAGCCAGTGCGAACTTGGCCTGCAGGGTGCGCTCGGTGATGCCCATCGCGTTGCCGTGGTGCGCCACCATCGCGCTGATGATGGCTTCCTGCGTCAGGAAGCTGGAATACGGCATGCCGCTGGGAGACTTGCCCAGCAGTAGCGTCAGTAACCCGCCAACGATGTTCAGGTAGGTCGATTCGCTGCGCGGCCCAGGTGTGTTCGCACGCTCCGCGTCGGCTGTGTAGTCGGCGTGCGTTTTCAGCAGCGCCTCGTGCTCGGCGCGCAGCGTCTCGTGCACGCCCAAGTGTTCCGCCAGCCGCGCCTTGATCGCTTCCCGCTCGGCCAGCAATGCGCCCACTGTGTCCAGACTGATCGCTGGGTGAAGCGCACGCTCGATCTCATCGAACAGAAACGCCGGTTTCTCGCCGGGGTAGTAGTGCGCCATCCAGGCTTTCAGGTCGACGTGCCGCACCGTCAGCGACAGGTCGTCCATCGTCAGGCCCTGCGTGTCCCGCACCAAACCCTCCTTGCCATACGGCATCTCGCCGTGAGCCAGCGCATCGAAGATTCTTTCGGTGTTCAACCGCAGCATCGGCCAGCGCGGAAACTCCGTTGCCTCCGGTAGAGGCCGCTGTCCCAAGGTCGCCAGGATGCGCCGCTCGAAGCGCAGCAATCCGCTCCAGCGGATTGCCGCCTCGATCGGGCGGTAGTAGGTCTTGGCACCATCGGCCAGGCTGCTCGACTTCGGCATATCGCGCGCCTCCATTCGTCATCGCACCGAGTCCACGCACACGCACCCGCCGTACAGGCGACGTGCGTGGCCGTCCAGAAGTCTCCGGGCGAAACGAGCAAGTGGCGAAGCGGCGAAGACCGTGGCATCGACGATGCCGCCGGTTTCGTTGCGAGATGTGCGTCTTGCCGCGCATGGCGCCATCACTCACAATTCGCAAGCCGCGAAACATGCTGTCACCAGCGTCATTCGCGGGCACCATGCCTGACCCGGATAACCAGGCCAAAGTCTTTGCAGGGGAAAAGGCCCAGTAAAGCGCGATCAGCTCAACACGCCAGAGCCGATGCGCATACGGCAAGCACTGTTGCGCCGCGCGTCTTCGCTGTGACGCGACGCGATGGGCATGCAAGTCTCATCGCAGGATGCCAACCGCAAGCGCGAGCAGCCTGAGTGCAGCACGCCCGTGCACCGCGTCAATGGAACCCCGCTATGACAAAACAGGTCTGGCACCTTGACCAAAATGGCATCGCCCCAACCCGCCTGAAGCAGCCTCATGCGAGCCGTTGCGTATCCAACGGCATATGGCCGACACGCTGAGCACGGTCGATGAAGTGGCGCAGCGGCTCCGACATCGCGCCCTCGGGATGTAGCAGGTAGGTCGTCAACGCCGCCGAGTCCTCATCCAGCGGCCGGACGATCACGTCCGCCTGCCGGCATGCCACCGCGTGCGCCGCAGTGGAAAATCCCACGCCATAGCCGGCCGCCACCAGGGCCAACATCAACGAGTGGGTCGTCACGTACTCGGCCACGACCGGCGGTGTCTCCACCAGGCGCAGCAGGCGCTCGCATTGCCGGCTGCACTCCTGACAAACCTGCGGGTGACACAGCACCAGCGGGTAGCCCACCACCTCGTCCAGCGGTACCCGCTTGTGCGCCAGCAAGGGGTGCCGCGCCGGTATGGCCACCACCAGTGGATCTTGCCACACCGGCCTGGCGACCACCCCGGCCGCCATCTCGCCGGCCATCGCAAAGGCCGCGTCGTACAGGTCGTTGCCCAGGCCGCCCACCACCTGCGACAGCGGCGCCTCGAACAGCCGGATGCCCACCTCCGGCGCCTCCTCGCGGCACAGCGCGAGCAGCGCCGACAGCCGGGTCCGCCCGACGCCGCCGGCCAGGGCGATGCGTAGGGTGCCCCGGTGTCCCACCGCCACCGCCCGCGTCTTGGTCTGGGCTTGCTCAAGGGTCAGCAGCACGCGCCGGGCCTCCTCCAGAAACACCTGCCCGGCCGGGGTCAGGCGCACGCCGCGCGGCGTGCGCTCCAGCAGCGTCACGCCCAGGTCCGCCTCCAGTTGGCGGATCGTGCGCGACAGGGGTGACTGCTCCACATGCAGCCGCCGCGCCGCCCGGCCAAAGTGCAACTCTTCGGCCACGGCGATGAAACAGCGAAGATGGCGTAAGTTCATGTACTTCCCCCCAGAAAGTGGAGTCCATTCCTCTGGCCGCAGGGAACCGCATGAGTGCTTCCCGGTGGCGATGCCGGTCACAGAGGCCTTCCAGTTGCCGCCATCCGGCCTTCAGTCGCCGGCGAGGCGGCGAGTGTCCAGGCAAGGCCGGGTTATTCCATCGGTGTTGCCATATCACACAAAAGCATGGACAATCAATAATAATTCTCATTAGCATCTGTGTCTGAATGGAGTGAAGCCGATCAAGCCCGATGTGGCGAACCTGTCCGTCACCACCCACGGCAGCGTGTTCTGGAACGACGAACGCATGGGCGACGAGCAGCTCGCGCAGCGGCTGCAGGCCTCCGCGCCGCGTCAACCGCAGCCCGAGGACTTCATCCGCGGCGACCGCCTGGTGGATCTACGAGCGCGTCGCCCAGGGGATGGCGGCTACGCAGAAGTCCGGGTGTTGGAGCTGGGCTTCGTGACCGACCAGGCCACGACCGGGGTGAGCCGAAAGACACCCCCATGAAACTGCATCGGCACACCCGCCCTGACGCCGGCGTGTCGTCGTCGGCTGCACCGATCGCGAACTCCGACACGCGTGAGCGCCTGCGCGCGGTGCTCGGCACACCGGCTGATTTACCAGCCTTGCGGACGCAGCATCGTCTTCGCGGCCCTGGTTCGCAGGAACGCCTGCGTCTATTGCTTGGCCGCCCGCCCGCCCTGGCATGGCAGCAGCAAGCACTGGCCATCAGCATTCAGTGTGCGGCTGTGTGCGCCGGCCAGCTCCGCGCGTGTCGGCGACGGGCCTGCTCCCGACAGGCATGAGTGCTTCGACGCGATGCAATCGAAGGAGGTGCTGACGGGATGCGGATGTAGATGCTGGCGCCCGAGAGGCCGAACCAGAAGAAGACAAACAGGAGGTGGCCTTGGATTTCAGATTGCTGCGTTACTTCGTCGCAGTTGCGGAAGAACTGCATCTGGCCCGTGCAGCCGAGCGTCTGGGCATCGAGCAGTCGCCTGTGTCGCGTGCGATGCGCGACCTGGAAAGCCAGCTTGGCGTGCAGTTGTTCGACCGCAGCACACGCCTGACGCGGCTGACCTGGGCCGGCCAGGTGTTCCTCGGCGAATGCCGGCGCGTGATGGCCACCGTGGAGCAGGCAGTCAAGAGCGCCAAGGCGGCGGCACAGGGCTACCAGGGCCATCTGCGCATCGCGATCTGCGACGGCCTGGCGCAGCCCCGCATCGCCACCTT
>CBINKC010000079.1:0-20802 GCA_966251135.1 uncultured Burkholderiaceae bacterium
CGAACCCGCGTCATTAGCTTGGAAGGCTAAGGTTCTACCATTGAACTACTCCCGCCCGGGAGCCGCCCTCTACTCTCGCATACCGCAACAACCGGACCCATTCGCCATGGTGGAGGAGGTTGGATTCGAACCAACGTAGGCGTAAGCCAACAGATTTACAGTCTGCCCCCTTTAACCACTCGGGCACCCCTCCGTGGCGAACCGCAGAGTATAGCAGCTGTTTTCCAGACGGCATGGGGATGTCGTACGCATGCGCCTTGCGCGCTTTCCACGCAAGAGTGGCCTCATTGAGCCGAAGCAGATCTGCGAGACAGCCAGCCTCGCACGCGTCACGCGCGAGGCTGTCCCTCGATGAGGACCTCGGTGATTTGCAGGTCGCGATCGAGCACAACCACGTCACCCCAGGCGCCCGGTGCAAGCCGGCCGCGATCAGCGATGCCGAGGTAGTCGGCAGCAAAAGTGGAGACACGCCGCGATGCTTCGGGCAGGTCTAAGCCGAGCGGATCGACCAGATTGCGCAGCGCCTGATCCATCGTCAGGATGGAGCCGGCCAGTGTACCGTCGGCAAGGCGCACGCCTCCCAGGCATCGGATAGCGGTCTGGCGACCCAGCTGGTACTGACCGTCTGGCATGCCAGCAGCCGCAGTGGAGTCAGTCACGCAGTACAGGCACGCAATGCTGCGCAACGCGACGCGCATCGCTCCAGGATGCACATGGAGCAGGTCGGGGATGATTTCCGCGTAGGTAGCGTGCGCGAGCGCGGCGCCCACCATCCCGGGCGCCCGATGGTGCAGCACCGTCATCGCGTTGAAAAGGTGTGCGAAGCCCCGGGCGCCACATGCCAGGGCCTGCACCCCTTCGTCGTAGCCGCCTCGCGTGTGACCGATCTGCACAGTGAATCCGGCGGCCACCAGCTCCTGGATCGCGTCCATGTGGCCCGGCACTTCGGGCGCCAGGGTAATCAGGCGGATGGGCGCCAGAGCGTTCAGCTGGTGCAGTTCCTGGGGGTCGAAGGAACGCGCGTAGTGAGGCTGCGCGCCTAGCTGGTCAGGGCTGATATAGGGACCTTCAAGATGGACACCCAGGATGCGCGCCGTGCCCGGCGCCCTTCGTGCGCATGCAGCACCCAAACCGACGAAGGCGTCTTCGAGTTCGCCCGCGGGGGCCGTCATGGTAGTGGCAAGCAGCGAGGTGGTGCCGTGGCGCGCGTGCAGGGCCGCCACGTGGGTGGCTGCGTCACCGCCGTCCATGATGTCGCGTCCGCCACCACCATGCACGTGCAGATCGACGAAGCCAGGCAGGATCTTGGGCATCGCGGCGTCGCGAACTGCCTCGGCCGCGATCGGCTCGCCGATGATGCGCGCCACCCGGCCAGCGTCGAACTCGATGGCGCCGGCAACGAAGCCCCCGGGGGTCAGGATGTGGCCGCGGCGCTGGTTCATCTCAGTCGCTCGGTGTCATGTTCGCCACTGTAGGTCACCACCGCTCCGCTGACGCTTACCAGCGGATAGGCGGCGCGTCTTGTCGCAGTTGGGCCAGCAGCGCGTTCGCCCGGCTGAAGTGCCGGCAGCCGATGAAGGGCTCCGGGGGCCGGCGGGCCGACAACGGTGAAGGATGGTTGGCCATAAGCACACGGTGGGGTTCGCGCTGGACCAATGCGCGTTTGCGCTGCGCCGCCCCACCCCACAGCAGAAAGACCACTGGCGCGCTCTTCGCCACCAAGTGGGCTAGTAGCGCATCGACGAGCACCTCCCAGCCGCGGCCAGCGTGGCTCTGCGGACGGCCGCTTTCCACGGTGAACGAAGTATTGAGCAGCAGCACACCCTGACACGCCCAAGCGGTGAGGTCGCCTCGGCATTGCGAAGGCTCGCCGGTGTCGGATTGCACCTCCCGCAGCATATTGCGCAAGCTGGGTGGCAGCTTGTCGCCATCACGCACGGAGAACGCGATGCCCTGCGCCTGACCTGGGCCGTGGTAGGGGTCCTGGCCGAGGATCACGACGCGTACAGCGTCGGGCGGCGTGAGTTCCAGCGCGCGAAGCGCCGCGGCCGGATAAACCAGGACACCTTCGCTCACGCGTCGGTCGACATAGCGCACCAGTTCCTGACCGGCGGGAGTCGTCAGGAAAGCATCCGTGACGGGACGCCAGCCGGGCGGCACGCGGGCGAAGAGCCCAGCGAGCGGCTCGCGCAGGCAGTTGTCGGGCAGGGACTGCGCGGGCAACAGTTCCAGCGCAACTTGTCTCGCACTGACTTCGGCAGCCTTGCGTGCGTTCACTGGAACAGGGTGGCAAGCGCATGGCCGGGATCGGCGGCACGCATGAACGCCTCACCCACCAGGAAGGCGTGAACGTCGTCATCGCGCATGCGCTGCACGTCGCTGCGCGCGAGGATGCCGCTTTCGGTCACGAGCAGGCGGTCGGCCGGCAGATGTCGGCGCAGCGCAAGCGTGGTGTCGAGCGAGACCTCGAAGGTGCGCAGGTTGCGGTTGTTGATCCCGACCAGAGGGGTCTTCAGCCGCAGGGCCCGGTCGAGCTCAGCGCCATCGTGCACCTCCACGAGCACCGCCATGCCCAGCGCGAAGGCTTGGGCCTCCATGTCGGCCATCTGCGAGTCATCCAGGCAGGCGGCAATGAGGAGGATGCAGTCGGCCCCCATGGCGCGCGCCTCGAAGACCTGATAGGCATCAACGATGAAGTCCTTGCGCAAGACCGGCAGCGTGCAGGCGGCGCGGGCCTGCTGCAGGTAGGCGGGTGAGCCCTGGAAGAAGCGTACGTCGGTGAGCACGCTAAGGCAGGCGGCACTATGGCGAGCGTAGCTGGCCGCGATCTCGGCCGGCACGAAATGTTCGCGCAGCACGCCCTTGCTGGGGCTGGCCTTCTTGATCTCGGCGATCACCGCCGCCTGGCCCGCGGCCACCTTGCCGCGCAAGCTGCCCACGAAATCGCGCAGGCCACCCAGCGACTCAGCATCGCGCCGCAGCGACGACAGGTCGCGCTGCCCCCGGGCGGCGGCAACTTCCTCGCGCTTAACCGCCACGATCTTCTGCAGGATATCGCTCATGCTTGCGCGAGTGATTTGGTGCGGTTGATGAACTGATGCATCTTGGCCAGCGCCTTGCCGGACGCCAGCACGTCGCGGGCGAGGGCCACCCCTTCGGCAATGGCGGGCACGACATTGGCGGCGTACAGCGCGACACCAGCGTTGAGCATGACAATGTCGCGCGCCGGACCAGGCTCGTTGTCGAGCACCGAGCGCAGCAGGGTGTGCGACTGCTCGGGCGACTCGACCTTCAGCGTGCGGTTACTCGACATCGTCAGGCCGAAGTCCTCCGGATGGATCTCGTACTCCCGGATGCCACCATCCTTGTACTCCCCCACCATCGTTGCGGCGCCGAGGGAGACCTCATCCATGCCGTCGCGACCGTAGACGACCAGAGCGTGCTCTGCGCCCAGGCGCTGCAAGGCGCGCACCTGGATGCCGACGAGGTCAGGGTGGAACACCCCCATGAGGATGTTCGGCGCATCGGCCGGGTTGGTGAGCGGACCCAGGATGTTGAAGATGGTGCGCACACCCAGTTCCTTGCGCACCGGGGCCACATTCTTCATGGCCGGGTGGTGGTGGGGCGCAAACATAAAGCCTATGCCGGTATCGGCGATGCACTGTGCGATTTGCGCAGGCACGAGGTTGAGGCTGACGCCCATCGTCTCGAGCACGTCGGCGCTGCCAGACTTGCTGGACACGCTGCGGTTGCCGTGCTTGCTCACCCGTGCGCCGGCGGCGGCGGCCACGAACATGCTGCAGGTCGAGATGTTGAAGGTGTGCGAGCTGTCGCCACCAGTGCCGACGATGTCGACCAGATTCGTGCGATCGGCCACCTCGACCTTCGTGGAAAACTCGCGCATGACCTGCGCCGCGGCGGTGATCTCGCCGATGGTTTCCTTCTTGACCCGCAGGCCCATGAGCAGCGCGGCGGTCATCACAGGCGACATCTCGCCGCTCATGATTCGGCGCATCAGCGCCAGCATCTCGTCGTGAAAGATCTCGCGGTGCTCGATGGCGCGGGTGAGCGCCTCGGTGTTCGAAATGGGCATCTCATCGTCCTCCTCAGGACCGAAAGTATTCACCGCGCCGGCCACTCACCGCGGCGCACCCATCACCAGAAAGTTCTTCAGCATCGCGTGTCCGTGCTCGCTCAAGATGGACTCGGGATGGAACTGCACGCCCTCCAGCGGCGCGTGGGTGGCTGCCAGTGCGCGGTGGCGCACGCCCATGATCTCACCGTCTTCCGAGGTCGAGGTGATCTCCAGTTCGGCAGGCAATGTGTCGCGCTCGATGGCCAGCGAGTGGTAGCGAATAACACTGAACTGACTGGGCAGACCCGCGTAGACGCCTCGCTGGTCGGTGGTGATCGCGCTGGCTTTGCCGTGCATCTGCCGCTGGGCTCGGATCACGTGCCCACCCATCGCCGCACCAATGGCCTGGTGACCCAGGCAGACGCCGAGGATGGGCAGCTTGCCTGTGAAGTGCCGGATGGCGTCGACACAGATGCCCGCCTCGGCGGGCGAGCACGGGCCAGGGGACAGGACCAGCCGGTCGGGCCCCAGGCCTTCAATGCCCTCCAGCGTGATTTCATCGTTGCGGAAGACACGTACCTCCTCGCCCAGCTCGCCGAAGTACTGCACCAGATTGAAGGTGAAGCTGTCGTAGTTGTCGATCATCAGCAACATGGTCAGAACCCCTCTTCCACGAGTTCGGCGGCACGTAGCAGGGCGCGGGCCTTGGCTTCGGTTTCCTTCCATTCCAGTTCGGGGACCGAGTCAGCCACGATGCCGGCTGCGGCCTGCACGTACAGCGTCTGGTTCTGCACGATGCCCGTGCGGATGGCGATGGCTACGTCCATGTCGCCGGCAAAACTCATGTAGCCGCAGGCTCCGCCGTAGATGCCACGCTTGACGGGCTCGAGCTCGTCGATGATCTCCATGGCCCGGATCTTGGGTGCGCCGGTGAGTGTGCCCGCCGGGAAGGCGGCCTTGAGCACGTCGAGGTTCGTCATCCCGGGCTTGAGCATGCCCTCGACGTTGCTCACGATGTGCATGACATGGGAGTAGCGCTCGACCACGAAGGCTTCGGTCACCTTGACGCTGCCCGTCTGCGCAATGCGGCCGATGTCGTTGCGCGCCAGGTCGATGAGCATGAGGTGCTCGGCGCGCTCCTTCGGGTCGTTGGAGAGCTCCACCTCCAGCGCCCTGTCCTGCTCCGGCGTGGCGCCGCGCGGGCGGGTACCGGCCAGTGGGCGGATGATGACCTTCTCGCCCTCGGGCGTGCGCTCCTGGCGCACCAGGATTTCAGGCGAGGCGCCGACAATCTGGAAGTCGCCCATGTCATAGAAGTACATATAGGGCGACGGGTTGAGCGAGCGCAACGCGCGGTACAGAGACAGCGGCGACTCGGTGTAGCGCTTGTGCAGGCGTTGCCCGATCTGCACCTGCATCATGTCGCCGGCGGCAATGTATTCCTTGCTCTTGTGCACGGCGGCCAGGTAGTCGGCCTTGGCGAACTCGCGCTCGACACCGTGCGCAGGGCTGCGCTTGACGGCCGGGGCGGTGACGCTGTAGCGCAGCTTGTCGACCAGTTCGGCCAGCCGGCGCTTGCAGCGATGGAAGGCCTCGGGCTCGGCGGGATTGGCGTAGACGATGAGGTATAGCCGCCCTGACAAGTTGTCGATGACCGCCAGTTCCTCACACTGCAGCAGCAGGATATCCGGGGTGTCCAGGCCTCCGGGCTTGCGTGTCTTGGCAAGCTTGGGCTCGATGTACCGCACAGCGTCGTAGCCGAAGTAGCCGGCCAGTCCACCGCAAAAGCGCGGCAGCCCCGGCCGCAGAGCGACCTTGAAGCGCTGCTGGTACTCGGCGATGAAGTCCAGCGGGTTGCCTTCGAACGTTTCGACCACCACGCCGTCGGTGACCACCTCGACCCGGAAGCCCGTGGCGCGCAGCAGCGTACGGGCGGGCAGGCCGATGAACGAGTAGCGGCCGAAGCGCTCGCCGCCGACAACGGATTCGAGCAGGAAGGAATGCTTTCCTCCGCCGGCGGCGTAGGCCAGCTTCAAGTACAGCGACAGCGGGGTCTCGAGGTCGGCGAAGGCCTCCGCGATGAGCGGAATGCGGTTGTAGCCTTCGGCCGCCAGGCTCTTGAACTCAAGTTCGGTGATCACGTTCGTGGGCCTCCACAATCCCGGCGCCGGCAACGAGGCCAGCAGCCGAGTGGGCGATAGGGGATGCGATGGGCAGCTTCGGGCCGCCGGTGGAGCCGGGATACATTGCCTGCAGAGGCGCTGCGGCCGCGGCCAAGCCTAGAGGCGCTCAGGCGGGGAAGAGGCTTCCCGGCCGCACGCCGGACGGATCAGGCCCGCCAGGGCCACGCTCCCCGGTCTTGCGACCCTCTGGTTGGCTTGCGCGCTGTGAACATCGCAAAAGTGTAGCAGGGGGCCCTTTGCAGCCGGGGAGGTACGCCGATTGCCCGCTAGCGGCGCCGCAGGCGGTGGCTCGTCGAAGGGCACGCCGCGCGGCAGTCCGGGCTGACAGTGATCACATGGAGATCACATAGAGGCGAAGTCCGGGGATGCCGGCTCGCGGTACCGGCTTCGGGGGTGTTAGGCGGCGAGGCGTGCGCGCATGTCGGTGATCACCCGGCGGTAGTCGGGCTGGCCGAAGATCGCGCTGCCGGCCACAAAGGTGTCGGCGCCTGCATCGGCCACTTGGCGGATGTTGTCGACCTTGATGCCGCCGTCGACCTCAAGCCGGATGTCGCGCCCGCTCGCGTCGATGAGGCGGCGCGCCTGCTCGATCTTGCTGAGCGCCGAGGGGATGAAGCTCTGTCCGCCGAAGCCGGGGTTGACGCTCATGATGAGCACGAGATCGACTTTGTCGATCACCCACTCCAGCACGTCAAGCGGGGTGGCCGGGTTGAAGACAAGCCCGGTCTGGCGCCCTTCGGCGCGGACGACTTGCAACGTGCGGTCGACGTGGGTCGAGGCATCCGGATGGAAGCTGACGAGGTCGGCGCCGGCCTTGCAGAAGGCCTGCGCCAGCGCGTCGACCGGTTGCACCATGAGATGAACATCGATCGGCACCGGAGTGCCGTCGGGCTGCACCGCATGCCTGCGGATCGCCTCGCACACCATGGGCCCCACAGTGAGGTTGGGCACGTAATGGTTGTCCATCACATCGAAGTGGATCCAGTCCGCGCCCGCGGCGATGACGTTCCTCACCTCCTCGCCGAGGCGGGCGAAATCCGCCGAGAGGATGCTGGGTGCGATGCGATGGACAGTGCTCATGGGCGTGGATTCTAGGTTTCGCTGCCCATGAGCGTTACCGCTACGGAAGGCCGCGCTGCGTCAGGTTCGGCCAGACGTCCAGCGGCGCCAGCGACGTGAGACCAGCGCCGGTCTCATTCTTGACCGCCAGCGGCACGCACGTAATGCTGCCCGCCGTTCCGCCCTGGCCCAGGTTCCCTCGGAAACCCGAACCCCATATCCACAAGCTGCCGTCCTTCTCAAGGGCCAGGGAGTGCTCGTAGCCGGCCGCGCGGGATACCACGCCGCCCAGTTGCGATGTGCCGGAAGGGCTGACCTTGGGGGAGCGGAGCAGGCACCATACACGACGACCGGGCGCGTCCGGGAGAAGGCTCATGGCGTTGCGCACGAAGCCGGCCGCCTAGAATCAGCACCGATGGCACAACCCCAGTTCACCGTCAGCGTTGCGGTCCAGCCGCTGCCCGATCAGAGCCAACCGGAAGCCGGGCAATATGCCTTCGCCTATACCGTGACGATCCAGAACACGGGCGATGTACCGGCCCAGGTCATCGCGCGGCAGTGGATCATCACCGACGCCAACGGTCACACCGAGGAAGTGCGCGGATTGGCAGTGGTGGGGCATCAGCCCTTGCTCAAGCCGGGCGAACAGTTCGAGTACACGAGCTGGACGCGCATCGGTACCGCCAATGGCACCATGCGTGGCACCTACTACTGCATCACTGAGGACGCACGACCTTTCGACACGCCGATCCCGGAGTTCGGGCTGACGCTCGCGTCAACGCTGCACTGAAGAGCGTCACCGCTCGTCGTCCGGCTGGCGGCGCTCGCCGCCCCTGCGCCCGGAAAACATGGTCCACCACACGATCAGGACGAGGATCGCGAGTGCGGCCAAGGCTTCCAGCAGAATCACCCACATGATCTTGAAGTCGTTGCGACGCGCCGGCCGGTGGCTGGTGGCACGGACCATTCTAGGAGGACTGGCTGCCTGCGCCGCCCCCCTGCCACCCCACGTGCCCGCGCACGGGAAGCCGCCCGCCGGCCCCCTGGCGCCGATCGCCGACGACCTGACCCCGCCCGCCCCGGGAATCGTGAGGGCGCGTTCGCGCTGGGTGCCAGTGGACTGGCTGGACCTGCCGGGCTGGTACGACGACCGCACCGCCGATCTGTGGCCGGCACTGCTGCGCAGCTGCGAGCGCCCTGCGCCGGAATGGGTGCGCGTGTGCACCGAGGCGCGCCGCGGGGCACCTGCTAGCGATGCCGCGGCCCGCGAGTGGCTGCAGCAGCGGCTGCAGCCCTACCGGATCGAGGCCCTGGACGGCAGCGGAGACGTGGGCCTCATCACGGGCTACTTCGAACCGCTCGTCGAGGCCACGCGCAGGCCGCGGGGCGCCTACCGCATCCCGCTGCACCTGCCGCCCGCAGACCTGGCGACGCGCAGGCCCTACTGGACCCGCCAGCAGCTCGACACGCTGCCGGCGGCGCAGGGTTCACTGCGCGGTCGCGAACTCGCCTACGTGGCGGACCCGATGGACGCGCTCATCCTGCAGATCCAGGGCTCGGGCCGGCTGCAACTGGCCGATGCCGACGGCAGCCGCACACTCGTGCGCATGGCCTTCGCCGGACACAACGAGCAGCCCTACAAGTCAGTCGGCCGCTGGCTCATCGACCAGGGAGAGTTGCGTGCGGAGCAGGCCTCGTGGCCGGCGATCAAGGGCTGGGCGCAGAAGAACCCCCGGCGCGTGAACGAGTTGCTGTGGAGTAACCCGCGGGTGGTGTTCTTCCGCGAGGAGCCTTTGCCCGACCCCGCCGTGGGGCCGCGCGGCGCACAGGGTGTACCGCTCACGCCAGGCCGCTCCATCGCAGTGGATCCGCAAAGCATTCCCTACGGCACCCCAGTGTGGCTGGACACCACGCAGCCGCTGGCGAGCACGCCGCTGCGCCGTGTGGTGGTGGCCCAGGACACGGGCAGCGCCATCGTGGGCGGTGTGCGCGCCGACTACTTCTGGGGCTGGGGCGATTTCGCCGAGCTGCAGGCGGGCCGCATGAAGCAGCCCCTGCGCATGTGGGCCCTGTGGCCGCGGAGCCAGTGAGAGCGAAACGGCTCTCGGCCTCTTCAGCGCCCGACTAATGAGGCCGACTCGGTGAGCTGCTGATGCGAATGCTGCAGAAGGCGTGAATGTCGGGGCGTGTGCTGGCGTGATGAGCGGCATGGTGCCGGAGTCGCCCGCGCACCTCTCAGGGCGCAGTAGCGCGGCCCGTGTGCCACGCCACGCAGAGGTTGGCCGCCGCGAGATCCTCCACGGCCATGCCCACCGACTTGAACACGGTGATGTCTTCTGGGTGCCGCGCGCGCTCCGCGCGGCACAAGCCCGCCAGATCGCCTGCGAGACGGCCCGCGTCGAAGGCACCGGCCTCGATGGCCTGGAGGATATCGCCTGCCTCGCGCAGCGCGCCTTCGCGCGTGTCGCACCACACCGCGTTGGCGCGCTCGAAAACCCGGGCGTCGGTCTCGCGCATCGCGGGGGTGTAGGCGCCGATCAGATCCACATGGGTGCCTGGGCGCAGCCAGTCACCGCGCACCAGCGGCTCATGCGACAGGGTGGCGCAACTGACGATGTCGGCCTGAGTGACGGCCTCCTCCAGCGAGGGCGTCACTGCGGCGTTCATGCCTTGCGCGCGCAGCCCCTGTGCGGCCTGCTCGGCCTTGGGATGCGAACGACCCCAGACCCAGACGCGGTCGATGGGCCGCACCTGCGCATGGGCCACCGGCAACTGCTGCGAGAGGCGGCCCGTGCCCACCATGACCAGGCACCGGCTGTCCACGCGCGATAGATACCGGCTGGCGAGCGCCGATGCCGCCGCCGTGCGGCGCGCGGTGAGTTCTCCGCCGTCGAGCACGGCCTGCGGCCGCCCGGTGTTCGGTTCCATCAGCAGGTACAGCCCCTGGACCGAGGGAAGGCCCACACGCGCGTTGTTGGGGTACACGGTGAGGAGCTTGGTGCCCACGCCGAGGGTGGGACTCCATGCGGGCATGAGCAGCAGCGCCGGCACGCCCGTGTTCATGTGCTGCATGTCGTAGTGTTGGCGCGGGGGCGCGGTGGCGTCAGCCGTGAGCAGGGCGCGCCGCAGCGCATCGATCAGATGCGGCCAGGGCAATGCCTGGGCCACCTGCTGGGCATCGAGAAAGGGCAGCCTGTCGTCGCCGCCGGACAAGATCGCGCTCATCGATGCACTCCCGACAAGTGGCCTAGACAACTCTAGCATGGTGCCTGCGAGCCCCTCCTAGAATCGCCGTGATGAGATCCCGCCTGCCGCGCCGCCCCGCCTACCAGACGGTGAAGGCGTCGATCCAGCGGCGCCTGACCGAAGACGGCTGGAAGCCCGGGGTGCGCTTGCCCTCCGAGCGCGAGCTGGTGCAGGAGTTCGGCTGTGCGCGCATGACGGTGCACCGCGCACTGCGCGAGCTGGAGGCCGAAGGCCTCATCGAACGGCGCCAGGGCTCGGGCTCCTATGTGGCCGAGTTGCACTCCATCTCCAACCTGCTGCAGGTGCGCGACATCCGCGAGGAGATTGCCGAGCGCGGCCACCGGCATACCACCCGCGTGTGCAGCGTGGGCCGAGAGCGGGCCGGCACCGACCTGGCCAACGCGATGCGGCTGCGCCGCGGGACCTCGGTCTTTCGCTGCCGGCTGGTGCATCTGGAGGATGGCGTGCCGATGCAGTACGAGGATCGGCACATCAACCCCGCCCTCGCGCCCGATCTGTTGCAGCGCGACTTCACGCATGTCACGCCCGACGCCGTGCTGCGCGAGCACGCGCCGCTGACCCAGTCCGAACAGGTGATCGAGGCGGCGCTGGCCACGGCCGAACAGGCCGAGCTGCTCGACGTGCCGCCGGGCAGCCCCTTGCTGGTGGTGTCTCGCCGTATGGTGTCGCAAGGGGAGGTGGCTTCGGTGGCACGGCTGTACCACCCGGGCACACGCTATCGCCTGTTCGGCAGCTTCTGCGTGCCCGGATCCGCGCCTCGCGGCGCATAGGACAATAGCCGTTTCTCCGACGGGCCTCGCCCAGCCCTGACGCCATGTCTTCCCTTCCCCCTTCCAAGGGCGCGGTGGCCGCAGCCGCCCGCGACCTCACCGACGACGAACTGTCCGAGCTAGCCAAGCTGCTGGCCGCCACGCCGGAACCGCTGCAACCCTGCGACATCGTCGTGCTCGACGGATTCCTGTGCGGCGTGCTGGTTCAGCCCAGCCTTGTCGCGATAGAGGCTTGGCTGCCCCATGTGTTCGACATCGAGGGCCGCCCCCTACCAGCAAATGCGGATGCCGACTGGCTCGGGCGTACGCAGGTCCTCGTGCTGCGCCGCCATACCGCCCTCAACGTCGCCCTGGCCGACGAAGGCTGGTTCGACCCCATCGTCATGGTCGAGGACGAGGCCGACGCGGTGGAGGAGCCTGACGACACCCATCCGCTGGCCGGCCTGCCAGCGCTGTCTCGCCCTCTCGCGCCCTGGGTCGCCGGCTTCCAGCAGGCTCAGGTGTTCTTTTCAGAGCTTGAAGAGCTGCCGGACGACACAGTGCAGGAGCTCCTCGACGTCGTGTATCGCCATCTGCCGGCGGAAACAGACGAGGAGCGCGAGCACGTCGAGGCGCTGAACCGCGACGCGCCTTTGGCCGATTTGGATGAAGCCCTGCAGGAGTTGGTACTTGCGGTGGCCGACCTCTACCACCTCACCGCCGGGCAGCGTTATCACGTCGAGACCATCAGGCGCGAGACGCCGAAGGTGGGCCGCAACGATCCCTGCCCCTGCGACAGCGGCCGCAAGTACAAGCACTGCCACGGCGCCTAGTACAGTCTTTTACACCATGTGGAACGTAAGAATGCCGATGGACTTGTCGTCCTGGTCTGGCGCAAGCCGCCGCGATGCCCGCAGGGATCGCGAGGATTTGCAACGATGCCGGGGTAGCAAGGACGCGGTCTTATGTTCCGCATCGTGTCGCTCACTGCACTAGTGAGACTCGTGTCGTGCGCCTGCAGATCTTGTCGGACCTGCATCTGGAGACCGAGGCCTACGAGCCGGCTCCAGCGGACGATGCCGATCTGCTCGTGCTGGCCGGCGATGTCGACAGCTCCTGGGCCGGGCTGGAGCGCTTTCGCGGGTGGCCGCGGCCCGTGATCTTCGTGGCAGGCAACCACGAGTTCGACAACCGCGAAATCGATGAAGCGTGGCCCGCGTTGCGCGAGCACTGCGAGCGGCTCGGCTTCACCGTGCTCGAATGCAGCAGCGTCGTGCGTGTTGGCGCCGATGGGCGGCGCATCCGCTTCGTGGGCACCACCCGCTGGTGTGATTTCGGACTGTTCGGTCATCCCGCCGACGAGCGCGTGCTGCGCGCAGCGAGCTATTTCATGAGGGTTCAACGGTCCACGCTGCACGGCGCACCTTTCGACGCTCCCGCAGTGCAAGCTCAGGCTCTGGCCTGCAGAGCATGGCTGGCTACAGAGCTGGCGGCTTCGCCCCGAGACTGCGACGCGACCGTGGTCATTACGCACTTCGGCCCCAGTCTGCGCAGCGCCGACCCGCGATACGGCCGTCAGCCCGGCACCGCAAGCTTCTGCAATGCGGATGACGACCTGCTGCCGCAGGCCGCATTGTGGATACACGGTCACGTGCACTGCCGGCACGACTACGTGGTAAACCACCAAGCCGGCCACACCCGGGTAGTGTGCAATGCGCGAGGCCACACGCGCCGCGGGGAGAGCGAGGGGTACAACGGGCTCTTCACCGTCGACGTGTAAAGCGCCGGCTGCCGGGCCCTGCGGACCGTGCGCGCCCGCTTATTCATCGCTCGAATGGCTTGAAGAAGGCGAGTAGTTGCGCTTCCCTCGGCGAGCAGTCTGACCCGCGGCGGCACATCGGTGTAGCTCATGGCGCGCCGGTCGGTGTACGCAGCTGTGCGCCCCCTCTTTACGAGCCGACCATCAGGATCCGGATGGGTACGGCGACTCCACACATTCTTCGCCCATCACGATCACAGCAAACCAGTCATGCGGACTGATTATGAATGCGCCGCTCTTGCCTCATACAGCGTCGGATGAACGCAGTCCATGAATCCGATATTCTGCATTGGATGATATCCGGCCTCTGCGAGTTTCTGAACGACTCCGGAGCTACGGTTCACATAGAGAAATGTGTTTTGCTGGTACCACCAGTGTATGTCAGAACCCCAAAAAGCCGGCCGGAATAAGTCATACGCGAGGAAGTCATTTGAAATGAACTTCGACGCCCAATACGTGTGGCGCTGCTCATTGATGTGATTAGCCCCACCTTGCTTGATATAGGCTGCGCCGAACAGTACCACATCGGATAGCTGGACCAAAGACCTCACAAATCCCTCTGCTGACGCCTCCTCCAGATGCTCCGCAACTTCCACGGACATCGCCAGGTCGTACTTGTCCTTATGCTTTTCCGTAATTGGCACATTCAGGTCGACCGCATGAAAGGCGATGGATTGATCGACCATGTCACTCTGTTTGTTCCAAGGCCCATCGAAGCCAACCACCTTTTGCGCCCCGGCATCCTTGAATGCCTTCAGCCACACCCCATGCCCACAGCCTGCGTCTATGACACTAAGGGGAGAATATCCAAGTGCCGAGCAGAGAAAATCCACATATCTTCTTGCCATTTGGTAAATCTGGTCGTGCCCACGGTAGAAGCCTTCTCCATAATGACCCGCCAGCGCATCTGTTTTTCCCATGTCGTCATTGCCTTGCTGTTTGTGAAGCTTGAGAGATTCAATCTCTTTTCGGAGAACCGCGTGCCGCTCAACATCCTTGATGGGGTGGTAAAGCCCATCGTCCAGAAGCTCCGGCGTAGACCAATCTTTTCGCCAGACCACCCCCCTCAACTCCTCGGCGACGATGACCTTAAGCCCTTGATGCAACGCAAGGGTGTGAAAAACAAACTCGATATTCAAACACCCGGCGTTTTGTGCTTCTTCGCGAGCAACAAACTCCTTGACCGCCTGAAGTGCCGCTCGGCTAAGCCGGACCCCACAGACCATGGACCAGGCCCATGGCAGAGGCAATGCATTAACGGGGATATGCCTCCACCAGAACCAGCTCTCTAGTTCGCCCGTTTCGTTCACATTGTTTGCGGCGCTGATAATGTCCGCTTCCCCATACTTGCTGTCCAACCGGGGGATGGTGTCTGGGGCGGTGATGAACACATCCTCCTCGATGATCCACACGTGATCATAGGAAGTGTTTACCGACGAGAAGTAGTAGAGCGCCTTGTCCCATGCACTGCACTCGAAGGGCTTCGGGATCATTGGATTAAACCTGCGAAAACCCTTATCCCTGCAAAGGCGATCATCGATTTGAATCAGATTGACACCTTCATAGGAATCCTTATCCACCCGGTTGTCGTCGGCAAGCACGAAAAGATCCAGGCCTTCTCTTTCCATCTGACGAAAAAAGTCAACCTGACCTTTGTTTGGCCGCACCGTTAGCAGAATAACGGCGTTTCTCATACCGATTACCCTCGAATTTGAGATCGAATTACATTCAGCAGCGCACTGAACCATTTCCCAAGGGGATTAACTTTCTAATCGACTTTGTGGCACTCCAAGACGTGGTTCCAATTGGTGTTTGTCCTGAGACAGCCCTCATTTGCATGGCGGAATGGTGCGCGATAGCGCACGCCCAGCAATGGTGTAGGTGTAGCCTGAAACCCAGGACAGGAGCCTGTCAGATTCCCCATCGGTTTCCATGCGTATTCGGCCGGTGAGGCTGGGAATGTTGGCACTTGCGCGCCCTTGAATCACACCCGATTCTCAGCGTAACGCAGGGGCCTTCCCCGCGAGGCGGGGTTCGTGCTGCGCTCAGCGTCGCTTGACGCAAGCCCCTTCACTCGCCGGGATCGTCGCTTCGCTCGGCTCACCCGCCGGCGCGTAGCCCGCCTCTGGAGACAGGCTCGCGTCGAGCCCGAAGGCCGTGCCCATGTCGGCGTAGTCGGTGTCCGGCGGGGCTTCGGGCCGGCCAAAGCCGATAGATGCCCACCACGGTGTCTTCTGAACCTTGTCCATACGCCTACCCACCTTCGCGTGCCGTCGCGTTATCGATGATGGGGTGTCTATGCGGGCGCGTGGGGCCCAGGAACCGCAGTGAACTACGCTTCACGTGCACTTCGTTACGACGGCGAACGTTTGGCGATGAACGGGCGTGATGCGATGGATGCGCCTCGTCATCGTTGCAGCGCAGCAACGCTGCCCCTGCCTCGCTGCTCGTTTCGATGGCCATCCGGCGGCCATGTCTCTATGGTGCGAAGCCCGGCGTGCGAAGAGCGGCCGGCCTACGGGAGACACACGAGAATGACTTTGTTTTCGCTGCATGCGTTGAGCTGGGGTACCGTCGCCGGTGCCGTCACCTGCGCCCTGCTGCTGGCCGCCCGAGAGCCCGCGGCCTTCGATTACAAGCCGTCGCGCCCGGGTATCGTGCCGGCCTCATCGAATTCAGCACCCACACCGCGGGTTGCCGGCAGTCTCGTGCAGGCACATCCCAAGCAGATCCAGCGCGCGCCATCGCCGCCCCGCTGAATCGGATGGGTTTCCCGGGGCGGGGGTCGCACCCCTGAAATCTCCATGCTTGGGCGCACGAGAAGGGGCCCGTCATTCCGCGATCTACTCGCCGGCGGGCGTTCACCACAGCTTCACGCAGAAGCCCGACAACAGCGGCTCGCCGGTGGGGCGGTGGCCCGCCACCGCAGGCGCAGCCTCGAAATTGACCGCTAGCCGAGGCACATCGAAGAAAAGCCGCTCGGCGGTATCGGGGAGGCTCACGGTCAGCGACCCTGTTGTCGGGAGTGCGGGCCATGCCGCCACCGGGAATGGCGAACCGTCTGCGCGCAGAGCCCACAACTGCACGATGCGCCCGGGCGGCACGCTGACCGGCTGCAGCACCTTGACGGTGAGATCCCGCCCATGCCGGTGGGAACTGGCCAGCAGAGTCGGCTTGCCCTTGGCATCGAGTAGCAAACCCACGTAGCTGGCCGGCAGCGCTTGCGACGGCGCTTCGAGCCCGGCCAGTTGCGGATGCAGACGCAGCACGGCCACCGCCACGAGGACGCCGGCCAAGGCCCCGGCGAGGGTACGACCGGCCAGCCAGGTCCACAGCCGTTGCAGCGCCCCCGGCGAGGCAGTGCCCGGGAAAAGCCGCTGCTCCAGGCCTCGCCACACGTGCTCGCGCGGCTGCATGGGAGGCACGCCAGAGGTGAGCACAGCCAGCCGCTCCTGCCAGGCGCCTACCGCCTGGGCGGCGTCAGGCGCGTACTGCACCACCCGCTCGAAGCGGCAGCGTGCGCGGCCGGCGAGCGTGCCCAGCACGTACTCACGCGCCAGACGGTCCAGGCGCTCGGGCTGCAGGTAGTTCATGCCGCCACCCCGGCAGCCTCCAGGCAGGCCTTGAGCTTGTCCAACCCGCGGCGCACCCACGCCTTGGTGGTACCCAGGGGCGCGCCGAGCGCCTCAGCGATGTCGGTATGGACCATGCCGCGGTAGTAGGCCAACGCCAGAGCCTGGCGTTGGGCGGCATGGAGCTCGCCCATGCAGCGGTCGATCTTCAGTCTCACAAGGCTGTCGTCGAGCAGGTGCTGCGGCTGCAGCCCGTCATCGTCGGCGACGTCCAGCGCCTGGGGCTCGTCGCCGAGCGCGACGGTGCTGCTGCGCTCGCTCCGCCCGGCGCGCAGCGTGTCGATCGCCTTGTTGCGCACGATGTTAATGAGCCAGGTCATCGGGGCGGCAACGCACGGGTTGTACCCGCCGGCGCTATGCCAGACGTTCATGAAAGCTTCCTGCAGCACCTCTTCGGCGCGGTCGCGGTTGCTCAAGATACGGAACGCGACGCCGAGCAGATGCGTGCAGGTGGCGCGATACAGCCGATCGAAAGCCGAGCGGTCACGCAGGGCCACGCGGGACATCAAGTCAACGAGGTCGTCGGCGGCTGGCATGGGGAGGTCGCCAAGAGACGACTCGAGTATGCGGACCCGCAGGGGCGGCAGCACCCCCCGGTGGGCGATCAGCGCCGGATGCGGCGTCGAGGATGTGAAGGGCGAGACGACTCCCGCCGGGGCCGGGACACATCGGCCAGGAGCAGGGTCGCGCGCACCAGGTCTTCCACCGCCTCGGCGAGGTCGGAAGGGGGCTCCAGGGATTCGATCTCCTCCAGCAGCGCGTCGGCGTCCTCGAGGTCATCGGCCTCCAGGTACTGGTACAGCAGCGAAAGCGGCTCCAGCAGCGCCCTCTCGTCAAGCCCCATGAGCCCCGGGAAGAGCTCCAGGGCGGTGGCGAAACCGCCCACCCACGGGTACACGGCCTCACGCACCCCAAGTGGCTCGCCCTCGGCACGCTGGCCAGGCCCGCCGGAATCGCTTTCCAGCTCGAACACCCAGGGGTCGAACCAACGGCGCTGGGCGATCGCGTCTTCCAGCTCGGTATGGCGACGCCGCGCCAGTGCATGCAGTCGCTGCACGTCGAATGACGGCGGCAGCGCCCGACCTTCGGCATCGGTCAGGCGGGGCAGCCAGTGCGCGGGTGGGATGGGCTGCGGCTGCACGATCACGCCGCACAGAAACCCGTCGAGCATGCTGACGTCCAGCGGTTCCAGCGGAGCGGGCACGGCGTCGAGCAGCACCTGCAGTGCATCGATCTCGGACTCGTCGAGCGGCCGGATGGCAGGTCGGGGGCGCGGCGGATGGGACATCGCGCCATTTTCGCCGGCCGGGGCGGACCGGCCGAGTTCCTGCCACGACGACACCGCGCAGGGCTCCCTCGTATTGGGGATATCCGGCCTCCTTAGGGCCTTCTACAGTCGAGACGTCGCTGTTGCCATGTTTTACCGATGGCAGCGCAATCGTCCCAACGACGTCCTTTATGAGGACTTCAACAGCCCACCTGCCACCGCGCAGGTGGGCTTTTTTTTTGGCCCGGTCCGGGCCTCGGGTTTTCCAGGAGCCGGCGTCAAGGCTTGCGCCTGGTGGGAATACGTGGCGGCGGGGGTCACGCCGCATAGACTGCGTTTTCGCTACAAGGAGACTGTCTATGGGTGCGCCAGAGGTGTTCACGGGCACGGCCGACATCGGGCATTACATCGGAGGCCGCAACGTGGCTGCCGGCGCCGGACGCCGAGCGCCGGTCTACAACCCGGCGCACGGCACCGTGGCGCGCCAGGTGGTGCTGGGCACCACGGAGGACGTCACCGCCGCAGTGGTGGCCGCGCAGGCTGCTTTCCCTTCCTGGGCCGACACACCGCCCATCCGCCGCGCCCGCGTGCTGAACCGCTTCCTCGCGCTGCTCAACGAACACCGCGACACGCTGGCGGCCATGATCACGGCCGAGCACGGCAAGGTTTATTCCGACGCGCAGGGCGAGATCACACGCGGCATCGAGATTGTGGAGTTCGCCTGTGGCGCCCCGCAGCTGCTCAAGGGCGACCACACCGACCAGGTCTCCACGGGCGTGGACAATTGGACGCTGCGACAGCCGCTGGGCGTGGTGGCCGGCGTCACGCCGTTCAACTTTCCTTGCATGGTGCCGTGCTGGATGTTTCCGCTGGCCTTGGCCTGCGGAAACGCCTTCGTGCTCAAGCCCAGCGAGCGCGACCCGTCACCCTCGCTCTTCATGGCCGACCTGCTCAGACAAGCGGGCTTGCCCGACGGTGTATTCAACGTGGTGCAGGGAGACAAGGTCGTGGTCGACGCACTGCTGGCGCACCCCGACGTCAAGGCGCTCAGCTTCGTCGGCTCCACGCCGATCGCGCAGTACATCTACGAAACGGGGGCGCGCCACGGCAAGCGGGTGCAGGCGCTGGGCGGCGCGAAGAACCACATGGTGGTCATGCCCGATGCCGACATGGACCAGGCGGTGGACGCGCTGGTGGGTGCAGCCTACGGCTCGGCCGGTGAGCGCTGCATGGCGATCAGCGTTGCGGTGCTGGTGGGCGACGCCGGCGAGCACATCGTGCCGAAGCTGGCCGAGCGGGTGCGCCAGCTCAAGATCGGCAACGGCCTGCAGCCCGACACCGAGATGGGCCCCATCGTCACGCGCCAGGCGCTGGAGCGCATCGAGAGCCATATCGAGACCGGCGTGCAGGAGGGCGCCAGGCTCGTGGTGGACGGCCGGCACCTGAAGGTGGCAGGACACGAGCAGGGCTTTTTTACCGGCGGCACCTTGTTCGACCACGTGACGCCGGGCATGCGCATCTATCGCGAGGAGATCTTCGGCCCGGTGTTGTCGTGCGTGCGCGCCGCCGACCTCGCCGAAGCGGTGCAGTTGGTGAACGCGCACGAGTACGGCAATGGTGTGGCCTGCTACACGCGCGATGGCCACGTTGCCCGCGAGTTCGCGCGCCGCGTGCAGGTGGGCATGGTGGGCATCAATGTGCCCATCCCGGTGCCCATGGCCTGGCACGGCTTCGGCGGGTGGAAGCGCAGCCTGTTCGGTGACATGCACGCCTACGGCGAAGAGGGCGTGCGCTTCTATACCAAGCAGAAATCCGTCATGCAGCGTTGGCCGGAAAGCACGGCGAAGGGCGCGGAATTCGTGATGCCCACGGCGAAGTAGGTCGTTTTCCCGGTTTGGCCGTTCTTGGCGGCCGGCCGGCCGGCTGGCGTGGTGTAGCCTGAAGGCGTCTTCCTCCCGCATCACACGCCATTCATGCCGCCTGATGCCGATTCGATTGCCGGACTGCTGCGCAAAGCCCGCGAGGCCCTGAGCGGCCTGCATCTCGTCCAGGGGCTCGAGTTCGCCGAGCAAGCCTGGGCCTTGGCACAACGGTCCGACTCGCCAGGTGCTGCCGCACAAGCAGGACACCTGCTGTGCATCTTTCACTATCGCCTGGGCGCGTTTGCCGCGCTGCTGACGCTCGGAGAAGCCGTCCTGCCCACGCTCGCCCTGCCCGCGTGGCGCGAGCAGCGCATCGACCTGCTGCGCTGGATGACGCTGGCCGGCTGCGAAGCCGGCCGTTTCGACCGTGCGCTGCGCCACGCCAACGACGGCTATTCGCTGGCGCAGCAGGCAGGCGATCCGCGCCAGCTCGCGCTGTCGCTGACCGCGCTGGGGGCCTGCTTCGAGCGCATGGGCGACCCCTGGCAGGCGGAGCGCCTCATGCACGACGCACTGCGGGAAGCACGTGCGGCCGGCGATTCGTTCGCGCTGCTGGTGGCGCTGAACAACCTCTGCGCAGTGTGTCTCGGGGCGTTCTACCTGCTGCGCGACAGCGACGAACCCGCCGAGGCGACTGCCGCCCTGCGCCGAGCCCTGGTGCACGCACGCGAAGCGCACTCGCTGGTGCAGGACTTCAACGACCCTTTTTTCTCGGTGTTCGTGGAAGGCAACCTGGGCGAGGTGCTGCTGCACCTGGGCAACACGCACGAGGCGCGCAACCTGCTCGATGCCGCGTTGCAGCGCGGCCTGGAACAGGGCTACGAGGCTC
>CBINKC010000080.1:0-20505 GCA_966251135.1 uncultured Burkholderiaceae bacterium
AAATGCTCGCCATAGCCCGGGCTATGGCTGTGCTTTGCGCCTTGATTGGCACCATCTGCAGGGCCCGCTCGGCCACGCCGGATGACTTCCCAGCCTCTGAGACGCCCCCCTCCGTCCTCTTTCCTCCACCCTCCTCGTTTCGATCCTCATGGACAACAACGACGCGCCCAACACCGCCACGCTCATGGAGCGCATCCTCTACGAGGTCAAGCGCGTCGTCGTCGGCCAGGACAAGTTCCTCGAGCGGGTCATGGTGGCCATGCTGGCCCAGGGCCACCTGCTGGTCGAAGGGGTGCCCGGCCTGGCCAAGACCATCACCATCAAGACGCTCGCGACCACGCTGAGAGGCAGCTTCAAGCGCATTCAGTTCACGCCCGATTTGGTGCCTGCCGACCTCGTCGGCACGCGCATCTACAACCAGAAGACGGGCGACTTCAGCACTTCGCTGGGGCCGGTATTCGCCAACCTGCTGCTGGCCGACGAGATCAACCGCGCACCGGCCAAGGTGCAGAGCGCGCTGCTGGAGGTCATGCAGGAACGACAGGTCACGATTGCAGGCGAAACGCACAAGGTGCCATCGCCCTTCCTCGTGATGGCCACTCAAAACCCCATCGAAACCGAGGGCACCTACCCGCTGCCCGAGGCGCAGGTCGACCGCTTCATGATGAAGGTGCTGGTCGGCTATCCCAGCGAAGAGGAAGAGTTCGTCATCGCCGAGCGCATGACCGGCGAACCGCCCACGGCGAGCCCCGTGGCGAGCACCACCCAGCTCGCCGAGCTGCAGCGCGACTGCCGCAAGGTCTATGTCGACCCGGCGCTCATGCAATACGCAGTCAAGCTGGTGAGCGCCACGCGCGATCCTTCGCGCCACGGCCTGCCCGACCTCGGGAAGTACCTGACGTTCGGCGCGAGCCCGCGTGCCACCATCGGGCTCATCGAAGGGTCCAAGGCACTGGCGATGATGCGCAGCCGCGCCTACGCGCTGCCTGAAGACCTGATTGACCTGGTGCCCGATGTGCTGAGGCACCGTCTCGTGCTGAGCTATGAGGCGCTCGCCGACGGCATGACCCCCGACCAGATCGTCTCGCAGATCGTGCAGAAAGTACCCAAGCCCGACAAGCCGCTGGCCCACCACCCCGACGAGCAGCGTCGCCCAACTTTGACCTGACTTAAACGGGGCCCATTTTTTGAGATGAAGGGATCGAGCACAGAAGCCATCCTGCGCCGGCTCGAGTGGACGGTGATCCGCCGGCTCGACGGCCTGCTGCAGGGCGATTACCGGACGCTGTTTCGCGGGACGGGGCTCGACCTGGCCGACCTGCGCGAGTACCAGTTCCACGACGATGTGCGCCACATCGACTGGAACGTGACCGCCCGGCTGCAAAGCCCGTACGTGCGCGAGTTCACCGAGGACCGCGAGCTCAACGCCTGGTTTGTGCTGGATCTGTCGGGCAGCGTGGACTTCGGCTCGAACGTACGCACGAAGCGGCTCGTGTCCGCCGAGTTCACCGCCGTGCTCGCCCGCGTGCTCACGCGCCACGGCAACCGGGTGGGCGCCATGCTGTACGGCAACGAAGTCGATGCCGTCCTGCCGGCGCGCGGCGGGCGCATGCACGTGCTCAACCTGCTACACCGCATGCGAGATTTCCACGCCCCGTCCAGCGGCACAGGCACCCAGCTGCATCGGCTGCTGCAGGCGGCCGAGCGGCTGATCGTGCGGCGCTCCATGGTGTTCGTGGTCTCCGATTTCATCAGCGCCCCCGGCTGGCACGAGGCCTTGGCACGGCTGTCGCAGCGCCACGAGGTGGTGGCCGTGCGGCTGTACGACGCCACCGAAATGGATTTACCCGATCTCGGGCTGGTGACCATTCAAGATGCCGAAACAGGCGAGCAGCTGTTCGTCGATACGCACGACCCCGACTTTCGCCGACGCTTCATGGAAGCGGCGCAAGCGCACGAGCGCCAGATGCATGAGGGGTTCGTGAAAGCGGGAGTGGACACGCTCGAACTGGCGACCGATGATGACCTCGTGGACGCCGTGCTTCGCTTTGCCGACATGCGCAGGCAACGCAGCCGCCTGGCGAGCGGCGGTGGGCTGCCCGCGCATTTGGCGCCGCGCGCGTCCTGGAGTGCGAACGGAACGCACGGAGGCAAACCATGACCTTCGTCTGGCCCGATTTCCTGTGGCTGCTGGCCACGCTGCCGGCCCTGGTGCTGCTGTATCTGTGGCTCCTGCACCGCCGCAAGAAGAACACCGTGCGCTACGCCAGCCTGGCGCTGGTGAAGCAGGCAGCCGGTCAGGGCCCCGGCTGGCGGCGCCATCTGCCACCCACGCTGATGTTGCTGGCGATCGCGGCACTGTTCATCGCTACCGCGCGACCGCTGGCGGTGGTCACGCTGCCCAGCCAGCAGGAGACCATCATCCTCGCGATGGATGTGTCCGGCAGCATGCGTGCCACCGACGTGCAGCCCAACCGGCTCGTGGCCTCGCAGGAGGCGGCCAAGGCCTTCATCAAGGATCTGCCCCACACCGCACGCGTGGGCATCGTGTCCTTCGCCGGCACCGCCGCCGTGGTGCAGCCGCCCACGCAAAGCCGCGAAGACCTGTTCGCCGCGATCGACCGCTTCCAGCTGCAGCGTGCCACGGCCATCGGCAGCGGAATCGTCCTTTCCCTGGCCACGCTGTTCCCCGATGCCGGCATCGACCTGTCGCAGGTCACGGGTGCGCGCAGCATGCCACCCTCCCCCGGCGAGAAGCCCCGCAAGGAAGTGCCGCCAGTGCCTCCCGGCTCCTACGGCTCGGGCGCCATCATCCTGCTCACGGATGGCCAGCGCACCACCGGCCCCGACCCCATGGACGCCGCCAAGATGGCCGCGGATCGCGGCGTCAAGGTCTACACAGTGGGCATCGGCACGAAAGAAGGCGAAACCATCGGCTTCGAAGGCTGGAGCATGCGCGTGCGGCTGGACGAAGACACGCTGAAGAGCATCGCCAACCTCACGCGCGCCGAGTACTTCTACGCCGGGGACGCCAACGACCTGAAGAAGGTCTACCAGTCGCTGAGCTCCCGGCTGGTGGTGGAGAAGAAGGAAACCGAAATCAGCTCCTTCTTCGCCGCCGCGGCCGCCGTGCTCGTCATGGTGGCCGCGGGGCTGTCAGTGGCTTGGTTCGGCCGGGTGCTGTAGCGCTCGGGGCGGGCGCTGGCTCGCGGCCAGATCCAGCCGCGGATCGAACCCGAACAGCGCCCCCGCCCACGCGTACACCACCCACACCAGGATGCCGAAGGGCAAGTAGCCCGCGTAGCCGAGCAGCGGCATTTCCGACCACACGTGGATGACGTTCACGTACGGGATGTCATAGACCCAGTAGTTGGGGTTCGTGGGCGGCAGCGGGTTCGGATGCGAGCTGCCGTAGTTCCACAGCTCCCAGAAGAAGCCGGTCACGAGCGAGGCCAACGCCACCAGCACCGTCTTCGACCAGTCACCACGGGCGAGGTCGGACAGCGGCGTCCACAGGCCCAGCCGCAACATCTGCCCGCCGATCACTGCGAGCGGGCCGATCCACAGCACCCAGAACAGCGGCCGATACCAGAACACCATCGCGCCCAGCAGCACCAGCCCAGTCACGACAAGCAGGCCGCCCGGCAGCACCAGGCGCGGACCCTGCGCGTAACGCTGCACGAGCCGCGGGAATGTGGAAAGCAGCGTGGTCCATTCGAAGACCACCGGCCATACCGTCGTGTAGGCCACGAGGAACAGTGCCACGATGGTGGCGTGGTCCAGCGCGGCCATGTGCCCGTTGGGATAGAACCAGTTGCCGAGGACGAAATAGTCCAGGTACTCGAAGAACGTCCACCCGCCCACGGAGACGAGGGCGCTGGTCGCCACGGTGGCCGGCCGTGTGGCGAGCAGCGAGCGGCCGCCCGTGCGGCGCCACACGATGCCATCCACGAACATGATGAAGCCCCACCAGAGGGGCGTGAAGGCGTAGTAGACGAGATCACCGAACACGGTGACGCGAGCCCACATCAGCCACCAGAAGAAGCCGGTCAGCGCGGCACCGACCCAGAACCACCAGGGCCATCGCCCAGGTGTCGGCGTGGGCGGCGGGCCCGGCGGCACCGGCTGGAAACCAAAGAGCGTGGGCACCGCGAGGAAGAGCACGATGACGGCGACGACCAGCGCCATGAGCAGGAAGTACGGCAGCCAGAACGGCGGTTGCGCCTCGACGAACTCGGGCGGAAAGATCCCGAACCCCGGTGGCAGGTGCGTGTCGGGGTACATGAACCAGGCCGCGGCGAGCGGCACGATCAGCAGGGCGATCACGGGCCACAGCAGCGCCCATCGGTTTGTCTTCATCGGCTTCCCCTCCCTGGGGTGTGTCGGTTGGTGGTGGTGGTGATTCTCCAGGCGCCGGGGGGCCGCGGGTCAGCCGACCTCGTCGGGCACGCGATGCCTGCGCTTGTGGGCATACATGCGCGTATCGGCCAGGTGCTTGAGCTGCTCCGTGTCGGGACATTCGTGGCCGAGCACCGTGCCGAAGCTCGCGCTGCACTGCTCGTACCCGGCGAGCCGCAAGGCCTTGATGCTGTCTTCCACCATGCGCTCGACCGCCTCGGCCGCACCCGTGGCCGACACGACGGCGAACTCGTCCCCGCCCAAGCGGTGCAGCTTGGCGGCTGTGCCGAGCCGGGTCGAGAGCGTGTTGGCGAAGTCGCGCAGGAGGTCGTCGCCACGCGCATGCCCGTAGCGGTCGTTGTAGAGCTTCAGCCCGTCGAGATCGACGAGCGTCAGGCTGCCCTGCGCCGGCATGCTCGCCAGTGCAAGCTCGAGCGAATAACGGTTGGGCAACCCGGTGAGCGAATCGGTGTGCGCCAGATGCAGGTGGTGCTCGGCCTGGGCCAGCGCCTTCCCGCTCATCTCTTGCAGCAGACCGAACTGGTACGACAGCACCAGCGCGAGCAGCAAGACCTCGATGGTCACGGCCACCAAGCCCAGGTGCTCGACATACAGCGTGTACACACCCTCCAGGCGGACGAGCGAGATC
Organism: uncultured Burkholderiaceae bacterium; assembly: GCA_966251135.1. GTDB lineage: Bacteria > Pseudomonadota > Gammaproteobacteria > Burkholderiales > Burkholderiaceae_C > Albitalea. The sequence goes on from CBINKC010000080.1 coordinate 5,048, forward strand.
GATGCGAAGCCGACGATGAAGAAGCCGCAGTTGGCCACGAGGTACAGCCGCCCCAGCCGGTCACCACGCCATGCCGAGGAAACCGCCGCGGCCATGCCGTAGATCAGGAACAGCGCCACCCCCACGCGGTCCAGCTCCAGCGACCAGCCGGGCCACGCCACCGCGAGCACGATGAAGCCGGCGAGCACGCCCACGAGACTGCGGCCAGCCCGATGCAGCACGCGCTGGGTCTGTGGACCAATCCTCAGCAGCGCCATCACGAACAACACATAGGCGATGTTCGACAGCAGGATAGGCGCGCTCACCAGGTAGAACCACCGCACGCCGAACAGATCGGAAGCCACGAGCAGGGCCGCGCTGTTGTAGAGCAGGTTGCCGGCAATGAACACGGCATACATCGCCTCGGCCATGCGTCGCCTCCACAAGCCGAGCATGGCGTAGTAGCTGCCCAAGCCGACGAACACCCCCAGGCAGACGAGCACCAGCGCGTTGCCGTGCTTGATGGCTTGCCGGTAGTGGTCGAGCGTGTCGAGGTAGGGCTCGGGCTGCGCCAGGAAGAACGCAGACTCCATCCGGCTCACGAGCCTGTAGTGCCCGGCCGGCAGAGCCAGCTCGCGGCCATGGCGAAGAAAGAACGGATTCACCGCCGATGACTGGATCCCGCCTCGCACCTCGGCCACTGTGCGGCCTTGCGCATCGAGCACCCGGTGGACGAACAGGCCCACCACGCTGGAGTTCTTGAAGTCGATCACGTAGCGGCCGGCCTCGGCCAGATCGAAGGGGGCCTCGTACTCGAAACGCCCGCCGATGTGGCGGATGCGGTCCACGGGGATCCGCCACTCACCCCCGCCGGGCGCGCCGGCCCGCAGCTCGTACCAGTGCCCCTGCATCTGCAGCGGAGCCGCAGCCGCCTGCAGCGCAAGCAGCCACATCAGGAGCAGGCACCAGCGCGGCACCTTCGTGCAGCGACGCGTCTGAACCGATCTGGTGCTTCGCAATCTTGTTCTCGTCCCTTGCCACCCCGATGCGGCGCGGCGAAGTACACCACAGTTCGCGGGGCACTCCAAGGGTCCCAGGCACGATGGGTGTGGCCCAACCCAAATAGGCCCGATCAACACGACGGATGTCTCGCGTCGCCGTGTTGCGGGCCACGCGCTCTGCCGCCAGGCTCCTATTCGTCCAGGCGACCTTCCCTGAGGCGCAGCACCCGGTCGCAGCGCTGCGCGAGCGTCTCGTCGTGAGTGACCATCACGTAGGCCATGCCACGCTCGCGCCCCAGTTGCAGCATGAGGTCGAACACGCCCTCGGCGGTCTGGCGGTCGAGGTTGCCGGTGGGTTCATCGGCCAGCAGGCAGGCCGGCTCCGCGGCCAGCGCCCGCGCGATGGCCACTCGCTGGCGCTCACCGCCCGACAGCTGCGAGGGCCGGTGCTGCACTCGCTGCGCCAGCCCCACCTGCGCCAGCACACCACGCGCGCCCTCTCGCGCCGCATGCAACGGTGCGCGCCGCACACGCAGCGGCATGGCCACGTTGTCCAGCGCCGTGAACTCGGGCAGCAAGTGATGGAACTGGTAGACGAAACCCAGCTGGCGATTGCGCCAACGGCCCTGCTCCGCCGCGCTCATGTGGAAGAAGTCGCGGCCAGCCAACTGCACCGCGCCCGCGGTGGGCCTCTCCAGCCCGCCCAGCAGATGCAGCAGCGTGCTCTTGCCGGACCCGGAAGCGCCCACGATGGCCACCGCCTCGCCGCGGCGCACAGTCAGGTCCACGCCCTTGAGCACGTGCACGTCGAGCCCGCCCTCCGCAAAGCGCTTGTGCAGGCCGCGCGCCTCGATCACCACGTCACTCATAGCGCAGCGCCTCGGCCGGCTGCACGCGGCTTGCACGCCAGCTGGGATAGAGCGTCGCCAGGAAGGACAGCAGCAACGAAACCGCCACGATCGGCAGGATGTCGCCGCTTTGCGGGTCGCTCGGCATGCGGGTGATGAGGTAGATGCTGCCCGGCAGGAAGCTCACGTGCAGCACACGCTCGATGGCCGGCACGATGACGTCGATGTTGAAAGCGACGGCGAGGCCCAGCAGCACGCCCGCCAGGGTGCCGATGATGCCCGCCGCGGCCCCTTGCACCATGAAGATGCTCATGATCGAGCGCGGACTCGCCCCCAGCGTGCGCAGGATGGCAATGTCGGCCTGCTTGTCGGTGACGGTCATGACCAATGTCGACACCAGGTTGAAAGCTGCCACCGCGACGATGAGCGTGAGGATGATGCCCATCAGCCGCTTTTCGATCTGCACGGCCTCGAACCAGTTGCGGTTGGTACGCGTCCAATCGCGCACGCTCACCTCGGGGCCGAGCGCTTCGGCCAGCTCGTCGGCCACGACGCGAGCGGCATGCACGTCCTTCAGGCGAAGCTGCACGCCCGTAGGACCGCCCACCCGAAACAGCCGGGCCGCGTCGTCCAGGTGCATCAGCGCGAGGCCGGCGTCGTACTCGTAGTGGCCGGCACTGAATGTGCCGACCACGGTCAGCTGCTTCAGGCGCGGCAGCACGCCCGCGGGCGTCACCTGGCCGCCTGGCGCGACGAGCGTGACCTTGTCCCCCTCGTGCACGCCCATGGCGCGGGCCAGCTCGTTGCCCAGCACGATGCCCCACTGGCCCGACACGAGGCGCGAGTACACCCCGTCCTTCAGCTGCGCCCCGAGATCGGTGACGGTGGCCTCGTCGGTCGGCGAAATGCCCCGCACGATGGTGCCGCGCATATCGTCGCCGCGGGCGATCAGCGCCTGGGCCGCGATGAAAGGTGCGGCGCCCACCACCTGGGGATGCCGGCGGGCCTTCGCGGCCACGGTGTGCCAGTCGGCGAAACCGGCACCGCTGGCGTCGTACACCTCCACGTGCGCGATAACCGACAGCATGCGGTCGCGTACCTCTTTCTGGAAGCCGTTCATCACCGACAGCACGATGATCAGCGCCGCCACGCCGAGCGCGATGCCCAGCATCGACACGCCCGAGATGAAGGAAATGAAGCGATTGCGCCGGCCCGCACGTCCGGCCCGGGTGTAGCGCCAGCCGATCTGCAGTTCGTAGGGCCAGTTCATGGGGTCGGGATGCTACCTGAGGGTGGCAGCGTCGCGCCCCGGTCGGCGAGCGGCCCGTCCTCCCGCGACGCGCCCATGCCCCGGCGTACGTCCACAGGCGCGAGCAGCACCAGCCCCAGCACGAAGAAGGCCGCGGTGGAGACGATCGCGATGCGGTGGTTGCCCTGCGTGGCCAGCGTGATGAGGCCGTACGTCACGGGCCCGAGGATGGCCGCCAGCCGTGTCGCGAAGGTCCACAGCCCGAAGAACTCGGCATGCCGCGCCGGCGGTGCGAACAGACCCACGATGGCGCGACCGGTCGACTGGCTGGAGCCCATGCACAGGCCGGCGATCACCGCCGCGGCCCAGAACAACCCCGGGCTTGTAGCGGCCGCGGCCAGCAGGGTCATCACGATCCAGCCGGCCAGCGTGACCGCGAGCGCCCGCTTCGCGCCGATGCGGTCCTGCCAGTAGCCATAGCCGAACGCGCCCAGCGCAGCGGCGATGTTGACCAGGAACACGAGCAGCATGGTCTGCGCCTGCTGGAAGCCCAGCACCTGCTCGGCATAGATGGCCGCCAGCGCGACCACGACGGCGATGCCCGCCTGGTAGCAGGTGCCGCAGGCCAGCATCCAGCCGAAGTCGCGAAAGCGCCGCGCCTCGCGCCACGTGCCGGCCAGCTCACGCAACGAAGCGCCCACACCCGAAGCACCCGGTGCCACACTGTGCGGCACCGCGCGTTCGCGCAGCAGCGCGAAGGTGGCGAGCGACGCCACGCCGTACACGCCGGCCGTGATCAGCATGGTGACCGGCACGAACGATGTGGCCGGCTCGCCGCGCGTCTGCGCCGAGAGCACCCACGCCAAGCTCGCGCCCAGCGCCAGCATCCCGCCAAAGTACCCGAAGCTCCAGCCCCAGCCCGACACACGCCCCATGGCGCTCTTGCGCGCCAGTTCGGGCAGAAAGGCCCCCGAGAGCGACTCACCGTACGAGTAGAAGGTGTTCGACAGCAGCACTGCAGCAACCGCCAGCGCCACGTCGCCCCGCCCCACCAGGGCCAGCGCGGCCGTGCACGCGACGCAGCCGGCGGTCGTGAGCGCAAGCAGCCTTTTCTTTGCAGCGCGCAGGTCTGCATAGGCGCCAAGCGCCGGCATGGTCAGCATGACCAGCAGGCTGGAGCCGGCCAGCGCCAGCGTCCAGGCGAGCGTGGCCCAGGGCGCACCCTCGGCCACAACACCCACGAAGTAGGCGTTGAAGACCGCAGTGAGCACCACGGTCGTGTAGCCCGAGTTGGCGAAGTCGTACATCGCCCAGCCGAAGACCTCGCGCTTGCGGACCCCCTCGCGCAAGGCCTCCTGGGGGAACAGGACCATCAATGCGCCTCGTCCCAGTTGCGTCCCACGCCGACCTCGGCCACGAGCGGCACGCGCAGGTCGGCCACCGAGGCCATGATGCGCGGCACCTCCTCGCGCGCCCAGGCCAGCTCGGCCTCGGGCACCTCGAACACCAGCTCGTCGTGCACCTGCATCACCATGCGCGTGGCGCGGCCCGGCGCATCCAGCGCCTTCTGCACGGCGATCATTGCGAGCTTGATGATGTCGGCCGCCGTGCCCTGCATGGGCGCGTTGATGGCCGCCCGCTCGGAGGCCGAGCGGCGTGGTCCGTTGGGGCTGTTGATCTCGGGCAGCCATAGCCGCCGGCCGAACACCGTCTCGACATACCCCTTCGCCTTGGCCGCCGCACGCGTCTCGTCCATGTAGCGCTTCACATCCGGGTAGCGCGCGAAATAGCGCTCGATATAGGCGGTAGCGGCACTGCGCTCGATACCCAGGTTGGCCGCCAGGCCGAACGCGCTCATGCCGTAGATGAGGCCGAAGTTGATGGTCTTGGCATAGCGCCGCTGCTCGCTGCTCACCTGCGCCGGCTCCACGCCGAACACCTCGCCCGCGGTGGCACGGTGCACGTCCATGCCCTCCGTGAAGGCGCGCGTGAGGTTCGGATCCCCGCTGATATGCGCCATCAGCCGCAGCTCGATCTGCGAATAGTCGGCACTCATCACCACATGCCCGGGTGGCGCGATGAACGCCTCACGTACGCGCCGGCCCTCGGGCGTGCGGATGGGAATGTTCTGCAGGTTGGGCTCGTTGCTCGACAGGCGGCCCGTCACGGCCACGGCCTGCGCGTAGTTCGTGTGCACCCGCCCGGTCGCGGGGTTCACCATCTGCGGCAGCTTGTCGGTGTAGGTGCCCTTGAGCTTGGCGAGGCTGCGGTGTTCGAGGATGCGCGCCGGCAGCGGGTAGTCCTCGGCCAGCTTCTCCAGCACATCCTCGTCGGTGCTGGGCGTGCCGCTGGCGGTGCGCTTGAGCACGGGCATGCCGAGCTTGTTGAACAGCACCTCGCAGATCTGCTTGGGCGAGCCGATGTTGAACGGCTGGCCCGCCAGCTCGTGTGCCTGGCGCTCCAGTGCCATCATGCGCTCGCCCAGTTCGCGGCCTTGCGCCTGCAGTACGGCGGAATCGATGAGCACCCCGTTGCGCTCCACACGCTGCAGCACCTCGGACATCGGCATCTCGATACGGCAGTACACCTCGCGAAGCCCCGGCTCGGCCTCGATGCGCGGCCACAGGAACTCGTGCAACTGCAGCGTCATCTCGCTGTCCTCGCCGGAGTATTCAGCGGCGCGGCCGACCTCCACTTGGGAGAACGGGATCTGGTTCGCGCCCTTGCCGCACACATCCTCGTAGCTCAGGCCGCTGCGGCCCAGGTGGCGCTCGGCCATGCTTTCGAGGCTGTGCGGGCGGTGCGCCTCCAGCACGTAGCTCTGCAGCATGGTGTCGTGGACATAGCCGCGCACGGTGATGCCGGCGTTGGCGAACACGTGCGCGTCGTACTTGATGTTCTGGCCGACCTTGGCGGCATGCGCATCCTCCAGCCAGGGCCGCAGCCGCTCAAGGACTTCGGCGGCCGGCAGCTGGTCCGGGGCGCCCGCATAGCGATGGCCGAGCGGGATGTACGCCGCTTCGGCCGGGCGCACGGCAAGCGAAATGCCCACGATGCTCGCCTGCATGGGATCGAGCGAGTCGGTCTCGGTGTCGATGGCGGCGATCGGCGCCGCGCGCAGCCGATCGATCCAGGCGTCGAGCGAGGCGAAGCTGAGTACGGTGTCGTGATGGTGTGCGACCCTAACCACCGGCGGCGCCGCCGCCGCGGCGCCGGAGGCTTCGGCACGCAGCTCCGCCTCCAGCTCGCGCTTGAAGGTCTTGAAGCCGTAGCGGTCATAGAAAGCGAGCAGGCCTGCGCGATCGGGCTCGCGCAGTGCCAGCGTGTCGAAACGTGGCCAATCGGTCACATGGCCCGTCAGGTCGCAGTCGGTCACCACAGTGATGAGACGCCGGCCCTGCGGCAGCCAGTCCAGCGCGCGCCTCAGGTTCTCGCCGGCCACGCCTTTCATACCAGCCGCCGCGGCCATCACGCCTTCCAGCGAGCCGTGCTCGCTGATCCACTTGGCGGCGGTCTTGGGCCCCACCTTGTCGACTCCCGGCACGTTGTCCACGCTATCGCCGATGAGCGTGAGGTAGTCGACGATGCGCTCGGGCGGCACGCCGAACTTCGCCATCACGCCGTCCACGTCGAGCTGCTCGCCCGACATGGTGTTGATCAGCATGATCTGCGGTGTGACGAGCTGAGCCAGGTCCTTGTCTCCAGTCGAGACGACCACCCGCTGCCCCCCCTTGGCCGCGGCACAGGCCAGCGTACCGATGACGTCGTCGGCCTCCACCCCCGGCACTTCGAGCACCGGCCAGCCGAGCAGGCCCACGACTTCGTGGATGGGGTCGATCTGCAGCGCCAAGTCGTCGGGCATGGCCTTGCGCGTGGCCTTGTATTCGGCATACCAGTCGTCGCGAAAGGTCTTGCCCTTGGCATCGAAGACGCAGGCTGCGTGCCCGCAGGACACGTCCTCGCGCAGCTTGCGCAGCATCCCGACGATGCCGTGAATGGCACCGGTGGGAAATCCGTCAGGCGCGCGGAGATCGGGCAGGGCGTGGAAGGCGCGGTAGAGGTAGCTGGAGCCATCCACGAGCAGCAGCGTGCCCGCAGGGATGTCGGTCTTCTCGGTCATGCGCGCGATTGTCGGCCATGGCCGTCCAAGGGCTAGGCGCCAGGAGTCCTCGACTCAAGACCCAAGAAGGGCGTGAATGAATCGGGCGTGCCCGAGCAGCGCGCCGGACTTCTCAGGTGTGTTCCACCCGGCGCATCACCGCATCCACCTCGGCGAGGAATTCCCTGTAGCGCACCGGCTTGGTGATGTAGCCGTCGCAGCCCGCCGCACGCATCTCTTCCTCGTCGCCACTCATCGCGAAGGCTGTCAGCGCGATCACCGGAATCCGTGCGGTGCGGTCGTCGCGCTTGAGCATGCGCGTGGCCACCAGCCCGTCGATGTCGGGCAACTGGATGTCCATGAGGATGAGATCAGGGCGCTCCTCCCGTGCGATCTCCATACCTGGCACCGCGTGGTCCGCCTGCAGCACGGCATGCCCCGCGCTTTCGAGGATCGCCACGGTCAAGGCCATGTTCACCGGGGAATCCTCCACCACCAGGATACGGAACATCTTGCATCCTTTACTGCTCATTCGCCGCGCCGTGCACTCCCCGAACACCGGGCGCCACACCGCCAGACGAACGCCGACACACGGTAGCCGGGCTGCCGCGGGAGTCAACCTGTAAGGGATGACAGTGTCGGCGGCACCCCCCGGCTGATACTGTTACGTCTGCTCGAAGGCGCATCGCGGCTGGTATACCCCTCGGACTCCCCTCGCCCGCCGCCAACCTGCTGGTCCCGTGTCCACCGGTAGAGGCAGGGCGTCTTCGAGCACCCCTCCATGCCGGGATGGCGTTCACCCGCGGCTCTAGAATTCTCCGCATGAACGCCACGCCCGCCTTCGCCGCTGTTGTGTTGTGCACCTGGTGCAGCATGGCTGCCGCGCAGGAAGCTCCCGAGCCCCCCTCTCGCACCGGCCTGCGCTCCGAGCCGAAGATCCAGCGCACCGTGATCGACGACAAGGGTGCGCGCATCGAGGAGCTGCGCGTGCGCGGGCAAACGCAACGCATCTCCGTGCAGCCCAAGGCGGCGAGCGCTCCGGGCTACGAGATCATCCCGGCCGATGCGGCTCGCGAAGTCTCCGAAGGTGCCGATTCCACGCGCGGCGCCGCAGGCAAGCGGGTTTGGCCCGTGCTCAACTTCTGATCTCTTCGATGGCCGTTTTCACCGAGGTCTCGTTTGACGAGGCCGCCGCACTCGTGTCGCGCCTGGGCCTCGGCGAGCTCGTCTCGCTCACCGGCATCTCCTCGGGCATCGAGAACACCAACTACTTCGCCGACACGCAGCGCGGTCGCTACGTGCTCACGCTGTTCGAGCGTCTGGGTTTCGAGCAGCTGCCGTTCTACTTGCAGTTGATGAAGCACCTCGCCAGGCGCGGCATCCCGGTGCCTGACCCGCAGGCCGACGAGCGCGGCGAAATCCTGCACACCGTCAAGGGCAAGCCCGCCGCCATCGTCAACCGCCTGCGCGGGCAACACCACATGGCCCCAGACACCGCGCACTGCGAGAGCGTAGGAGCGATGCTGGCGCACATGCACCTGGCCGGGCGTGATTTCCCGCTGCACCAGCCGAACCTGCGGGGCCTGGCCTGGTGGGAGGAGACGGTGCCCGTGATGCGACCCTTCCTCACCGCGCCACAGGGCGAACTCATCGATTCGGAGCTCGCCTACCAGCAACACGTCGCCGCCTCCGCGCAGTACGCGGCACTGCCGCGCGGGCCGATCCACGCCGACCTGTTCCGTGACAACGTCATGTTCGAGGGCGACGAGCTCACGGGCTTCTTCGACTTCTACTTCGCCGGCGTGGACACTTGGTTGTTCGATCTGGCGGTGTGCCTGAACGACTGGTGCATCGATGCCGAGTCGGGCCGGCTGGTCGAAGAGCGTGCGCAAGCCTTCGCCGCCGCCTACGACGCCGTGCGTCCGCTCACCGGTGCGGAGCTGCGTCTCATGCCGGCCATGCTGCGCGCGGGCGCGCTGCGCTTCTGGGTCTCGCGACTTTGGGACTTCCACCTGCCACGGGACGCCACCATGCTGAAGGCCCATGACCCTGCGCACTTCGAGCGCGTGCTTCGCTGCCGGGTGGAAACGCCGTGGCACTACGCGCCGCGGCGCGCAGTGGCGCCATGAGGCTGCGGCAACTGCCCGCCCGCCAGGGCCTTGCGTGGGTGCGCCAGGGGCTGCGCATCTTCTTGCGCCGCCCGCTCGCGTTCACCGCACTGTTCTTCATCTACGCGCTGATCGGGCCCATGTTCATGTTCGCCGTGGCCCCCCTGGCCACGCTGGGCTTCATGATCGCCACGCAGCACGCGCTGCACGGTCGGTTCCCCTTCTTCAGCGTGTTTGTCGAGCCCCTGCAGGGCTCTCGCGCCCGGCGCATCGCCCACCTGCAACTGGGCGTGCTCTACGCACTCAGCGTGGCGCTCGTCTTCTGGGTGAGCGATGCCGTGGGCGGCGCCGCCTTCGACGCCTTGCGCGAAGTCATGGGCAGCGGCCAGGAGGTGACTCCCCAGGAGCTGCAACGGGTGCTTTCCGACTCCAGTCTGCAGGCCGGCTGGCTGATCATGACCGGAGGCATTTCGCTCCTGGCCGTGCCGTTCTGGCATGCGCCTGCGCTAGTCCACTGGGACGACCAGCCCGCCGGCAAGGCCCTGTTCTTCAGCATGGTCGCGTGCTGGCGCAACAAGGGCGCACTCCTCGTATATGCATTGGGCTGGGTGACGGTCATCACGCTGCTGGGCTTTGCCCTGACGACCTTGTTCGCCCTGCTGGGCATGCCACAGGTCGCCTTCGTGGCGGCCACGCCGGCCATGCTCATGATGTCCGCCGCGTTCTACGCCTCGCTGTACTTCACGTTCGCCGACACCTTCGAGCCTTCGCTCCCTGCGGTTGAGTCGCTGCCGCCCGCGCAGGAGTCCGCATGAACAGGATCGCGATCGTCACCGGCGCAGGCAGCGGCATCGGACGCGCCAGTGCCATCGCCCTGCTGCATGCCGGCTGGCACGTGGTGCTGGCCGGCCGCCGTGCCGAAGCACTGGCGCAAACGGCCGCGGAGGCCGGCGATGCCGGGGCGCGTGCCCTCGCGGTGCCCACCGATGTGCGCGATCCCGCTTCGGTCCAGGCTCGTTTGCCCGCACGCGCGAGGCCTACGGTCGGCCCATGGCGAGTGGCGTGCTGCAGCCCCGTGGCGACCTGATGCCCGAACCGCGCATGGACGTGCGCCATGTGGCCGACGCCATCGTCCACATGGCCGGCCTGCCGCTGGACGCCAATGTCCAGTTCATGAACATCATGGCCACCAAGATGCCGTTCCTGGGGCGTGGTTGAAGTCGCCGCGACTGAAGATGTGATCGCGTGAGGTCTACCGCGAGATCGAGCCGGTCGGGACGCGCCCGAACCACACCCGCCCCTTACCATCGACCGGGGCCGACAGCACCCGGCCGGAGAACCTCATGCGCCCATCCACCTTCCGCATCCCGCTGCGTCTTGCCCTCGTCCCGCTACTCGTGGCCAGCCTGGCCGGCTGCGGCGTGCTCGACGTGGCCGGTGCCGCGGCAGGTGCGGCCATTTCCGTGACGGGCGCCGTAGTGAGCACGGGTGTCAAGGTCACCGGCAAGGTGGTCGAGAAGACCATCGACATCGTCACACCCTCTGACGATGACAGCGACGATTGACGGCAGCGACAACGAAGATCGCGACTATTGACGCGGCCCGCAAGCCCGACCGCCGTGCCCTACTCGACAGGCGTCAGCTTCGCCACCGCCAGCGCGAGCCACTTCATGCCGTGCCGGCCGAAGTTGATCTGCGCTCGTGCATCCTCACCGTTGCCCTCCAGCGTGACGATCAGGCCTTCGCCGAATTTGTTGTGGAACACGCTCTGCCCCACACGCAGCCCATGTGAGCTGCGCGCGGCCATCGCCGGCGGCACCTGAGCCGACGCACCCACGCCCACTCGCCCCGCCCCGACCATCGACCCCATGCCGTTGCCGCGTGACCATGCCGACTGGTACTCGCGAGCGAATCCCGAGCCGAAACCCTGGTTGCGCGGCGTGAGCCATTTGAGCGCCGACTCCGGCAGCTCCTCCAAGAAGCGACTCTTGATGTTGTAGCGGGTCTGGCCATGCAGCATGCGCGTCTGGCTGAAGCTCAGGTACAGCCGCTTGCGCGCACGGGTAATGGCCACATACATGAGCCGCCGCTCTTCTTCCAGGCCCTCGGTCTGCGACAGGCTGTTCTCGTGCGGAAAGAGGCCTTCCTCCAGCCCGGTGATGAACACCGCATCGAACTCCAGCCCCTTGGCCGAATGCACCGTCATGAGCTGCAGCGCATCCTGCCCAGCCTGTGCCTGGTTGTCGCCCGCCTCCAGCGCGGCGTGCGTGAGGAAAGCCGCCAGCGGCGACATGGTCTCGCCGGTGTCCGCATCGGGCGCCTGCTCCGCCGCGGCCGCCGCAGTGCTGGCCTGCTCGTCGATCGGCAGCGCCACCGCGTCCTTGCCAAAGCCCTCCTGCGTGACGAAGGCCTCGGCCGCATTGACGAGTTCGTCCAGGTTCTCGAGACGCTCCTTGCCTTCCTTCTCGGTTCTGTAGAACGCCGTGAGGCCCGAGGCCTGAAGCATGTGCTCGATGATCTCGCGCAGCGTGAGGCCCTGTGTGGCCTCGCGCAGGTCGTCGACCAGCGCCGCGAAGGCCTGCAGGTTCACGCCGCCGCGGCCTGTCACTGCGCCTGCGCTCTGGTAGAGGCTGCGCCCCGTCACGCGCGCCGCATCCTGCAGCTGCTCGATGCTGCGCGCGCCGATCCCGCGGGCGGGGAAGTTCACCACCCGGAGGAAGCTCGTGTCGTCGTTCGGATTCTCGACCAGCCGCAGATAGGCCAGCGCATGCTTGATCTCGGCGCGCTCGAAGAAGCGCAGACCGCCGTACACCTTATACGGGATGCCGGCATTGAACAGGGCGCTTTCGAGCACGCGGCTTTGCGCATTGCTCCGGTACAGCAACGCGATGTCGCTGCGCCGCGTGCCCTCACGCTGCAGCTGCTGCGCCTCCTCGATCACCCACTGCGCCTCGGCGAAGTCGCTGGTCGACTCATGAACCCGCACCGGCTCGCCCGGCCCGGCCTCCGTGCGCAGGTTCTTGCCCAGCCGCCGCGTGTTGCGCGAGATGAGTTCGTTGGCGGCATCGAGGATGTTCCCGAAGGAGCGGTAGTTGCGCTCCAGCTTGATGACCTGCTGCACGTGGAACTCGCGCTCGAAGTCGGCCATGTTGCCGACCTGCGCGCCACGGAACGCATAGATGCTCTGGTCGTCATCGCCCACTGCGAACACGCTGGTCTGTGGGCCGGCGAACATCTTGAGCCAGGCGTACTGGAGTCGGTTGGTGTCCTGGAACTCGTCGACCAGGACATGGCGGAAACGCCGCTGGTAGTGCTCGCGCAGGACAGGGTTGTCGCGCATGAGTTCGTAGGTGCGCAACAGCAGTTCGGCAAAGTCGACCGCGCCTTCGCGCTGGCACTGAGCCTCATAGGCCTCGTAGGCCTGGATCATCGTGCGCGTCTGCTCGTCGCGGGCGGGCACGTCCCGGGGCCGCATCCCGTCCTCCTTGGCGCCGGCGATGAACCAGGTGACCTGCTTGGGCGGGAAGCGCTCCTCGTCGAGGTTCATCGCCTTGATGACGCGCTTGACCGCCGAAAGCTGATCAGCCGAATCAAGGATCTGGAAGGCCTGAGGCAAACCCGCCAGCTTCCAGTGCGAACGCAGGAAACGGTTGCACAGACCATGGAAGGTGCCGATCCACATGCCGCGCACGGGCACCGGCAGCATGGCGCCCAGCCGCACCAGCATCTCCTTGGCGGCCTTATTGGTGAAGGTCACGGCCATCACGCCACCGGGCGAAACCTGGCCCGTCTGGACGAGCCACGCAATGCGGGTGGTCAGCACCCGGGTCTTGCCCGATCCCGCGCCCGCAAGGATCAACGCCGGGCGCGGGGGCAAGGTCACGGCAGCCAGCTGCTCGGGGTTGAGGTTGACCAGCAGCGAAGACGCAGCGGCTCGCGCGTTGTCAGGCGCGTCGTGGAGAGGCAGACTCATGCGGACATTCTAGGAGTCGCCCTGATGCCCTCCCCTGTGCGCGGCGGGTGCGCCACCCTCGTGCTGACCCTGTGCGCAGTCACCGCCCAGGCCGCTGCGCCGGCATGCCCGGACCGCCCCACGATGGTCCTGGAACGCTTCATTCCCGCCGACTGCGAGTCGTGCTGGCAAGACGCCGTGGCGGCAGATGCGGCCAGCCCGCAAACCATGACCCTCGACTGGATCGAGCCCGCCGCCGAGGATGCGCCAATGGCGAGCGCCGCACTGCCGGAGGCGCGCGAGCGTGCCTCCGGGGCCCTGCGGCCGGACAGCGACTCGCCGACTCGTCGGCGAGTCCATGTGCTGTCCGCTCGGGGTCCCGCACTGCGCATCATCGACGGGCCCGCGTGGAACGGCTACATCGCCTTGCGGCTGACGGTGTCCCGCCCGGGCCCGCTGCCGGAGGGCGCAGTGGCCTATGCCGCCTTGGTGGAACGCGTGCCAGCCGGCAGCGAAGGCAGCGCAATCGCCCGGCAGCTGGTGCGCGCCGCCATCGGCCCCCTCTCGCTGGCCGAGCTGGCTCAGAAACCACGAGTGGAGCATCTGTATGCCGTGCGCGTGCCCGAGACGGACCGGCCGGAGCGCCTGGGAAGCATCGCGTGGATCGAGTCGCCGGACGGGCGGTTGATTGCCGCAGCGCACGCCTCACCGTCGGGCTGCCCGCACCTGCGCTGATGTCCTACCCCTTCGACCCCGAGAACTTCGACCGGTCGTCGGGTCCTAAACGTGGTCTGTCCTACAGGGAGCGTGCATGGAAATCTTCGACTACGAGAACATCCTCCTGCTGCCGCGCAAGTGCCGCGTCGAAAGCAGAAGCCAGTGCGATCCGTCGATGGAGTTCGGCGGCCGCACCTTCAATCTCCCTGTCGTGCCGGCCAACATGAAGACCGTGGTCGACGAGCCCATCACCGAATGGCTCGCCACCCACGGCTACTTCTACGTCATGCACCGGTTCGACCTGGACAGCGTGGCCTATGCCCGGCGCATGCGCGAGCGGGGCCTGTTCGTCTCTCTCAGTTCCGGCGTGAAGGCAGTGGACTACGAGGTGGTGGACCGCCTGGCGGCCGAGGGCATCGGCGCCGACTACATCACCATCGACATCGCTCACGGCCATGCCGAGACGGTGCGGCGCATGATCGACCACATTCGCAAGCAGCTGCCGGGCACGTTCATCATCGCCGGCAACGTAGGCACGCCGGAGGCGGTGATCGACCTGGAAAACTGGGGCGCCGACGCCACGAAGGTGGGCATTGGGCCGGGCAAGGTGTGCATCACGCGCCTCAAGACAGGCTTCGGCACCGGCGGCTGGCAGCTCTCGGCGCTGAAGTGGTGCGCGCGCGTGGCCACCAAGCCCATCATCGCCGACGGCGGCATTCGAGACCACGGCGACATAGCCAAGAGCGTGCGCTTCGGGGCATGCATGGTGATGATCGGCTCGCTCTTCGCCGGCCACGAGGAATCGCCGGGCCGCACGGTCGAGGTCGACGGCAAGCTCTACAAGGAGTACTACGGCAGCGCGTCGGACTTCAACAAGGGCGAGCACAAGCACGTGGAGGGCAAGCGCATCCTTGAACCCATCAAGGGCTTCCTCGCCGACACGCTGCGCGAGATGCACGAGGACCTGCAGAGTTCCATCTCATACGCCGGCGGTACCCGGCTGGCGGACATCCGCAAGGTGAACTACGTGATCCTGGGCGGGGACAACGCCGGGGAGCACCTCCTGATGTAGTAGCGGGCGGAGCATCAATCCACCCACATCCCCGACCGGTGCCCCGGCTCCTGGATCATCTGCTGCACGCGACGATGCGCCGCCGACAGCGGCTGCACTCGCTGCGCCGACGCCGGGCAGGTGCCGATGGCAAGGTAGCTCAAAGCGGCCGCAGTCAGCGACTCATCCGCATTCCCGAGCGATCCAGTGAAATCGTCGGCGACCGCGCACGTGGGCGACAAACCGTCGTAGTACCGGCCCTCGCCGCGCACGTTCACGGCCTCGAAGTTCACCGCGCTGTAGCTGTAGCTGCAGTAAGGCGTCGGGATGAAGCCGAAGGACTTGCCGCAGGTGGTGGCGCCCATTGTCACCACCTCGTCTTTGGTTTGCGAGGCGTGAGGTTAATGTGGAAGACGCCCCCAGCCAGGCGCACCGACGCCTGACCTGAAGCTGG
>CBINKC010000081.1:0-20475 GCA_966251135.1 uncultured Burkholderiaceae bacterium
GTTCCGGCGTGCTGTGCGGGCATGTCGGGTTCTCACACACCTTCTCAGAACGCGACGCCCACGCTCATGTGCAGGCGCAGCTTGCGCACGGCCTCGCCATACGCCAAGTCGACCCGCAGCGGTCCCACCGGGCTGCGCCAGCGCAAGCCCAGGCCATAGCCATAGACCGCATGCAGGTCATGCCAGTCGTCAGCCGCCTGGCCGGCATCGAAGAACGTGGCCCACAGGAACTGCGGCCGGCGTGCGGACACCGGCCGCGCCACTTCGATGCTGCCGGTGGCCATGACGCGACCGCTTGTGATCACGCCGTCGACGGTGGGTCCGAGGGTGCGGTAGGCATAGCCGCGCACCGACTCGTCGCCGCCCGCGCGAAACAGCAGGGTGTCGGGCACGCCGACACCCTCGCGCGCGAACACCTGGCCGGCCTCGGCACGGGCGGTGAGGAACCACGGGCCCTCGAAGGGCCGGTACCAGTTGACGCGGCCCTGCAGCCGGCTGAACGGGCCACGACCGCTCGTGATGCCCGTTTCCTGGAACTCGCGCCCGAAGGCATGGCCGGCACCGGCCTGCAGCGACAGCGTCAGGCCGTCGGTGGGCAGCAGCAGGCTGTCCACGCGACGCCAGGTCCACTGGTAGTTGATCGACGCCGCATTGCTGCGCACCACGCCGGCGCCCGTCTCCAGCTTGGAGTGCGTGAACTCCACGTAGTACAAGCGCTCGATATGAGGCGTGTCCTGCGCGCGGCCGGCGCGTGCGGTCCAGGAAGTGCGCCACTCCTCGGCCGCATGCAGCCGCTCGGCGTTGGCCGAGACGAGGTTGCGGTACATGCCGGGCAGGGGATGCGACGTGATCTCGCCGTTCCACGACTTGAGCGAAGGACCCAGCTCGAACTTGTTGCGGGCTATGAAGCGCTGGCCGAAGACCCGGCGATGCACATGCTCCAGCGTGAGGCGCGGCCCCACGTTCGCGCTGTAGCCCACGCCGACGGTGGCCGCCTGCTGGGGCAGCTCCTTGAGGCGCACGCGCACCGGCGCCGCGTCGTGCGTGGCGGGGTCGGCGTCGATCTCCACGTTGGCTCCCTCGAACAGGCCGATCGACAGCAGGCGCTCCTGGTAATCGAGCAGCAGCTGTTCGCTGTACGGCATGCCGGAGTGGAAGGTGGACACCCGCCGCACGGAGGTCTCGTCGTAGCGCTGCAGGCCCTCGATGGTGATGGGCCCCAGCCGGAACAGCGGGCCACTGTCGGCCAGCATCTGCAACTGCGCGGTGTTGGACTGCACTTCGATGCGCGCCGTCGTGTCGACCCAGCTTGCCGCCGGATACCCCTCTGCACGCAGCCGTGCGAGGGTCACGTTCTTCGCGTCGTTCCAGGCGCCTTGTCGAAACGGCTCGCCGGCCTTCAGGGGCCAGCGCCGGCGCAGCGAGGCCAGCTCGACCTGCGCGTCCTCGTCGCCTGCCGCGGCTGCATCCTGCAGCCCGCCCTGCATATCGAGCTGCCACGTCTCCACCACGGTGTGCGGGCCGGGATGCACGAGCACTTCGATGACCGCCACGCCGGCCGGGCCGGCAACGCGGCGCACCTGCACCTCGGGGTTGAAGTAGCCCTCGGTCTCCAGCAGCGTGCGCACTTGCGCAGGGGCAGCCGCCACCAGGCGGGCAAGCTCCGGTTCAGTGATGGCCTCGGTCTCGGGTGCGGCCTGGAACCGTGCGAGGTCGAGGTAGGTCGCGAGCAACTTATGCACGGACGCGGGCGCCTCGATCTGCAGGTCGTAGGCAGGACGTCCCGCTTCCGTGGCCTCGCGTTGGGCGTCGGGCGCACGGCCCAGGTTCGCGCAGCCGCCCAGCAGCAGCGTCCAGAGCGCCAGCGGCGCCACGACCGTGGCGGCGAGGGGCCGGCGCCCCGTCATTTGCCGAGCAGTCGCATCGCGGCTTCGAGCCCCTGCACGGTGAGCGGAAACATGCGATGGTTCATCAGCTGCTGGACGATGGCGATGCTCTGCCGGTAGCCCCAGACGCCCTGAGGCTCGGGGTTGATCCAGATGAATTTCGGGAAGGCCTGCGTGAGGCGCTGCAACCACTCGGCGCCCGATTCCTCGTTGGCGTACTCGACGCTGCCCCCAGGCTGCAGGATCTCGTAGGGACTCATGGTCGCGTCGCCGACGAAGATCAGCTTGTAGTCCTTGTTGTAGGTGCGGATCACGTCCGAGGTGGGGAACTTCTCGCTGTAGCGCCGGTGGTTGTGCTTCCAGAGGAAGTCGTAGACGCAGTTGTGGAAGTAGAAGAACTCCAGGTGCTTGAACTCGCTCTTGCACGCCGAGAAGAGTTCCTCCACGCGATGAACGTGCTCGTCCATGGTCCCGCCCACGTCCATGAGCAGCAGTACCTTCACCTTGTTGTGTCGCTCGGGCACCATCTTGATGTCGAGCCAGCCGGCATTGGCGGCCGTGGAGCGGATGGTGTCGTCGAGGTCCAGATCCTCCTCGGCGCCTTCGCGGGCAAAGCGGCGCAGGCGGCGCAGCGCGACCTTGATGTTGCGCGTGCCCAGCTCGACGGCATCGTCGTAGTCCTTGTACTGGCGCTGGTCCCACACTTTCACCGCGCCGCGGTGCCGGCCCTTGTCCTGACCGATGCGCACGCCCTGCGGGTTGTAGCCCCAGGCACCGAATGGCGAGGTGCCCGCCGTGCCGACCATGCGGCTGCCGCCCTCGTGGCGTCCCTTCTGCTCCTCGAAGCGCTTCTTCAGCTCGGCCATCAGCTCATCCCAGCCCATCTTCTCGATGGCCGCTTTTTCTTCGGGACCGAGATCCAGCTCCAGGCGCTTGCGCAGCCACTCGATCGGCACGTCCTGCGTGAAGTCGGCCAGCATCTCCACGCCTTTGAAGTAGGCGGCGAAGGCGCGATCGAACTTGTCGAACTGGGCTTCGTCCTTGACCAGCGCCGCGCGTGCCAGGTAGTAGAACTTTTCTACCGTGGGGCCGGGAGCGTCGTCGATCACGCCGCTGCGCAGGGCCTCCAGCAGCGTGAGGTACTCCTTCACCGAGACCTTGAGCCGGGCGGCGCGCAGGGTGAAGAAGAAGTCGATCAGCATGGGCCTCAGCCCCCCGGTGGGGTGGGCGACGAGCATACACGCCCGCGAGAACCCGGGACGGCCGGCAGCCCTCGGGCCACGGGCAGGCCGCAAAATGCCGCCCACCCATGTCGAGCTTGTCCAGCACCGAAGTCGCGTTCCTGATGGTGGCGTCACAGCAGGCCATCATGTCGCTGGGCTGGCTGGGCGGCGCCGTGCTGCTGAATGTGTCGAGGCGCGCCTTGCTGTACTGGTCGCTGCACGCCGCGCTGTCGGCGGCGGCCGTGGCCTGCCTGCTCTCCGCGGTGCCGGCCGACGACGAGCTCGTGCGCGCTGCCGGCAATCTCAGCATCGTGGCGTCGCTGATCGCCCTGCAACGTGGCGTGTGGCACTTCTTCGGCCGTGCGAGCCCCTGGCACTGGCATGCGCTGCTCATGGCCATCTCCGCAGCGGCGGCGCTCGGGACGCAGCCGGCGCATGGCGCCTGGCGCGTGGGTGTGGTGTCCGCGTCGCTGGCCATCCTGTGCCTGTCCACGGCCTGGGACATGCACGCCCACACCCGGCAGCGCCTGGAGCTTCGGTGGAGTGCGCTGCTGGCCGTGCCCATGCTGGCGGCGGGCCTGGTGTTCGCCATGCGTGCGCTCGCTGCCGCGCTCAGCCCCCAGACCATCGTCACCACGTTGAGCGAGAACCTGGCCTTCCATGCCGGCGCGGCCATCGTCTACCAGATCGCCGGGCTGGGGTTCCAGCTGGCACTGGTCGCGCTGGTCGTGGCCCAGTTCGTGTCCCAGCTGCAGAACGCGTCTCGTCAGGATGCGCTGACCGGCCTGCTGAACCGCAGGGCCTTCGATGAGGCCCTCGATGCCGAGGTGCAGCGTTCGCGCCGCATGGGCGAGGCGTTCAGTGTGTTGATGATCGACGTGGACCGCTTCAAGGACATCAACGACCGCCATGGCCATGCGGCCGGCGATCGGGCGCTGCAGCACCTGGGCACGCTGCTGGCGGCGCACATGCGCGATATCGACCGCGTGGGCCGCTATGGCGGCGAGGAATTCGTCGTGCTGCTGCCCGCCACGATGCAGCCCGAGGCGGTCATCACGGCTGAGCGGCTGCGCCAGAAGGTCCAGGTCCTGCCGCCACGCTGGCAGGACCGCCTGCTGCCGCTGAGCGTCAGCATCGGCGTGTCCCAGTGGCGGGGGCAGGGCGACGATGTGCCCTCGCTGCTCGCGCGGGCCGATGCGGCGCTTTATCGCGCCAAGCAGGCCGGCCGCAACTGCGTGATGGAGTCGGGATAGATCCTGCCGGATCAGGCCCGTGGCCTTGTAAGCAGCCACTGCAGGTGGGCGCGCGCCTCCGGCCATTCGCCTGCCGTCATGCTGTACATCACCGTGTCGCGCACCGTCCCGTCGCGGCGCAGCTGGTGATGGCGGATCACGCCGTCGCGCCTGGCGCCCAGGCGCTCGATTGCCCGCTGGCTCGCCATGTTGTAGTTGTCGGCACGCCAGCCGATCACGCTCGCTCCCAGTGAGTCGAAGGCATGCGACATCAGCAGCATCTTGGCGGCGGTGTTGACATGCGTGCGCTGAAAGCGTCTGGCGTACCAGGTACAGCCGATCTCCAAGCGCCCGATCGTGGGCACGAGGTCGTGGTAGCTGGTGCTGCCGATCACGCATTCGCTGTCGACGTCGACCACCGCAAACGGCAGCCGCCGGCCTTCGGCCTGGCTGTGCAGCGCGTGCTCGATGTAGCTGGCGGTATCGTGCGGCTCAGGCACGCTGGTGTAGCGCAGGGTCCACAGCTGTCCGTCGGCCGCCGCGCGCTGCAGGCCCTGCAGGTGGCTCATCGCCAGGGGCTCCAGGCGCACGCGGGAGTCTGCGAGCGTGACGGGCTCGACTGGCTTCACCGGCTGTGCCGCTGCATGAACACGAGCTTCTCGAACAGCGACACGTCCTGCTCGTTCTTCAGCAGCGCGCCCACGAGCGGCGGTACGGCCACCTTCTCGTCCTGGCTTTGCAGTGCCTCGAGCGGAATGTCCTCCGCCACCAGCAGCTTGAGCCAATCCAATAGTTCCGAGGTCGACGGCTTCTTCTTCAGCCCTGGCAGGTTGCGCACGTCATAGAAGTTCTTGAGCGCCGCGGCCAGCAGCTCTTTCTTGAGGCCGGGAAAATGCACCTGCACGATGCTCTTCATCGTGTCTGCATCGGGGAAGCGGATGTAATGAAAGAAGCAGCGGCGCAAGAAGGCATCGGGCAGTTCCTTCTCGTTGTTCGAGGTGATGAACACCACGGGCCGATGGCGGGCCTGCACCAGCTCGCGCGTTTCGTACACATAGAACTCCATGCGATCGAGTTCGCGCAGCAAATCGTTGGGGAATTCGATGTCCGCCTTGTCGATCTCGTCGATGAGCAGCACGAGTGGCCGCTCCGATGCGAAGGCCTGCCAGAGGACGCCCTTGACGATGTAGTGGTGGATGTCCTTGACCCGCTCGTCGCCCAGTTGGCTATCGCGCAGGCGGCTTACCGCGTCGTATTCGTACAGCCCCTGCTGCGCCTTGGTGGTGCTTTTCACGTGCCACTGCAGCAGAGGCATGCCCAGCGCCTGTGCCACTTCCTCGGCCAGCATCGTCTTGCCGGTTCCCGGTTCGCCCTTGACGAGCAGCGGCCGCTTGAGCGTGATGGCAGCGTTGACCGCTAGCATCAGGTCCTGCGTGGCGACGTAGGTGTCGGTGCCTTTGAACTTCATTCGGTCATGGGCCGCGCAAACTGACGGTCAGTATAAAGGTGACCCATATAATTCATCGTTTGGAATCTCGCATTGACCAGCCTCATGAGATCACTGCTTGCTGCCCCCATTACGCTGGCCCTTGCAGCCTGCGCTTTCAATGCAACTGCGCAGGAAGTCAAAGGCGATCCCCAAGCCGGCGAGAAGAAGGCGGCCATGTGCATCGGGTGTCACAGCATTCCGGGCTACCAGGCGAGCTTTCCTCAGGTGCACAAGGTGCCCATGCTCGCCGGCCAGTCGGCGAGCTACATGAGGTCGGCACTCGCGGCGTACAAGAAGGGCGAGCGCAAGCACCCCTCCATGCGGGCCATCGCGACATCGCTTTCCGAGCAGGACATGGCCGACCTGGCAGCCTTCTACGAGGCGCGCGCCAGCAAGACCGAGCTTCCGCCCAAGCCCGAGCGTCAGCCGTCCACGGAGGTGGCTGCCTTGCTGCAGAAGGGCAACTGCGTGCAGTGTCACGGCGAGAACTTCAGCAAGCCGGCCGATCCGTCGTTCCCAAAGCTGGCCGGTCAGCACTCCGACTACCTCTTCGTGGCGCTCAAGGCCTACCAGACCCAGAAGAACACGAACATCGGCCGCGGCAACCCCGTCATGGTCGGCATGGCCGCAAGCTTCACGCACGACCAGCTCAAGCAGCTCGCCCAGTACATCGGCTCGCTGCCGGGCGAACTCCAGGTTGCGCCGCAGGGTCGATTCAAGTAATCCGGGAATCCGGGCCGCTTGCTACCGTTCCCGAAAGCCGCTACGCAACGGGGATTTGAGT
The DNA here is from genome assembly GCA_966251135.1 of uncultured Burkholderiaceae bacterium. Lineage (GTDB taxonomy): Bacteria > Pseudomonadota > Gammaproteobacteria > Burkholderiales > Burkholderiaceae_C > Albitalea. The sequence continues at coordinate 6,615 of CBINKC010000081.1, forward strand.
TTCCATGGCGCGCTGCTGCAGCACGCGCAGATCGTGCGGGGTCAGGCCGGCTCGGCTTGCGGGCGCTGTGCGCGGGCCCTGCCGGGGTGGGTCGTGACGCTATCAGGCGCTATTGACCGCCGGCCGCATCAGACGGCTGCGGGGGCTGCGCTCCTGACAGGCCCTTGACACCCAGCTTGAAGGCGATCATGGCGCGCAGCTTGTTGGGTACTACGGGCTTGATGAGCAGGTGGAACCCGGCCTCCTGGGCCTCCTGCTCGTGGCCCGTCATGGTGCTGCCGGTGACCACGATCGCCGGCACGGCTTCGCCGAAGCGGCTGCGCAGTGCCTTGATCGCATCAATGCCGGTCAGTCCATTCTCCAGGCGGTAGTCCACGATCAGCAGGTCGGGCTTCGTGGTGGTGGCCGGGTCCGCCTGCTCGACCCAGGCCTTCACTGCCCCCGCGCTGTCGAAGGAAGCGATCGCGGCGCCCCAGCCCTTGAGCAGCACTTCCAGCCCGGTGCGCACGGCAGACTCGTCCTCGACCACCACGATCAGCCGCCCTGCCAGCGTGAGCGAGGGCGGCGCCTTGCCCGACACGGTTGGCGGCGCCGAACGAGCCGCCTGACCCATGGGCAGCTCCAGCGCGAATACCGTGCCGCGCCCCGGCTGCGAGCGCATCAATAGCGGAACCTTCATGAGGTCGGCCAGGCGCTTGACGATGGCCAGGCCCAGGCCCAGCCCCTTGCGCTGCTGCGGCCCCGCTTCTGTGGGCGACTCGACTTGGTAGAACTCCTCGAAGATGCGCTCTTGCTCTTGGGGGGCGATGCCTACGCCCGTGTCCCACACCTGCAAGAGCAGCCGGCCCGCGCGCCGCCTGCAGCTGACCAGGATAGTGCCGTCCTCCGTATAGCGGATGGCGTTGGACACGAGGTTGCGCAGGATGCGCTCCACCAGCAGCGGATCGGCGTGCGCCACGTGGCGGCCGCCGCGCAGCCGCAATGCGAGGCCCTTCTCGAACGCGGTCGGCTCGAAATGCAGCCTCAGCTTGCGGAAGATCTCGTCCATCTGGAAGGACTGCGGGCTGGGCTGGATGTGGCCACTGTCGATGCGGGTGATGTCCAGCAGCTCCGAGAACAGGCCTTCGAGGGCGTCGACCGAGCCGTTGATGCTGTTGACCAGCAGCGCAACTTCCTCGTCGTGCGTCTTCTGTCGCAGGGCTTCCGCGAACAGCCCCATGGCGTGCAGCGGCTGGCGCAGGTCGTGGCTGGCTGCGGTGAAGAACTGGGTCTTGGCGCGATTGGCGACCTCGGCTTCATGGCGCGCCGCCTCGGCGGCGCGCTTTTCGAGGCGCAGTTGCGCAAGCAGCTCGTCGGCGTGCAGCTTGAGTTGGAGCACCCGTTCCATCGCCTGGCGGTAGCGGCGCGTGAGCAGCGTGGTGAGGCTGATGATCGTGATGAGGATGCTCGCGAGCTGGTAGTTGTAGTCGCGTCCCAGGATGGCGATGCGTCCGGCCAGCGGTGCGACGCACAGCATGGCGTAGAGCACATACACGCGCGTCTGCATGGCGAGCACGGGAACGGCGGCGAGGCAGAAGCTGTAGATGACGATGATCAGCCCGATCTCGTGGATGCGGTCCCCATAGGGGTAGAAGCTCCAGGCGGCCATGCCCCACAGTGCTCCGCAGGCCAGCGTGCCGGTGTTGTTGCGGTTGCGCCAGTGCTCCCAGTCCGCAAGCGACTGCGGCGGCATGCGTCGAAAGCGCTGCAACATCCAGACGCGCACGAGCCACACCGTGGCAAAAATCGCCAGCCAGGGCGCGAACACCGACGGCGGCGCGACGTTCCAATACAGCACCGAGAGAATCCCGATGCCGGCGAGGTAGCCGGCGAGCGTGGCCGGCATGAAATCGAAGCTGCCCTGAACCTCGTCGGGCAGCGAGGTGACCGGGGTGGGGGCCAGGCTGGAGGTCAGGGCGGAGGGGACGGCGACCATGGGACTCCATGTGTAAGGCCGTACGGCGGGCCGCCAGTGTCTACTGGGCTGAGGGGCTTCGACAAGGAAGCGTGGCAGGGAGCGTCAGGGCCGGCGCCAGCCGCCTGCAACGCCGGGCGGCTGGGTCATCTGGCCCACGGCGAGCACCGCCTGGGTGCGCGAGCTGACATTCAACGCTCGCAGCACTGCGGCGACATGGTCCTTCACCGTTTCGACCGAGAGCCCCAGCTCGCGGGCGATCAGCTTGTTGGGTTGCCCCTTGAGCAGGAGGGCCAGAACGTCGCGCTGGCGGGGTGTCAGCCCGAGCGCTTCCAGGGCGGGCTGCGCCGAAGGGCCCGAACCGTGGTGCAGTTCTCCCGAACCGGCCAAGCCGGGGGTTAGGAACGGATCGGCCGGCCGATCGGCGCTCATCGTCATGGGTGGCACGAAGATGCCACCCGACATGACCATGCGCAGCGCCTCGAACAAGGTCTCGTTGGTGGAGCGCTTGGGTACGAAACCCATGGCGCCCAGGTCGATGGCGCGGATCACGTCGCTGGCGCGGTCGCTGGCCGACACCACGACCACGGGCAGGGCGGGGTAGCTGGCGCGCAAATCGGCCAGGACGCTGAAGCCATCCGCATCCCCGAGGTGAAGGTCGAGCAGCACCAGGTCGAAGTCGGACGTGGTGCTCAAGGTGTCGCGGGCGGCCCGCGCGGTCGACGCGCCCACGACCGTGACGTCGTCGCCCAGTCCTTGGATGACGGACTGAAGTGCTGACAGGATCAGCGGGTGGTCATCGATCAGCAGCACCTTCATTTCTTGTTCCTCCCTGCAGCATGCTGTCCCGGCATCGTAACCAAGCGTCGTTGGAGCGCCACTCCCCTCAGGGTCACTCCCCTCAAGAAAGGGGGGGCAGCACTCCGGGCGCGGCATGGCTGGACAGGCTTCAGGCGTAGCGACGGGTCACCGATTCGGCCACGCACACCGGCTTGGCTGATCCTTCTCGCTCAACGGTGACCTCGACGGTGAGCTGCACCCCGCCGTCAGGCAGCGTGTCATAGGCGAGCAGCCGGAAATGCCCGCGCAGGCGGCTGCCGACTGGCACGGGATCCGGAAAACGCACCCGGTTCAGGCCGTAATTGACGCCCAGGCGGACGTCGTCGAGGACCAGTGCAGAGGCCTCCATCTCGGGCAGCAGGCTCAGGGTGAGGAACCCGTGGGCGACGGTCGTGCGATAGGGGCCGGTACGGGCGCGCTCGGGATCGACATGGATCCACTGGCGGTCGCCGCTGGCATCGGCGAACAGATCGATGCGCCGCTGGTCGATGGCGATCCAGTCGCTCGCGGCGAGGTGTTGGCCGACCAGCGGCTGGAGGTCGGTGATCCGGGCGTAGCGTTTCATGGATATGGATGTTCAGGCCTGCAGCCAGCTCACGATGGGGGCCCATTGGTCCAGGTCGCGCTGGACCCGGCTCGCAGCCACGTCCCAGAGGGTGAGGCCGCGCGCGGTGAGGTGCACGTAGTTCTGCGTGTCGCGCAGCTGGCCGATGACCGGGACATCGAGCGTCCCGAGGAAATGGCGCAGCTGGTCGGCCGAGATGGTGCCCTCCTTCAGCCGCATCGCGACGATCCCTGCCTGCACCTGGGCCAGCGGGCGGTGGGCGGCCATCTCGCGCAGGAAGTCGTGCGTGGCGTGGATGTCGAAGAGGCTCGGCTGCAGGGGCACCAGCACCTTGTCGGCATGCCGCATTACCTCATCGAGCCGCCGTCCGTCCAGGCCCGCCGGTGTGTCGAGCACCACGTGCGTGGTGCCCTTGGGAGCACGCACCACGCCCTCGGTGGGAATGTCCCAGGGCCGGATCGGCGGCAGGCCTTCGGGGCGCAGCTTCAGCCACATTCGCGAAGACTGCTGCCGGTCCACGTCGCCCAGCATCACTGTGTGTCCGCTGGAGGCGAGGAAACCGGCCACCTGCGTGGCGAGCGTGCTCTTGCCGACGCCTCCCTTGGGGTTGGCCACCACGATCACGGGCATGGTCGATCTCCTGGCGCGGCGGTGCGCCGCGGCTGTGGCTATCGCATACCGAAGGATATTAGCCGGCGCAACGTGCCGGGTCATCGAGATGAATCACCTCTCGGCGCATTCCATGATCGAAGGCGACAATTCCGTCATGTTCGATCCCTCGCAGCATGACGTCCGGCGCTTCTTTTGTGAGGCCTTGCGCAAACACCGGGAGGGCGCGCCCCTCACGCCGATGGAAGCGCTGGCCTCGGACTGGATCGGCGCCCATCCCGAGTACCACGCCGACCTGCAGGACCTCGACGCGGCGCTGGCCGCTGTGTTCGACGTCGAGTCAGGCCGCGCCAATCCCTTTCTTCACTTGTCCATGCACCTGTCGCTGACCGAGCAGGTGAGCATCGACCAGCCCCCGGGCATCCGCCAGGCCTTCGAGCTGCTGGCTGCGCGGCGCGGGTCGGCGCACGAGGCGCATCACGAGATGATGGAATGCCTGGGCGAGATGCTCTGGACCTCGCAGCGAACCGGCTTGCCGCCGGACGGGCAGAAGTACATCGAATGCGTGCGCCGCCGCGCAACCGCGGGCTGAGCAGGGGTCCGCACCTTCGAGTGCATCGGCGGCCTTGCCGTCGGTCAAGATGAGAGTCCTTGCACCGTGGGTTCCGGCAGTCTTGCACACAACGTGTGTCTGCGGCGCTGCCCGCACGTCCGGCTGCAGTTGAACAATACCCACGGTATCCCCACACCCATTCTCAGAGGAGCCCTGTGGACCGCCGTGCCTGGTTGCTGAACAGTGCCTATGCCGCTTTCCTGTGCGCGAGCGGCGCCTCCGCCTGGGGGCAGCATCGACCCAAGGTTGCGGTCACCTCACAGGCGACGCAGGTGCAGGTTGCGCCGCTGCCGCTGCTGCGGATCTACATCCCGGGCGGCGCGGGCGGCGGCTGGGACCAGACCGGTCGTGCGCTGGGCGCAGCCATCGAGCGGGCCGGCCTGGCTCGGCGTATCGAGTACGAAAACAAGGGCGGCAAGGGCGGCACCATCGGACTCGCCGATTTCGTGGATCGCTACAGCAGCGATCCGGCGGCACTGCTCATCGGCGGCATGGTGATGGTGGGCGCCATTGCGCTCAGCCAGCCGAAGACCACGCTGTCCAGCGTGGTGCCGATCGCCCGGCTCACCAGCGACTACATGGTCATCGTCGTGCCATCGGGTTCCAGCATCGCGGACGTGAGGGCGCTGGCAGCCGAGATGCAGCGCGACCTGTCCTCCGTGGTGTTTACTGGCGGTTCGGTGGGCGGGGTGGACCACATGCTGGCAGGCATGATGGCGCGACAACTGAAGCTGGACATGGCCCGGCTCCGGTACGAGCCGACCACCAGTGGACAGGAAGCCATGGCCCAGCTCGCCAGCGGCAATGCACGGGTGGCCATTTCCAGCTTCAGCGAGTTCAAGGCCGGGATCGCGGACGGAACGCTGCGGCCGTTGGCCATGTCCTCTCGCGGATCCCTGTATGGCGTGCGTTCCTTGCGCGAACAGGGCCTTGCCACTGAGATGGCGAACTGGCGGGGTGTCTTCGGACCTGGCCGGATCACCCCGGCGCAGCAGGAGGTGCTGCACCGCGTGGTAATCGACGCGACGGCTTCGCCGGCATGGCGGCAGTCTTTGCTGGACAACAACTGGATCAGCGCCCTGCTCGTTGGCAAGGGCTTCGCCGATGTGCTGGAAGTCGAGCAGGCGATCGCGAGCGCGGTGACGCTGATGCTCAAGCTGAAGGGCTGATGGCCGGATCCGGCGACAACTCTACGTTGTCGATCAGGCGCGTGCCGCCAAGCCGGGCGGCACCCAGAACGACCAGCGCGCGGTCCTCGCGGCCCGGCGGGGCCAGGTCATCGCGGCGGCGCACCGTGAGGTAGTCGGGCTGCCAGCCCTGCGCGGTGAGCAGCGCCATGGCTTCGGCTTCGAGCTCGGCCAGCCGGTCGGGCTCCTCGGCATGACGCTGGCCCAGGGTGCGCAGCGCCTGCACCAACTCGACCGCCTTGGCGCGCTCGGCCTCGCTGAGGTAGCCGTTGCGCGAGGAGAGGGCGAGCCCGCTGTGGGCGCGCTGCGTCTCGCTGGCTTCGATTTCCACCGGCAGGGCGAACTGCTCCACCATGCGGCGGATGACCATCAACTGCTGGTAGTCCTTCTTGCCGAATACCGCTACGCCCGGACGCACAGCGCCGAAGAGCTTCATGACCACTGTGCACACGCCCGTGAAGAAGCCCGGACGGAAACCGCCTTCGAGGATGTCGGCCAGCGCCGGGTCGGGCAGTACCTTGTAGGTCTGTGGCCGGGGGTAGAGTTCGTTTTCCGCGGGCGCGAAGACGATGTCGCAGCCGGCGGCTTCCAGCCGCTCGCAATCGCCAGCCAGTGTGCGAGGGTAGCGGTCGAAATCCTCGTGGGGCGCGAATTGCAGGCGGTTGACGAAGATGCTGGTCACCACCGGCAGCCCGTGCCGGCGGGCTTGCCGCACCAGGCTCATGTGACCCTCGTGGAGGTTACCCATGGTGGGCACGAAGGCCGACTGGCCGGCCTCGGGCAGCGCCGCGCGCAGTTCGGCGAGGGTGTGGATCAGCCTCATCGCGAACTCAGTAACCGTGGAGGGTGTCGTCCGGGAAGGTACGGTCCTTCACGGCGGTGACGTAGCGGCGCACTGCGGCTTCGATGGAGGGCTCGCCTTCCAGGAAGTTGCGCACGAAGCGCGGCAGGCGGCCGCGGGTGATGCCCAGCATGTCGTGCAGCACCAGCACCTGCCCCGAGCAGGCTTGGCCGGCGCCGATGCCGATGACCGGAATCGGCAGGCTCTTGGTGACCTGGGCAGCCAGCACGCTGGGCACAAGCTCCAGAACCAGCATGGCGGCACCGGCTTCGGCCAGTTCGAGGGCGTGGCGCTTGAGCGTGCTGGCAGCTTCGTCGTTGCGGCCCTGCACCCTGTAGCCGCCCAGCGCGTGCACCGACTGCGGTGTGAGGCCCAGGTGGGCGCACACCGGCACGCCGCGCTCGGCGAGGAAGCGCACGGTCTCGGCCGTCCAGCCGCCGCCTTCGAGCTTGACCATCTGCGCGCCGGCTTGCATCAGCGTGGCCGCGGCCTGCATCGCCTGTCCCGGCGACGACTGGTAGCTGCCGAAAGGCAGGTCGCCGATGAGCCAGGCGTGGCGGTTGCCGCGCGCCACGCAGCGCACGTGGTAAGTCATGTGCTCCAGCGTGGCGGGCACCGTGCTCGTCTCGCCTTGCAGCACCATGCCCAGCGAGTCGCCCACGAGCAGGCAATCGACCCCGGCCTCGTCAAGTACCCGCGCGAAGCTCGCGTCGTAGCAGGTGAGCATGGCGATGGGCTCGCCGCGCGCATGCATGTCGCGCAGGCGGGGCAGGGTGACCGGCTTGCGTTCCTGGGGGGTCATGTCGTGTTCCCGCTAAAGCGGCCGCATGCCCAGCCGGGACATCAGGGCCTGGTCGGCCTCGATGTCGGGGTTGCCGGTGGTCAGCAGCTTGTCGCCGTAGAAGATGGAATTGGCGCCGGCCAGGAAGCACAGCGCCTGCACCGCCTCGCCGAGTTCCTGCCGCCCGGCCGACAGACGCACCATGGCGTGCGGCATGGTGATGCGTGCCGCGGCGATGGTGCGCACGAACTCGAACGGGTCGAGTGCGGGCTGGTCGGCCATGGGCGTGCCTTCGACCTGCACCAGGTGGTTGATCGGCACCGATTCGGGGTAGGGGTCCATGTTGGCCAGCTCGGCGATCAGCGCAGCGCGCTGGGCACGGCTCTCGCCCATGCCCACGATGCCGCCGCAGCATACCTTCACGCCGGCCTGGCGTACCTTGTGCAGGGTGTCCAGCCGGTCGTCGAAGTGGCGGGTGGTGACGACATCGTTGTACTTGTCGGGCGCGCTGTCGATGTTGTGGTTGTAGTAGTCCAGGCCTGCGTCGCGCAGCGCCTCGGCATGGCCTTCGCCGAGCAGGCCCAGTGTGGCGCAGGCTTCCATGCCGAGCGACTTCACGCCGGCCACCAGGTGGGCCACCTTCTCGATGTCGCGGTCTTTGGGCCCGCGCCAGGCCGCGCCCATGCAAAAGCGCGTGGCACCCGCCTCCTTGGCCTTGCGTGCGGCATCGAGCACCGTATCGAGGTCGAGCAGCGCAGAGGCCTGAACGCCGGTGTCGAAATGGACCGATTGCGGGCAGTAGCCGCAGTTTTCAGGGCAGCCGCCCGTCTTGATCGACAGCAGCGTGGAGAGCTGCACCTTGTTCGCGTCGAAGTGCTCGCGGTGCACGCCCTGTGCCCGGTACAGCAGGTCGTTGAACGGTAGCTCGAAGAGGGCCTGGACGTCGTCGTGCTGCCAGCGCACGGTGTTGCGGCTGGTGGGCGGACGATGAAGCTGGACGGTGGCTTGCTGCATGGAGCGGGTCCGCACGGAGGCGGCTCCAGAGATGGGAAAGTCAGGCTGGCTGGTAGGCCAGCCGCACGTAGATGGGCGCGAAGGCCTCGGCCTGGGTGATCTCGAGCAGATGCTCGCGCGCCAGTTCAAGCAGCGCGATGAAGGTCACGACCAGCACGGGCGCGCCGCGCCGGGGGTCGAAGAGCTCCTCGAACTCGACGAAGCGGCGGCCCTGCAGGCTGCGCAGCACGATGCTCATGTGCTCGCGCACGGACAACTGCTCGCGGGTGATGGTGTGGTGCTGGGTCAGGCGCGCGCGCTTGAGGATCTCGGCCCAGGCGGTGCGCAACTCGTCGGGGTGCACGTCGGGAAAGCGCGGCGTGAGTGACTGCTCGATGTAGACCTGCGCGCGCAGGAAGTCGCGCCCCAGCACGGGCAGCGCATCCAGGCGTGCGGCGGCCAGCTTCATCTGCTCGTACTCGATGAGCCGGCGCACGAGCTCGGCGCGCGGATCCTCGGGCTCCTTGCCGTCCTCGGTCTTCTTGGGAGGCAGCAGCATGCGCGACTTGATTTCGATGAGCATCGCGGCCATGAGCAGGTATTCGCTGGCCAGCTCGAGGTTGGTCTTGCGGATCTGCTCGACGTAGGCGAGGTACTGGCGCGTCACTTCGGCCAGCGGGATGTCGAGGATGTTGAAGTTCTGCTTGCGAATGAGGTAGAGCAGCAGGTCCAGCGGGCCCTCGAAGGCCTCCAGGAACACCTCGAGCGCATCCGGCGGGATATACAGGTCCTGCGGCAGCGCGAAGAGGGGTTCGCCGTACAACCGGGCCATGGCCACCCGGTCCACCTGCTGAGGCAGCACGTCGGCCGGTGCGGGGGGCATGTCGGGCATGGCTGCGTCGCGCGGTGGCGCCAAAAGGTCGTCGGGGCTCACGAGAGGCGTTGAGCGACGCTCGGAAGGTTCACGGCTTCTCAGCTCTTGGTCTGATAGACGTACGGCTGCTGGGCCACGCGCGCCTCGCGCCACTCTTCCTGTGCGTCGAGGTCGATGCGCTTGTCCCAGAAGATGGCGCGGCCGGTGCGCTGTTCCTCTTCCAGGTTGGGCTTCTTGGCCTTCAGGTCTTCCAGGAACAGGGTGACGTCGGACTTGTAGGGCTTCCAGAACAGCGGCATGGTGAATCGGGCCCTGCCGGGCGGCAGGCGCTAAAGTGATGGCGGCGATTCTAGGGGAGCCGGATGCCGGGACACGGGCTGCGGCGTGGTGCGCTGGTGGGCATGCTCATGCTTGCCCTAGTGGCGTGCGACTCGCGCCGCATCGAGGAACTCGAGGAGGATGTCTCCACCGAGGCCGATGTGCGCGAACGCTTCGGCGACCCCGAAGCGGTGTACACGCTGGCGGATGGCTCGCGCACGCTGGAATACCCCCGTCAGCCCGAGGGTCAGCACAACTACATGATCACCATCGGGCCCGACGGCACGATGACCGCGCTGCGCCAGGTGCTCAAGCCCGAAACCTTCGCAGAAGTCACGCCGGGCCTGGACAAGTCTCAGGTGCGTTTGCTGCTCGGCCGCCCGGCGGCCACGCAGGCCTATCCGCTCAAGGGCGAGGAGGTCTGGGACTGGCGCTTCCTGGATGCCGGGGCCAGCAAGCTGTTTTCCGTGACCTTCGACGGCGAAGGGCGGGTTATCACCACCGCGACGATGGCCGATCCGCGCGAGAACGCTGGCGGCTGAGACGGCGTGGGAAGCGTGAGGCGCCCGGGGGGCGCCCCGTGCTCAGCGCACACGCAGTCCGGGGGTGGCCCCTGGCCAGGCCTCCAGGATGTACAGGCCCGGATGGGCCTTCTCGTCGGCATGGCTCGCGGCGAGCACCATGCCCTCGCTCACGCCGAACTTCATTTTGCGCGGCGCGAGGTTGGCCACCATGACGGTGTACTTGCCGATCAGTTCCTCGGGCTGGTAGGCGCTACGGATGCCGCTGAACACGTTGCGCGGTCGAGACTCGCCCACGTCCAGGGTGAGGCGTAGCAACTTGTCGGAACCATCGACGTGCTCGGCGTTCAGGATCTTGGCGATGCGCAGGTCGATCTTGGCGAAATCGCCGATGGCGATGGTTTCAGCGAACGCCTCACCTCCGGGCAGCTCCGGCTCCTCCTCCGGGGTGGCGGGGGACGCAGCGGTGGCCGGCGGCTCGAACAGCGCGTCCAACTGCTTCGGATCCACGCGCTGCATCAGGTGCTTGTATTCGCCAATCGCATGCACGCCGAGCAGCCGGCCGGCATCCGCGAACGAGAGCGGCGGCACGCGCAGGAACGACTCCACCTGCGCGGCCAGCGCCGGCAGCACGGCCTTGAGGTACACGGTGAGCAGGCGGAAGGCCTCGACGCATACCGAGCACACCTCGTGCAGCCGCTCGTCCTGCCCGGGCTGCTTGGCCAGTTCCCACGGCTTGTTCTGGTCGACGTACTCGTTCACACGGTCGGCCAGCAGCATGATTTCGCGCAGTGCCTTGCCGTACTCGCGCTCCTCGTAGAGCCGCTGCACTTCGGCGGAGTGCGACATGAGCCCATCGAGCAGCGCCGCGCCATCGCCTGCGTGCCGGGCCACCAGGCGGCCGCCGAAGCGCTTGGTGAGGAAGCCCGCGGCGCGGCTGGCGATGTTGATGTACTTGCCGACCAGGTCGCTGTTGACCCGCGCCGCGAAATCGTCGGGGTTGAAGTCGACGTCCTCGACCTTGGCGTTGAGCTTGGCGGCGATGTAGTAGCGCAGCCATTCCGCGTTCATGCCGAGATCGAGGTAGCGCAACGGCGAGATGCCGGTGCCGCGGCTCTTGCTCATCTTCTCGCCGCTCACGGTGATGAAGCCGTGCACGAACACGTGGTCCGGGGCCTTGCGATGCGAGAAATGGAGCATCGCTGGCCAGAACAGCGTGTGGAAGTAGGTGATGTCCTTGCCGATGAAGTGGACCTGCTCCACCGACGGGTCGGCCATGAACTCGTGGAAGGAGCGTGGCTCGCCCTGCTCGCGGGCACCGCCGCGGTCGAAGTAGTTCTTGAGCGAGGCCAGGTAGCCGATGGGCGCATCGAGCCAGACGTAGAAGTACTTGCCCGGGGCATCGGGGATCTCGATGCCGAAGTAGGGCGCGTCGCGGCTGATGTCCCAGTCGGACAGGCCGCCATGCCCCTGCTCGTCGACCGCAAACCATTCCCTGATCTTGTTGAGGACTTCGGGCTGCAGCCGGCCCGGCTGGCTGGTCCAGTCCTGCAGGAAGTCGATGCAGCGCTGCGAGGAGAGCTGGAAGAAGTAGTGCTCGCTCGTCTTCATCACCGGCGTGGCACCGGTGAGCGTGGAGTAGGGGTTCTTCAGCTCGGTGGGGGCGTACACCGCGCCGCAGACCTCGCACGAATCGCCGTACTGGTCCTTGGCGCCGCAGCGGGGGCACTCGCCCTTGATGTAGCGGTCGGGCAGGAACATGCCCTTGACCGGGTCGAAGAACTGTTCGACCGGCCGCATGGCGATCAGGCCTTCCTTGCGCAGCGCTCGATAGATGTCCTTGGCGAGTTCGTGGTTCTCCGGCCCGTCGGTGGAGTGCCAGTTGTCGAACCCGATGTGGAAACCTTCGAGGTAGCGGCGGCGCCCGGCGGCGATCTCGGCCACGAAGGCCTGAGGCGTCTTGCCGGCCTTTTCGGCCGCGATCATGATGGGCGCGCCGTGTGCGTCGTCGGCGCATACGAAGTGCACTTCGTGGCCCCTCATTCGCTGGAAGCGCACCCAGATGTCGGCCTGGATGTATTCCATCATGTGCCCCACATGGAACGGCGCGTTGGCGTAGGGCAGAGCAGTGGTGACGAAGAGCTTGCGGGTCATGGGCCGGGCCTCGCGGGCGAAGCCGTGATTCTAGGAGCCCTGGGCCCGCAAGCCCCGCGGAACCGCGGTCTTCTGGCGCTTCAAGGGTCAAGGGGTGAGGCGACAAGCTGCGACTCGATTGACGGCGATCGAGCTGCTGCCCTCGCTGTGGGCCCAGATCACATCGCCGTTCGGGGCGCTCACCATCTCCTGGAAGTTGTCGATCGCAAGCGAGGTGACGATCGGCCCCTCGGTTACGGCACCAGTGGCGGCGTCTGCAGTGGCCAGCACCAGCTTGCCGCCGGCTTTCCAGCCCAAGAGCAACTTGCCCGTGCCATAGGCCGCCATGTAGGGGCGTATCGGATAGACCGAATCCAGCTGTGTTGCTCCTGAGACGACCGAGTCGAGGGTAAGCGTGCTGCCGCTTTCGGACACCTGGGCGAGCTTGAGTACGAGCGTGCCGGCGTTGTCGGCGATGTAGTTGAGCCAGTGGCCGCTGGTCGCAGGCACCAGGCCGCCCAGGGCACGCCGAGCGGGATCGGTTTCGTCGAGCCAGCGCAGGTTCCCGACGGCTGCGGTGCCGTTGAAGCGCGCCACCTGCATCGCGTTCGGGTAGGCGTCACCGTGGCACGCTGCCGCCCATTGCCGACCGTTGTGACCCAGCCGGACGGACCAGCTGTGGCTGCAACCCCAGTCCCAGCCGCCTGCCAGCAAGGCGCCGCTCTGGGCATCGACAAACTTCAACGTGTCGCCCGCGTGGATATCGACTTCCCCAGCGACGCCAGGCCGTGCTGTCGACATGGCTGAGCGGTAGTAGACGCCGATCTTCGAGCCGTCCGTGGCGAGTCGTGCGGTATGGCCGTACCACCAGATGAACTGCGCCCCCACGCTGTCCACGTTCTGCTTCTTGGTGAGGGTGGTGCGCGACAGTACGGTGCCGTCGCCATCGAGTTGCACGAGGTCCATCTTGCCGCAGACGGCATTGGTGGGCGTGCCGGGACCACGGCAGTATTTCGAAGAGTAGATGTCGGCGTCGCTGTCCATGACGGCCAGCGCCATCCCCTGCGGGAGGGGCAGCATGGCATGCGCTTCCAGCCCGACCAAGCCGGGTAGCGCGCGGTCGAGCGCATCGGCGGGCGTCAAGGCGGCCATGCGGATCGAGCCGGCGCCGGGGTCCGTCCAGGCGAGCACGGAGGTGCCATCCGGGCGCGCCGCGACGAGGGCCGGCGTGTATTCGTCGCTGCGTGAGACGCTGCCCCCCACTGTCAGCGTGCTTGTCCGCACACGTTTGTCCAACGGATCGCACAAGGAGGTCGGCGGAGGTGGCGCCGGGGACACGGGATCGGCCGCCGGGGCGGGGTCAACCGCTGGCGCAGGTTGCGTTTGTGACGCAGGGGGTAGCGCCGGTTGCGATGCCGGTGGTGCAGCTGCGGCCGGGGAGTCCGGAGCTGCAGGGGCGCTCGAGGTGCCGCCGCAGGCTGAGAGCACCGACAGGCAAGCTATGGTTGCACTCAACGTGAAAAGGCGTCTCATGCGAACTCCTTCGCGGTGGACTCAGAGGCTGGGAAGCAATCCGACGTGGCCGAGCGGGCCCTGGAAATGGTGCCCATCAAGGCGCAAAGCACAGCCATA
>CBINKC010000082.1:0-20434 GCA_966251135.1 uncultured Burkholderiaceae bacterium
GGCAGGCGACCCGTGCTGCGGTCTTCATGACGCTTTGTCCCGCGCAGAGCACTGGGGCCGCACGACGCGCCGCGGCATGGGGCAACAAAGGACGTCGATGCACGAGGTGAGTCTTGCAGGAGACATCCTGCGCATGGTGGAGGACGCCACAGCCCGCGAACGGGGCGCCCGCGTGCGCCGGCTCACGCTGCAGGCCGGCGCGCTGGCCGGGGTGGAGGTCGGTGCGCTGCGGTTCGGCCTGGACTCCATGGCCTCCGGCACCTGCCTCGAAGGCGCGCAGGTCGAGATCCTGCAGCCGCCCGGCGTGGCGAGTTGCGGGGCCTGCGGCGAAACCGTCGAGATTCGCGAGCGCACCGACCCCTGCCCTCGGTGCAGCGCGTACCGGCTTCGAGTGCGTGAAGGCACGACACTGCGAGTGCTCGAACTCATCGTGCAGGACGAGTGAGAAGGTGTGAACGATCGACATACCCGCTCATCACGCCGGATTCATTCACACCTGCTTGAGAAAGGACAACACCACCATGTGCATGGTTTGCGGATGCACCGATGCCACCCACGCCCCCCACGCCACCGACAGCGAGACGCCACACCGCCTCGACGGCCCGCAGGTCTCGCCCGAGGGCGATCTGCACTACGGCGCCGGCCCGGCGGGCGTGTCGGTGGCCGGCTTGAGCGCCGAGCGGGCGATTCGCATCGAAGCCGATGTGCTGGGCGAGAACGGCCGGCTCGCGGCGCTGAACCGGGCTCACTTCGCAAGCCATGGCGTGGCGGCCTACAACCTCGTCTCCAGCCCCGGTTCGGGCAAGACCACCCTCCTGTGCCGCACCATTGCCGCGCTCGCGCAGCGCAGCCCTGACCTGCCCATCGCGGTGATCGAAGGCGACCAGCAGACCTCGCACGATGCCGAGCGCATCCGCGCCACCGGCGTGCCGGCGATCCAGGTCAACACCGGCAAGGGTTGCCATCTCGATGCGCGCATGGTGGGCGAGGCGTTCTCGCGGCTGCCGCTGCACGGGCACGCGCATGATCATGGCCCCGGTCATGCGCAGGGCCGTGCACGCCACCATGCGCATCACGCGCACGACCACGCGCACCATGCGAACGGCCATATGCACGGCCATACGCACCATCATGGGCATGCCCACGATGACCACGGCGCGCTGCTCTTCATCGAGAACGTGGGCAATCTCGTGTGCCCCGCCATGTGGGATTTGGGCGAGCGCGCCAAGGTGGCGATCCTCTCGGTGACCGAAGGCGAGGACAAGCCGCTGAAGTACCCCGACATGTTTGCCGCGGCCCGGCTGATGGTGCTCAACAAGATCGACCTGCTGCCGCACGTCGACTTCGATGTCGCGCGCTGCATCGAGTACGCGCGGCGTGTGAATCCGGACATCGAGGTGGTGCAGCTGTCGGCGCGCAGCGGCCAGGGGTTGGACGGTTGGCTCGACTGGCTGCTGGCATGAGCCTGACGACCCTGCGGTTGCCGCGCAAAGCACCGGCCCGGGTGCTGGCCTGTGGGGCTTACCTCAAGAACACCGCGTGCCTGCTGGACGGCGACACGGTGCACACCTCGCCGCTGCACGGTGACCTTGCCAACCCCGAGGCCTGCGCGGCGCTGGAAGACTCGGTGGAGCGCCTGCTGGCGCGAGCCTGCGGTCAGGTCGATGTCGTCGCGCACGATCTGCATCCGGACTTCCCCAGCACGCGCATCGCCCTGGCCCTGGCCGCGCAACTCGGCGTGCCGGCCGTGGCGGTGCAGCATCACCACGCGCACATCGCGGTGGTGCAGGCCGAGCACGGCCTGGCGGACGAGCCGGTGATCGGCCTCGCGCTGGACGGCGTAGGCCTGGGCGAAGACGGCACGTCGTGGGGCGGCGAGGTACTCGCAGTACGCGGCGGGCGATACGAACGCCTGGCCCATCTGCCGGTGCTCGCAATGCCGGGCGGCGACGTGGCGGCACGCGAGCCGTGGCGCATGGCGGCCTCGGTGCTGCACGCGCTGGGGCGTGGCGAGGAGATCGTCAGCCGCTACGGCGCGCGGGTGGGCGTGTCCACGGCACGCGGCGTGCAGGCGATGCTCGATCGTGGGCTGAACTGCCCGCGCAGCAGCGGCGCGGGCCGCTGGTTCGACGCCTCGGCCGGGGCGCTGGGCCTGTCGGTGCGGCAGAGCCACGAAGCCGAAGCCGCGATGGCGCTGGAAGCTCTGGCCGCCGCATGGCTGGGGTCAGAGGCTGGGAAGCAATCCGGCGTGGCCGAGCGGGCCCTGCAAATGGTGCCAATCAAGGCGCAAAGCACAGCCATAGCCCGGGCTATGGCGAGCATTTGCAACGCCGAGTGGCGCCATTTGCAGGGTACGAGCGGTCATGTCGGATTGCTTCTCAGCCTCTCAGATGCTGGGCTTCGACAAGCTCAGCCCGAACGGGAGGTGGAGGAATGCCCATCGCGTTCTCCCCCAAGGGATCAACCCCAACCCCCGTTCGCCCTGAGCTTGTCGAAGGGCCACGCCCCACCCCCGTTCGCCCTGAGCCTGTCGAAGGGCCTCCCTGAGCCTGTCGAAGGGACCGCACCCACCCTCGCCGATCTGCTGCCCCTCCTCGGATCGCTCTTCGACGCCACGGACAGCGACGCCGCCGCCGCACACTTCCACCTCACCCTCGCCGCCGCCCTCGTCGCCGAGGCCCGCCGCGCCGCACGCGAGCGCGGCGCCCGCATCGTCGCCCTGGGCGGCGGCTGCTTCTTCAACCGCGTGCTCTGCGAAGCCATATGCAACGGCCTGCGCGCCGCAGGCCTGCAGGCCTTGCGTCCGCGCACCGTCAGCTGCGGCGATGCCGGGCTGGCGCTGGGCCAGGCCTGGGCCGCGGCGCTGCGCATCGCCTCGGAGAACTGACACCCATGTGCCTGGCCCTCCCCGCACTCGTGATCTCGCTGCACGCCGACGACATGGCCACCGTCGAGCTCGGCGGCGTGCGCAAGAGCATCTCCATCGCCCTGGTGCCCCACGCACAAGCAGGCGACTACGTGATCGTGCACGTCGGCCATGCCCTGGGCGTGCTCGACCCGGACGAAGCCGCGGCCACGCTCGCCCTGTTCGGCGAGTTGCAGGCCTCGCGCGGCGACACCCCATGAAATACATCGACGAGTTCCGTGACGGCGCGCTCGCGCGGCGCATTGCCGAGCGCATCGCCGCCGAAGTGCAACCCGGCCGCCGCTACGGCTTCATGGAGTTCTGCGGCGGCCACACGCATGCACTCGCGCGCTACGGCGTGAGCGAGCTGCTGCCGCCCCACCTGCGCATGATCCACGGCCCGGGCTGCCCGGTGTGCGTGCTGCCCATCGGCCGCATCGACCAGGCCGTGTCGCTCGGGCTCTCGCATGGCGCCATCGTCTGCGTGTACGGCGACACGCTGCGCGTGCCGGCCTCGCACGGCTTATCGCTCATGAAGGCCAAGGCACATGGCGCCGACATCCGCATGGTGTACTCGCCCGCCGACGCGCTGAAGGTCGCACGCCAGCACCCCGGGCGCGAGGTGGTGTTCTTCGCCATCGGCTTCGAAACCACCACCCCGCCCACAGCGCTCGTGATCCGCCAGGCCGCCTGCGAGCATCTGAGCAACTTCACCGTGCTCGCCTGCCACGTGCTCACGCCGAGCGCCATCGCCCACATCCTCGATGCGGCCGAGGCCCGCGCGCTGGGCACCGTGCCCATCGACGGGTTCGTCGGCCCCGCGCACGTGAGCATCGTCATCGGCTCACGGCCCTACGAGCACTTCGCGCGCACCTATCGCAAGCCCGTCGTCATCGCGGGCTTCGAGCCGCTCGATGTCATGCAGGCCATCTTGATGCTCGTGCGCCAGGTCAACGACGGGCGCAGCGAGGTCGAGAACGAGTACACGCGCGCCGTGCATGCCGACGGCAACCTCGAAGCGCAGCGCGTGGTGGCCGAGGTGTTCGAGCTGCGCGAGCGCTTCGAATGGCGCGGCCTGGGCGAGGTGTCCCACAGCGCGCTGCGCATCCGGCCCGAATACGCGCAGTTCGATGCGGAACACCGCTTCGGCCTGGCCTACACGCCCGTGCCGGATCACCCCCAATGCGAATGCGGGCCGATCCTGCGCGGCGTGAAGACGCCCACCGACTGCAAGCTCTTCGGCACGGTGTGCACGCCACAGAACCCGATGGGCGCGTGCATGGTCTCTTCCGAAGGCGCGTGCGCGGCGCACTACAGCTACGGCCGATTCAAGGACATCCCCGTCACGGCGCCATGAAACGCGACTACCTTCGCCCGCTCGACCTCAAGCACGGGCGCATCGACATGAACCACGGCGCGGGCGGCCGCGCGAGCCTGCAACTCGTGGAGGAGCTGTTCGCCCGCGCGCTCGACAACGAGGCCCTGCGCCAGGGCAACGATGCCGCGCTCGTCGACCTGCCGCCCGGCCACCGCCTGGCAATGGCCACCGACGGCCATGTGATCGCGCCGCTCTTCTTTCCCGGCGGCGACATCGGCAGCCTCGCCGTGCACGGCACGATCAACGATGTGGCCATGCTGGGCGCGAAGCCGCTGTACCTGGCCGCCAGTTTCATCCTCGAAGAAGGCCTGCCGCTCGCGGACCTCGCGCGCATCGTCGATTCCATGGCCCGCGCCTCGCACGAGGCCGGCGTGCCGGTCGTCACCGGCGACACCAAGGTGGTCGAGAAGGGCAAGTGCGACGGGGTGTACATCACGACCACCGGCGTGGGCGCCGTGCCCGCCGGGCGGCGCATCGGCGGGGCCGAGGCGCGGCCCGGCGACGCGATCCTCGTCTCAGGCACGCTGGGCGAGCACGGGGTGGCCGTACTCTCGCAGCGCGAGTCGCTCGAATTCGAGACCGCGATCGTGAGCGACACGGCGGCGCTGCACACGCTCGTCGCCGGCCTGCTGGCCGCCGTGCCGGAAGGGGCCGTGCATGTGCTGCGCGACCCCACGCGCGGCGGCCTGGCCACCACGCTCAACGAGATCGCACACCAGTCGGGCGTGGGCATGCTGCTCGAAGAAGCCGCCATCCCGCTGCAGCCGCAGGTCGAGGCCGCGTGCGAACTGCTGGGGCTGGACCCGCTGTACATCGCCAACGAAGGCAAGCTCGTGGCCATCGCCGCGCCCGAATGGGCCGAGAGCCTTCTCGCCGTAATGCACAAGCACCCGCTGGGCCGGCAGGCGGCGCGCATCGGCACCGTCACTGACGACCCGCACCGCTTCGTGCAGATGACCACGCGCTTGGGCGGCCGCCGCGTGGTGGACTGGCTTTCCGGCGAGCCCCTGCCGCGCATCTGCTGAGTCACCCCCACCCCACCCAGGAGAGACCGCCATGCATTCCTTGCGCCCTATTGCCGTGGCCGCCCTCGCCATGGCCTGCTTGTCCGCCGGTGCCCAGCCCGAGCCGGGGGTGACCCGCGGCGAACTGCTCTACCGCACGCATTGCATCGCCTGCCACACCACGCAGATGCACTGGCGCGACCAGCGGCGGGCCACCGACTGGAACAGCCTCAAGGCCCAGGTGAGGCGCTGGCAGGCCACCGCGCAGTTGGGATGGAGCGAGTCCGACATCGCCGAGGTGGCTCGACACCTGAACGACACCATCTACCGCTTTCCGCAGACCAGCGATCGGGTGAGCCGGGGCCCCGACACCCCTCGCTCGCCTTAGCTTCGCCTGCAAGGCTGAAGTTCAGCTTCTGGGAGCGGGCGGCAGGTACAGGCGATCCGCGTAAGTGGCGAGCCATTGCGGCCGGTAGGCCACCAGGATCGCGGTCGCCATGCCGGTGAGGGTGGCCTCGGCAAAGGCCGCCAGCACGCGGGCGATCAGCAGATCACCGGTCGCCGAGCCCGCGGGCCCGCCCCCCAGGGCGAGCAGCACGCTGGCCGGCAGCGCCACGGCGATGAAGGTGCCGAAGAACCCACGACCGAGGATGTAGACGAACAGGTGATGCGGGAGCCAGCGCCGCAACGCCGCCCCCAGGAGCAGCGCCAGGGTCGCAGGCACGATGCCCAACCACGCCAGCCGGTGCAGCGCCTCCATCGCGCTGGCCGGCGCGATCAGCACAGTGGCCCCCGCGGCAGGCAGCATGGCCAGCACGGCCAGGGGCCACCCCGCGAGCAGCACCAGCATCGAGGCCCCCGACAGCGGCAGCGCGAGCGGCACGGGCGCGTGGCGATCGAGCGCCCACAGCAGCGGCATTGCGGCCCACATCGCGATCCACGGCCAGGGCGGCCCGCCGGTCAGCCCCCGCCAGGGGCGCAACGACAGCGCAATGCCTGCCGCGAGCAGCACCATCGAGGCTTCGATGAGAGAAGAGACGGCGGGCATCGCGAGATTCATGGCCGGGATGGTCCCTATCATGGCGCCCCCTCGGAATCGACGGCATCGTGCCTGGCGTGCAACCTACGTTGTTGCAGGGGGCGGACCGCCCGAATTCACGAAGCCATCTTGTCTAGGGCCCCGCACATGGACACCGCATCCCAGGAGCAGTACGTCTTCCACTACTTGACGCTTATCGACATGGAGCGTGCGCGCACCTCGCTCCGCCATCTTCGCGCGGCAACGGACAAGCACATTCAAGAGGCACTCTTTCGCGATGCCGTTGTCTGCTATGCGAAGGCGTTCAGCGGCAACAGGAATCTCGCAGGCAAGAAAGTGCTGCGGATGGATGAGGCATTTGTTCCTTCGTCACTCACAGACCCACACAAAGAAGTGCTAAGTCTGCGCAACACACTCGTCGCCCACGTTGACCTTGACAAGCAGGCACCCAACGTCAGCGTCTATGAGATCGACGGGAAGAAGAAGGTGACGTTCGGCGTCAAGGGCTATGAGCGCATCTTCACTTCTCATCTTGTCGACCCGCTTGATTCCCTGGCCGCAAGGGCCCATGCGTTCTGCATGGCCAAGCTCGAAGCACTCGAAAGTGCGGCCTAACCCTTTACAGGAACATGTGTTGGACAAGCCCGTGCCGAAGCGCGCCGACGGTGGCATCGGGGGCACAGCAAATACATTCGGAAGGGCCAGTCGGGAGGACCGCGCTGGGCAGGGCCACCGGGGCGCTGATGGGGCGCTGAAGCCCACGGGCCGGTGACTGGCGGGGACTGGCGCGCGGTATGGGGTGGACGCGGCCGAGGGTTCAGGCGAGGCAATGCCGTAGGCCGGTGTGCGGACCGTTGGCGGGGGCGGCGGCGTGGTTCAGTGCATCGTGGGGATGCGTGGCCGTACCGGGCTTGTCGGGCGGCACGTGCGGCTGCGCTGCTAAGGCTTCGCACCCCTCCGCAGGCAGCGCTTGATGCGATGTACATCGTACATACAATGCACGCATGAGTTCCTTGCGCTTCGAGTTGGATCCATCCAAGGCCACCATCAACGTCCGCAAGCACGGCGTCTCTTTCGAAGAGGCACAGTCTGTCTTCGCAGATGAGCGCGCACGGCTGATCGACGATCCGGACCACTCTGAAGACGAGGACCGCTTCATCCTCCTGGGCCTCAGCAGCAGCCTTCGCGTGCTCATCGTCGCGCACTGCTATCGCTCGGAAGGCAACGTCATCCGCATCATTTCCGCGCGCAAGGCAACACGCGAGGAACAGCGGTACTACCCGTGAGGTGCAACATGCGCAAGCAATACGACTTCAGCGCGTCCCGCAAGAACCCGTACGCAGCACAACTTAAAAAGTCGGTGACCATCCGCCTTGATGAAGACTCGATCACGTACTTCAAGTCCATGGCGGAACAGACCGGCATCCCGTACCAGAGCCTCATCAATCTGTACCTGAAGGACTGTGCGGCTTCGGGCAAGAAGCTCAATCTCACTTGGAAGTAGCCCGCAAGAGACAGCGAGGCCTACCCTTCGCCCGAGCGGATTTCACCGGCAGCATCCGCCGTCGCGGCACGACCATCGGCTGGCGCAGCGCCAGGCCGGGCGGGCCGCCGTGGTGGCTGCCGGGGTGCCCGGCAGCGCGGCACGCACGTGCAGCAGTTGCAGCAGGCGGATGGCGCCGACGCCGTTGGGGTGCAGGAAACCGAAGTTGCGGGCGTTGTGGTCCATCATCCGCCAGCGTCCCACACGGGTCGACACACGCCTGCAGATGCGCCATCCCCACCGATAGAGGGCGCACCCCAGCGGCGAAAATGGCGGCCCACTTCCACTCGACAGCCGTTCCCATGACCACCCTCGGCACCCCCCTGTCCCCGCACGCCACCCGCGTGATGCTCCTCGGTGCCGGCGAGCTCGGCAAGGAGGTGCTGATCGCACTGCAGCGCCTCGGCGTGGAGACCATCGCCGTGGACCGCTACGAGCACGCGCCCGGTCATCAGGTGGCGCACCATGCACGCACCATCGCGATGAGCGATCCCGATGCGCTGCGCGAGTTGATCCTCGCCGAACGCCCCGCCATCGTCGTGCCCGAGATCGAGGCGATCGCCACGCCCGTGCTCGAAGCGCTGGAGCGCGAAGGCGTGGTGCGCGTGGTGCCCACGGCGCGTGCGGCGCGCCTCACGATGGACCGCGAAGGCATCCGCCGCCTCGCGGCCGAAACGCTGCGGCTGCCCACCAGCCCCTACCGCTTCTGCGATTCGCGCCAGGAACTGCGGGCCGCCATCGATGGCGGCATCGGCTACCCCTGCATCGTCAAGCCGGTGATGAGCAGCAGCGGCAAGGGCCAAAGCCGCATCGACGGCCCGCAGGACGTGCAGGCCGCATGGGACTACGCCATGGCTGGCGCCCGCGTGAGCCGCACGCGCATCATCGTCGAAGGCTTCATCGACTTCGACTACGAGATCACCCTGCTCACCGTGCGCGCCCTCGGGGCCGACGGCCGCGTGGAAACGCACTTCTGCGAACCCATCGGCCACGTGCAGGTGAGCGGCGACTATGTGGAGAGCTGGCAGCCCCACCCCATGTCCCCGGCGGCCCTGCAACGCGCGCAGGAGATCGCCCGCGCCGTGACCGATGACCTCGGCGGCCAGGGCGTCTTCGGCGTGGAACTCTTCGTCAAGGGCGAGCAGGTGTGGTTCAGCGAGGTCTCGCCGCGCCCGCACGACACCGGCATGGTCACGATGATCACGCAGTGGCAAAACGAATTCGAGCTGCATGCGCGCGCCTTCCTCGGCCTGCCGGTGAACACGGCCCTCAAGAGCCCCGGCGCCAGCGCCGTGATCTATGGCGGCGTGGAAGCCGAAGGCATCGTGTTCGACGGCGTGGACGAGGCCCTGCGCCTGCCCTGCACGGAGCTGCGCCTGTTCGGCAAGCCGCAGAGCTTCGTCAAGCGCCGCATGGGCGTGGCGCTGGCGTATGACGCCGACGTGCAGGCCGCCCGAGAGCGGGCCAAGCAGGCGGCATCGCGAGTGCAGCCAAGGCGCGCTGAGGCATAGCCGTCAGCGTCGCCGTCTCCGCCGCGATTGCGGCAAGTAGCATCCGGCGCGCTTGCGTGAAGGGCGTTGGGCAAGCCGCGGGCGATCCCCGTTCCTGCCGCCCCGCCACCGTGACCACGACCATCGCCGCGACCATTGAATTGAAAAGGACCATCGATGAGCAGCCTGCCGAACTGCCCCAAATGTCATTCCGAGTACACCTATGAAGACGGCGGCCAGTTCATCTGCCCCGAATGCGGCCACGAATGGAGCAGCGCCGCTTCCGCTGCCGTCGAGGAAAAGCGTGTCTGGAAAGACGCCTTCGGCAACGAGCTGAAGGATGGTGACTCGGTCACCGTGATCAAAGACCTCAAGATCAAGGGCTCGTCCTCGGTGGTGAAGATCGGCACCAAGGTCAAGAACATCCGCTTGATCGAAGGCGACCACGACATCGACTGCAAGATCGATGGCTTCGGCTCCATGCAGTTGAAGTCCGAGTTCATCAAGAAGGCGTAACCCGACGCGGGCGTGGGTACCGCGTCTCCTCAGGCCGGCAAGACCGGCTCTCCACAGGTAGAAGCAATGCGCTCGCGCGCCGCATCGCGCAGCGCCAGGGCGTCGTGCCACTGGACGCCTGCAGGCTGAAGGGGCGCGTGCACATGCACCTGCACCGGGTGGCGGCGCGGGCGCCACGATCCTTCGCGCAGCACGGAGCGCGTGCCGCGCAGGCTGACGGGCAGCACGGCCACGCCGGCCTCGGCGGCGGTCACGAAGGCGCCCATGTGGAAGGGCTTCAGGCCGGGCGCCCGCGAGAGGGTGCCCTCGGGAAAGAACACCAGCGACTCGCCCGCGCGCACGGCCTGCAGCAGCGCCTTGGCATCCTCGACGCTCGCATGCACGTCGTCGCGTTCCACGAATCGAGTGCCCATGCGCGAGAGTACCCAGCGCAAGGGCCCGGCACGCGCCAGTTCGCGCTTGGCCACGAAGCCCACCTGCGCCGGCAGCACGGCCGTGAGGACCAGCCAGTCGACATAGCTCGCGTGATTGGCCGTCACCACGGCGTGCGGCGTCTGCAGATGCGCGGCGCCGTGCACCTGCAGCCGCAGCCCCGAGGCACTGACGATGAAGCGCGCCAGGCGGCGTGCCATGCGCTTGCGGGCGACGCGCGCAGGCAGCCCGGCGATCGCCGCCGCCGCGAGGGCGCCCATGGCGAACAGGGCCCAGGCCCACGTGGCGTAAAGCGCCTCTGCAACCCATGTCCGCGGCTCGCGCCAGCGGCTCGCCCACGCCTGGCCCCATAGCCGCGCCAACTGCCACCACACCGGCCGAGCGCCCGCGCGCAGCCGGCCCTGCTCGTAAAGCTCCCGGCACGCCGCGCGACGGATCTTGCCGCTGGATGTTTTCAGCACGGTGCCCGGTGCGGCGAGCACGATGTCGTCGGCGGGCACGCCGAGCAGGTCGATGGACAGCTGCGCGATGCGCGCGTGCAGCGCGGCGCGCTGGGCTGCCTCGGCGAGCCTCGTTTCCGCCACCACGACCACGCGGTCGGTGGCGCTGGTCGGATCGCGGGCGCCGAACACCGCGACGCAGCCCTTGCGCACCTCCGGCAGGCGGGCCACGGCATCTTCCAGGTCGTAGGGGTGGAGGTTGTGCCCGCCACGGATGATGAGGTCTTTCACGCGGCTGGTGAGGTAGAGCTCGCCCTCGGCGATGTAGCCCACGTCACCGGTGTCGCGCCAGTCGCCCGCCACGAGCGCGCGCGTCGCCTCGGCATGGCGAAAGTAGCCCGGCGTAGCCGAGGGACCGCGGAACTCGATGCGCCCTTCGCGGCGCTCGGGCAGCTCGGCGCCATGCGCATCGACGATGCGGATCTCGTGGCCGGGCAGCGGCCACCCGCACGACACGACCCGCATGGCCGCCCCGCCCTGCACGTCGGGCACCGGTTCGGCGCGGCCCTGGCTGTGCAGCAGCTGCCGGTCGATCGCGTCGAACTTCGGGCCGCGCCCGAGCGGCGGAAAGGCGAGCCCGACGCCGTTCTCGGCCAGGCCGTACATCGGCATCATGGCGTGCGCATCGAAGCCGCAGCAGTGCATGCGCTCGGCAAAGCGCAAGAGTGTGTCGGCATGGACCGGCTCCGCGCCGTTGCCCGCGACGCGCCAGGCACTCAGGTCCAGTCCCTGCAGCTCGTCGTCGGGCACCTTGCCGGCCAAGATCTCGTAGGCGAAGTTGGGCGCGGCCGAGATGGTGCCCCGATGTTCGTGCAGCGCGCGCAGCCAGCGCGAGGGGCGCGCGAGGAAGGCCTGCGGCGGCATCACGAACAGCGGCATGCCGTGATAGAGGCTGCCCATCCACGCGCCGATCAGGCCCATGTCGTGGTACAGCGGCAGCCAACTCACGAACACATCGTGCGGGCCGGCCTTGAGCGCCTGCCCCATGGCCCGCACGTTGGCCAGCAGGTTGGCATGCGTGAGCACCACACCCTTGGGCTGGCCGGTGCTGCCCGACGTGTACTGCAGCATCGCGATGTCGTCCGCGTGCCGGGTGACGGGCTGGAACGCGCCGCCGTCTTCCTGCAGGCGATCGACCGTGAGCACGGCGCGCAGCGCGGGCACGCCGGCTTGCAGGATGCGCGCGGCAGGCAGCGCCCGGGGGTCGGTCACGAGCAGCACGGCGCGGCCGTTGTCGAGGATGCGCGACTGACGGCGCAGATGGTCTTCGATCTGCGAGGCACGAAACGGCGGATAGATCGGGATGGGCACCCCACCGGCCAGCACGATGCCGGCAAACGTGTCGAAGAACGCCAGGCTGGAGGGCAGCATGAGGGCGACGCTCTCGCCGGGGGCCACGCCCGAGCGCTGCAGCCCGGCCGCCACGCCGCGGGCGCGCGCCATCAAGGCGGCGTGCGTGAGCTGACCGGCCGGCCCGTCATCGGCCAGCAGGGTGAGCTGCGTGCGCGGCCCTGCCCGCTCGGCGTACCAGGCGAGCACGTCGAGCAGCGTCTGCGCGTGTTCGGGCAGCGCCGTGGGTCCCGACGAATCAGGCTGCGGTGGCAAAGACGTCACTGCGGTGGCCGCGCCGATTCGCATCGTCGCGCCACACAGCGCCTGCAGCAGGTCGCGCGGCGTTCGCGCCTCCTGCACCTGTGCCTCGGGCATGCGCACACCGAAGGCCTGTTCCAGCCGCAGCATCAGCTCCATGCGCGCCAGGCTGTCGATGCCCAGCGTGCGCTCCAGGTCATCGTCGAGCGTGGGCGGGGGCACATCCGGCCCGCGCATTTCACGCAGCATCTCTTCCACGACACGCAGGAGGTGTGCGGGGGTATCGCGGGGTGGCGGCCGATCACCCGTGGTGGAGCCCTCTTCCCGAAGACGATGCACGCACTTCCCCGGCTGCCGCGACAGGCTCCACCATAGGAACTCGGCGGCGCCCGTGGCTTGCGGCCGCGCAAACCCCCTGACACCACCGCCGGATTGCGCCGCATCAATCCATGACGTTCGCATGGCGCGCATAAGCGCCCCATGAACGGCATCGAAGACCGGTGGGAGCATTTCGAGCACGGCGCCGACATCGGCGTGCGGGGTTACGGGCGCACCAAGGCCGCCGCCTTCGAGCAGGCCGCGCTCGCGATGGCGGCCGTGATCACCGACCCCAGCCGCGTGGCCGAGCGGCAGACGGTGTCCATCGCGTGCGAGGCCGCCGACGACGAACTGCTGCTGGCCGCCTGGCTGAACGCGCTGATCTTCGAGATGGACGTGCGGCACATGCTGTTCGGGCGCTTCCATGTCGAGCTGCTGGATGGCCGGCTGCTCGGCACGGCGTCCGGCGAGCCGGCTTCGGTCGAGCGGCACGAGCCCGCGGTGGAGATCAAGGGCGCCACCTACACGACGCTGCGCGTCGCGCCCACGCCCGATGGCGGCTGGATGGCGCAGACGGTGGTGGATGTCTGAGAGGCTGAGAGGCCTCTGACCCTTCGACACCTGACCATGGACACGAACTCGCTCGTACGTCGCGCCCCGTGTGAATGGCACATCGAGCCGCAGGGCCGGATGCGCGTGCCGGTGGTGATCTACGCCACCGAGGCGCTCGTGCGCGACATGGACGAGAAGGTGCGCGAGCAGGCAACGAACGTGGCCATGCTGCCGGGCATCGTCGGCGCCTCCTATGTGATGCCCGACGGGCACTGGGGCTACGGCTTCCCGATCGGTGGCGTGGCGGCGTTCGACGCCGAGCAAGGCGGGGTGGTGTCGGCCGGCGGCGTGGGCTTCGACGTGTCGTGCGGCGTGCGCTGCCTGCACACGGGCCTCATGCGCGATGACGTGCTGCCGGTGCAGCGCGCGCTGGCCGACGCGCTCTATGCCGCCATCCCCGCCGGCGTGGGCAGCCGTGGCGGGATCCGGCTCCACCACGGCGAAATGCACGACATGCTCACGGGCGGCGCGAAGTGGGCGGTCGAGCAGGGCTATGGCACACCGGCCGACCTGGAGCGCATCGAAGAGCGAGGGCAGATGCTGCATGCGCGGCCGGCCTTCGTGTCGGAGCCGGCCCGCAAGCGCCAGGCCGAAGAGATGGGCACGTTGGGCAGCGGCAACCACTACCTGGAGGTGCAGTCGGTCACCGAGATCCACGATGCGGCCATCGCCGAGGCCTACGGCCTGAAGCCCGGCGACATCGTGGTGATGATCCACTGCGGCTCGCGCGGGCTGGGCCACCAGATCGGCACCGACTACCTCCGTGCGATGGTCGAGGCCGCCCCCGCGCACGGGCTCACGCTGCCCGACCGCGAGCTGGCCTGCGCGCCTCTGCGCTCGGAGCTGGGGCAGCAATACCTGGGCGCCATGCGCGCGGCCATCAACTGCGCGCTGGCGAATCGGCAGATCCTCACGCATCTCGTGAGGCAGGTGTTCGCGCGTGTGCTTCCCCAGGCGCAGCTGCCGCTGCTCTACGACGTGTCGCACAACACCTGCAATCTGGAGACTCACCACGTCAACGGCCACCCGCGCGAGCTTTACGTGCATCGCAAGGGCGCCACGCGCGCCTTCGGCCCGGGCCATCCCGAGCTGCCCGAGGCGCTGCGCGCGGCGGGGCAGCCGGTGCTGATCGGCGGCTCCATGGGCGCCGGCTCGTTCGTGCTGGCGGGCACGCAGCCATCGGAGTCCATGGCTTATGCATCGGCCTGCCACGGCGCGGGCCGGGCGATGAGCCGGCACACCGCGCTGAAGCAATGGCGCGGGCGCGAGGTGGTGGACGAACTGGCCGCACGCGGGATCATCGTGAGAAGCGCATCGATGCGCGGCATCGCGGAAGAGGCACCCGGCGCCTACAAGGATGTGACCGCCGTGGTGGACGCGGCCGAGGCCGCCGGGCTGGCGCGCAAGGTGGCCCGGCTGGAGCCGCTGGTCTGCGTGAAGGGGTAGGCGATGGGCACTGCGGACACCGTCACGCTGCTGCTCACCGGCGACGTGATGACCGGCCGCGGCATCGACCAGGCGATGCCCGACCCGGTGTCGCCCGAGCTGTACGAAGGCTGGGTGCGCGATGCGCGCGACTACGTGCGCCTGGCCGAGCAGGTGAACGGGCCGATCGCGACGCCGGTGCCGCTCGACCATGTGTGGGGCGATGCGCTGGCGCAGATGGACCGGCTCGCGCCCGACGCACGCATCGTCAATCTCGAAACTGCGATCACGCGGGGGGGCACGCCCTGGCCCGGCAAGGGCATCCATTACCGCATGAGCCCCGCGCATGCGGGCCTGCTCCGCGCGGCGCGCATCGACGCCTGCTCACTGGCCAACAACCATGTGCTCGACTGGGATGTGGAGGGGCTCGCCGAGACGCTCGCCACTCTGCGGGCGACGGGTGTGGCGACGGCTGGGGCGGGCGCGACGCTCGATGAGGCATGGGCACCGGCCGTGCTGCCGCTGTCCGGGGGTTCGCGCGTGCTGCTATACGCGGCAGCCGGTCCGGATTGCGGCGTACCGGCCGAATGGGCGCCCGACACGCGGCACGGCGGCGTCGCGCTGCTGCCGCGCCTGGACGAGCCGGCAGCGCAGGCCTGGGCCGCGCGCGTGCAGTCGCAGCGCCGTGCAGGCGATGTGGTCATCGCCTCGTTGCATTGGGGCGCCAATTGGGTGGATGCCGTGCCGCAGGCTCATCGCCGCTTCGCGCACCGCCTCATCGAGCTGGGCGCCGCGGACGTGGTGCACGGACACTCTTCGCACCATCCGCTGCCGATGGAGGTGTATCTGGGAAAGCTGGTGCTTTACGGCTGCGGGGATCTGGTCAACGACTACGAAGGCATCCGGTCGCAGGGACGGCACCGCTCGGATCTCGGTTGCCTCTATGGACTGACGCTGGCGCGATCCAGCGGCCGGCTGAGCGAGCTGGAGTTGGTACTGCTGCAGCTGCGCCAGTTTCGGCTCGGGCCACCAGGCGCCGCGGTGCGGGAAGCGCTGCATGCGGAACTGGATGAGGGGTGCCGCCCGCTGGGCACGCGGGTCGAGGCAGGTGCGGGGGGACGGTGGCACCTGCGATGGGGTGAACGCTGATCGGAGGCCATCCGCCGAGTTAGGCTTCACTCAGGTAGCCCCGCTCCAACTGCTGTTGTTGGTTCTGGAAGATCGCCATGGCCGTGGTCATGCGCAGGAAGCCGAACCTCTTGTAGAACGGCTCCTTGCCGGGAACTGCATAGAGAATGATCTTCTTGTGACCACGCGAGCTCTCGACAAGGTGGCCCACGATCTGCTTGCCCAGGCCCGTTCCCTGATGGCTGGGCAAGACTGCGACGTCGCAGATGTATGAGCAGTCTGCTCCATCGGCCAGCGCTCGACCGGCACCTACCAGGCGGTTGTTCTCGTACACGAAGCACTTGAACATACTGTTGGAGAAGACCGTCTGCAGGTGCGGCGGCTTCTTGTCGCCAAGCAAAGCGGCCCGGTAGAGCGCGGAGAGTTCGTCCCAGTCGACTCCGTCGGTGGAGTGCTTCCATTCAAGCGTCACTCAGTCTCTCCCTGTGAAGCCTAGACAAGATGGCTTCGTGAATTCGGGCGGTCCGCCTGCCGCAACAACGTAGGTTGCACGCCGCACCCGCGCAGAGCTACACCAATGCACCGGACCGCAAGGCGGTCAGGTCGTTGCGAACTTGCGAGGAGACGGACCATGAAGAAATCTTTGGGTGTCACTCGTCACTCCCACTCGCCGCCGCCAGGAGGCCGCTGCTTGGACAGGACTTCCTGGTCGGTGAGTGGCCGCCCGGTCCAAACGTGTACCTCCGAGGCCCCGGCGCCGAGTGCCATTTCCCGGAAGGCGCGGCGCTCGACCTGAGTGAAACCTCCGGCTGGCGATCCAAGCGGATGGATAACGACGCGTGGGGAGAGAGACAACAACGAGTTGCCCAGGACCCTGCGCAACTGGCGCTTCAGGAGTTGTTCCGCGACAGTGAAATCGGAGACCATGCTCCGCGGATGCGCGAACGGATTGACGACTTCTGCTGGCTGAGATGCTGCCGCGAGTCTTGCCTGCGGACCCACTGCAAGGATCTTTGGCTTGGGCGGTGCGCTGATTGCCAGCTCCGGAACTTCCGAGATCGACGCACCTGTCTTGAGGTTTTTGAGCGTCAGCCGCTCGGGCGAGACTTGAACGTAGATGGTCGGCTGGAGTGCGGAGAACATGCGTGGGCTGATGGCTTCGTGAATTCGGGCGCTCCGCACCCTGCGACAACTTAGGTCGCACGCCGCAGGCGCGCAGAGCGATGCCAATGCACCGGACCGCAAGGCCGGTCGGTCGTTGCGAACTTGACGCCACCTCCTCTTGGCAGGGCCGGCTGTTCATTGTGGCGGATGAATCAGCGCCGAGAGAGAAGCGAAACGGCTTCCGAAACGATGCGCTGAAGGCTCTTGTTGCCCAACGAGGTTGTGGTCATCTCGGGCGCGGAAAGCGCTCGACGCAGGTTATAGAGCTCGATGATCTGCTGCTTGGTCCAGCGCCGAACACCGATGCTCGGTGCGACGACCTGCAACTTCGGATAGAGCGCGAATCCCTCTGCTGTGGAGTCGATCATTCGCCGCGCCTCCTCACCGACGAGGTTGAGCTGAGCAACCTTCTTTTCGAACTGCGCCCTGTTGTTGGCACATATCAAACGATCTCCGAGGTCGAGGAGAACTGGGAACTTTGGAGATCGGAAGAGGTAGTTCATCGATGTGGTTTCGAAACCTAGACGTTCGACATGATCGGCATGCCCATGTGGGCGAGCGCCCACCGGAGCATGTCCGGTCACAAGCGCTGGGCTGCTCGAACGAAGGTTCGACGTCACTCGCTGCGGCTCACGCCGGTTGGGCGTGTAGACGGACTCCGAGTGCCCGTGCCACCTTGAGCACGGTGGCGAAGCTTGGATTGCCACCTTCGCTGAGGGCTCGGTAGAGGCTCTCTCGGCTAAGCCCGGCCTCTTTGGCAACCTGACTCATTCCCTTGGCGCGAGCGATATCGCCGAGCGCTCTGGCAATGCCTGACACATCATCCGGTGCTTCATCTAGCCAGGCGTCTAGATAGGCAGCTATCTCTTCGGGCGTGCGCAGGTGTTCCGCCACATCGTAGGAGGAGGTCTTCACCTTTGCGATCTTCTTGCGGGCAGTTGAGGCCATGTTCACTCTCCGTATGCCTGTGCGAGGCGAATGGCTCGGGCAATGTCCTTAGGCTGCGTTGGCTGTCGCCGCCGATGAGCAGAAGGAGCAAGTGTTCGCCGCGCTGCGTGTAATACACGCGGTAGCCGGGGCCCACATCGACCTTCAGTTCGGACACGCCGTGCGTCAAGTTTCGGTGCGAACCGGGATTGCCATGAATGAGCCGATCAACGCGCATCAAGATGCGTGCCCGGCCGACGGGATCGCGTAGGTTGTCGATCCAGTTGCGGTACTCGTCGGTCTTCTCAACGCGCATGCCGCGAGTGTAGCCTACAAGCTACAAACGCGCCACCGGCATGCGAAGCGGCCCCTGCGGCTTTGTGCGCGACTGACTTGCGATGGGTACGACCCCTCAGCTTTCGCCTCACCCCGCCTTCTGCTTCACACTCACCCGCTTCGCCTGCCGCCCCTGCGAGGCCACTTCCGGAATGAACTGCACCTGTGCGCCCACCCGCAGGTTCTCGAACGGCACATCGGCCAGGTTGGTTGCGCTGAAGTAGTACTCGTCGCCATCGGGGGTGCGGATGAACCCGGACTGCTCCTCGTCGCTGAAGCGCACGATCTCGCCGCGCACGGGCACGGCGTGCTGCTTCTCATCGCCACGCCGGCGGCGCACCACATCTTCGAGCTGGCGTGTCATGTTGTCGAAGGCGTCGCGCAACGCGACGTAGGCGTCCTCGTGCTCCACGCGATCGACCGACAGCTCGCGCTCGGGCAGCGTCAGGTCCAATCGCACCGCGAACGGCCGCCCCTGGTGCTGGTGCTTGTGCGCCTGCTCGATCGTGACCCTGCACGACATGATGTCGGACGCAAAGCGCTCGAGCTTCTCAGCCTTCTTCCTCGCCGCGGTCTCGACGGCCTCGGACGGTGACATGCCGATGAAGCGGATTTGCAGCGGTTGTTTCATGGTGATCTGGCGAGGCCATGCTCGCAACACGGTACTTCGAATGACTCTAGGCTGCCGCGAACCTGAGTCATTGACCTGAATCAGGTCGTGGACTGGAAGTCCCGCCTAGTGTCGTATGTGCTCCCAGGGCTGGGCTGCGCCCAGCCCTGCCACGCATGGGACAAGGGAACTTGGAGCAGCCCGGCGTTTCCTTGAGAGTTGGAAGTTCGCGAAATCGAAAACGCATCTCTACAGGATCCAGGTCATCAATGACCCGAGCAGGAGCACGAATGAGCACAACATCGAGCACATCGAGCACGCCTATCGCACTGCCACCCGGCGTCGTGGCCCTGATCCCCATGCGCAACCTGGTGCTCTTTCCGCACGTGCTGGCACCCGTGAGCGTGGGACGGCCCAAGTCGGTGGCCGCCCTGCAACACGCGCTCGCCGCCGACAGCGTTCTGGGCGTCGTGCTGCAAAAGGACCCACGCGAAGACGACCCCGGCATCGACGGGCTGTGCGCGATCGGCACCCTGACCAAGGTGGTCCACCATGTGCAGCCCCAGCCGGGCCTGCATCACGCGGTGTGCCAGGGCACGGGCAGGTTCCGCGTGCTCGGGCTGGCCGACGGCTATCCCTTCCTCGCCGCGCGCATCGAGATCATTCCCGAGCCCGACGAGGCATCGGCCGAGGTGGAGGCGCTCGCGATGCAGCTGCGCGAGCGGACCCTGGAGCTGCTGTCGCTGGTGCCCAGCGTGCCGGCCGAGCTGGTGCACGCGCTGCAGTCCACGCGCGGCCCGGCGCAGCTGGCCGACATCACCGCCAGCGTGATCGACGCCGAGATCGCCGAGAAGCAGGCGCTGCTGGAAACCATCACCACGCATGAGCGCGTGAACAGGCTGCTGCCGCTGCTGTCGCACCGCATCGAGGTGCTGCGCCTGTCCAAGGAGATCGGCCAGCGCACCAAGGAACAGCTCGACGACCGGCAGCGCAAGTTCCTGCTGCGCGAGCAGCTCAAGACCATCCAGCAGGAGCTGGGCGAGGCGGGCGGCAACGACGAGGAGATCAGACAACTGGAAGAGGCGATCGCCAAGGCCGGCATGCCGACCGACGTGGAGGAGCACGCCCGCAAGGAGCTGCGCCGGCTGCAGAACATGCCCGAAGCGTCGGGCGAGCACTCCATGCTGCGCACCTACATCGAATGGATGGTCGAGCTGCCCTGGGCCACGCCTGCCGACACGCTCATCGACCTGGCCGCCGCGCGACGCACGCTGGAGGCCGACCACTTCGGCCTGGAGCGGGTGAAGCAGCGCATCGTGGAGTTCCTCGCGGTGCGCAAACTCAACCCCAAGGGGCGCGCGCCCATCCTGTGCTTCGTGGGCCCACCCGGCGTGGGCAAGACCTCGCTGGGCCAGAGCATTGCGCGCGCCCTGCAGCGGCCTTTCGTGCGCGTATCGCTCGGCGGCGTGCACGACGAGGCCGAGATCCGCGGCCACCGGCGCACCTACATCGGCGCC
>CBINKC010000083.1:0-19913 GCA_966251135.1 uncultured Burkholderiaceae bacterium
TCCGGGAAGGGGCTCCAGCATGTCCGACCGCTCCCAGCCCCCCTCCGGGAGGGGGGCTCCAGCATGAAGAACGCAAGGGCTGCAGTGGGCGTGGCACGGGCGGCGACACGCCCCCCACCATCAAGCTGGAGCCCCCTCTGCGGAGGGGGCTCGGGCGAGCGGTGCGACAGGTCGTGCTGGCCATCGGCCAGCTTCAACGCTGACCGAAGCCACCGCTGCGCCCCCCGCACCACCGCCACGACCACCGAGCGTTTGCGTTTCACTTCAGATCACCTCCAGCTCGGCGTTCAGCGCGCCGGCCGCCTTCATCGCCTGCAGGATGGCCAGCAGGTCCTGCGGCGTGGCGCCCAGCGCGTTGAGCGCCTTCACGACATCGGCGAGCCGGGTGCCGGCGGCCATCTGCACCAGCGAACCCGCCTGCTGCGCGATGGTGATGTCGGCTTTTTCGGCCACCACGGTCTGGCCGCCGGTGGACAGCGCATGGGGCTGACTCACCTGCGGCGTGCTGCTGATGGTGACCGACAGGTTGCCGTGCGCCACCGCGCAGGCGCCCAGCGTCACGGCCTGGTTCATCACCACCGAGCCGGTGCGCGCGTTGATCACAATCTTGGCCGCAGGCGGCGCGAGGTCGATGTCGAGGTTCTCGATGTCGGCGAGAAAGGCCACGCGCGCACCGGGATCGGTCGGCATGCGCACCCGCACGACCCGGCCGTCCACCGGCATGGCCAGGCCCTCGCCCATGCGTTCGTTGATGGCGTTCGCCACGACGCGCGCCGTGTTGAAGTCGCTCGCGTTGAGATCGAGCTGCAGCACGTCGCCCTGCTGCAGCGGTGTGGGCACGCTGCGCTCGACCGTGGCGCCCTGCGGCACACGCCCAGCGCTCAGGTGGTTGATCTGCACCTTGGAGCCACCCGCCGCCGCACCGGCGCCGCCCACGATCAGGTTGCCCTGCGCCATGGCGTAGATCTGCCCGTCGGCGCCCTTGAGCGGGGTGGCGATGAGCGTGCCGCCGCGCAGGCTCTTGGCATTGCCCAGCGAGGACACGTTCACGTCGATGGCCTGCCCGGGCTGCGCGAAGGGCGGCAGCTGAGCGGTCACCATCACGGCCGCCACGTTCTTCGGCTGCATCGTCGTGCCGGCGGGCACGGTCACGCCCATCTGCTGCAGCATGGCGTTGAGGCTTTGCGCGGTGTAGGGCGAGGAGGTGGTCTGGTCGCCGGTGCCGTCGAGCCCCACCACGAGGCCGTAGCCGACCAGCGCGTTGGTGCGCACGCCCTGCACGGACGCCACTTCCTTGATGCGCGCCGCGCTGGCTGGCGCGGGCCACCAGAGCGCGGCCCCGGCGGCCAAGCCAGCCAGTGCAATCAGCGCCTTGAGGAGTTTGTGTGTCTGGTCCATCACGAAGAGGCCCTCGGTCTTTGGGGGCGCTCTTCGATTCTGGGCAGCGTCAGATGGGCAGAACGTTCAAAAAGAACCGGGCGACCCAGCCTATTCCCTGGGCCTCTGCCTGTGCGCCGCGGCCGCGGTGCTCGATGCGGACGTTGGCGATCTGCGCCGAAGGCACCACGTTGCCCGGCTGGATGGTGCGCGGGTCCACCTGGCCGGAAAAGCGCAGCACGTCCACGTTGTGGTTCACGCCGATCTGCTTCTCGCCGGCGACGAGCAGGTGCCCGTTGGGCAGCACGCCCGTCACGGTGGCGGTGATGGTGCCGGAGAAGTTGTTCGTGTTCTCGGTGCTGCCCTTGCCCTCGAAACTGTTGGTCGAGGTGCCCTCCGCGCCGGCCCGACCGTCCGCGAAGGAGTTGGGCCGGAAGCCCGGCAGCGCACTCACACTGGCCGAGACGCTGCCCGTCTTGTCGATGCTGCTGCTGCTCTTCTGGCTCGCGCTCACCTTCTCCACGATCTGCACGGTGATCGTGTCGCCCACCATGCGCGCCCGGTGATCCTCGAACAGCGGCCGGTAGCTTGCGGCCTGGAAGATGGCCCCATTGCCCGCGGCCGGCGCAGGCGGCGCAGCGGGCAGTGCATACGTGGGCTCGGCCACGTCGACAGGCGCGGGCGGGTTGAACACTGAGCACGCCGCGAGCGCGTAAGCCACGGCGGCCGGCAGCAGGCGGCGCGCGAGGCGGCTCACAGCTGCCCCAGCTTCTGGAGCATCTGGTCGGAGGTCTGGATGGCTTTGGAGTTGAGTTCGTAGGCGCGCTGGGTCTGGATCATGGCGACCAGTTCCTCCACCACGTTCACATTGGAAGTCTCCACGAAGCCCTGCCGCAGCGAGCCCAGCCCACCCTGCCCCGGGGCGCCGGTATTGGGCGTGCCCGAGGCCGCCGTCTCGGCGTAGATGTTCTGCCCCCGGGGCTCCAGGCCCGCCGGGTTCACGAAGTTCGTGGTCTGGATCTGCCCCACCGACTGCGCCGTGGCCTCGCCCGGCAAGAGCACGCTCACCGTGCCGTCGGCCGCGATGGTCACGCTCCTCGCATCGACCGGGATGGTGATGCCGGGGTTGACCGGGTAGCCGTTGTTGGTGACCAGCTGCCCTGTCGCGTTGACCTGGAACGAACCATCGCGCGTGTAGCCGGTGGTGCCGTCGGGCATCTGCACCTCGAAGAAGCCATTGCCGAGGATGGCCACGTCGAGGTTGTTGCCGCTTTGCTGCAGGTTGCCCTGGCTGAAGTTGCGCGAGGTCGCCACCGCACGCGTGCCCAGGCCGACCTGCAGGCCCGTGGGCAGCGTGGTCTGCTCGCTGCTCGCGGCGCCCGCCTGACGCAGGTTCTGGTACATGAGGTCTTCGAACACGGCGTGCGCACGCTTGTAGCCGTTGGTCGAGACATTGGCCAGGTTGTTCGAGATGGTGTCCAGCTGGGTCTGCTGGGCTTCCATGCCGGTCTTGGAAATCCACAGGGATCGCATCATGGCGGTGCTCCTTAGTCAGTGCGGCTCAACCCATCGACAGCAGCTGCGCCGCCGTCTTCTCGTCGGCCTCGGCCGTCTGCAGCATCTTCATCTGCGCCTCGAACTGCCGCGCTGCGGAGATCATGGCGACCATGGTCTCCACCGCGCTCACGTTCGAGCCTTCGAGCGCGCCGTCCTGCACCCGGGCGTTGGCGTCGGCCGGCAGCTCGGCACCATCGGCCGTGCGGAACAGGCCGTCCGTGCCGCGCTGCAGCGGTTCCTCGGACGTCACCAGCTTGAGGCGGCCGGCCGGCGTGCTCCTGCCGTCGGCCGCGCGCACGCTCACCGTGCCGTCGGCGGCGATCTGTACCTCGGCGTTGGGCGGCAGCTGGATCGGCCCGCCGTCGCCCAGCACGGTCAGGCCGTTGCGCGTCATGAGCGTGCCGTCGGCCGCCACGTCCAGCGCCCCGGCCCGCGTGTAGGCTTCGGTGCCGTCGAGCCCCTGCACTGCGAGCCACGCGTTCCCTTTCATCGCCACGTCCAGCGGGCGCCCGGTGGCACTGACCTGGCCCGACTCGGCGTCGTAGCCCGGCGTGCTCTCCAGCGCATACACCCGCGTGCTCGCGCCGCTGCCTTGCACCGGCACCGCGCGAAATGCCTGCAGCTCGGCCCGGAAACCGACGGTGGAGACATTCGCCAGGTTGTTGGCCAGCGTGTCCTGCCGCTGCAGTGTCGCTTTCGCACCCGACATCGACAGGTAGATCATGCGGTCCATATGACTACTCCCCGCGCGCCGGGTACGGCGCGCGACCCTCCGAGAGGGCCGGGCCTTGCTGGGGGCGGCCCGGCGCGGCGGCCCGTGTGCCAGCTTTTCGTGCGCCGCGCGCACTGCGGGCGCCGGTCATCACCATCAGCGCAGGTTCACCAGGGTCTGCATCACCTGGTCCTGCGTCTTGATGGTCTGCGCATTGGCCTGGTAGACGCGCTGCGCGGTAATCATGTTCACCAGCTCGGCCGTCATGTCGACGTTCGATTCCTCCAGCGCGCCCGACTGCAGCACGCCCAGGTTGCCGTCGCCCGGCACGCCCAGGATCGGGTCGCCCGTGGCATAGGTGCGCGCCCAGGCGTTGCCGCCCAGCGGCTGCAAGCCTTGCGGGTTGCGGAAGGTGGCGATCTCCACCTGCCCCGCGGGCTTGGACTGGCCGTTGGAGTAGCGCGCCGTGACGATGCCGTTGGACTCGAACTGCAAGCCCACGAGCTGGCCGGCCGCATAGCCGTTCTGCGACAGGTCGGTCACGCCGAAGGGCGAGCCGTACTGCGTGGCACCCGACACGTTGAGCGACACGCCGCTGATGGCCAGCGTGTCGGCGCCCGCCGCGTTCGTGGAGGCCGGGATGTCGATGCTCACGGCGCCGGCCGGCGAAATGGGCGAGCCGCCATTGGACGGGAACTGGATCGTCATCGAGGCGGCCGGGTTGCCGCCGCTGGTGGCCAGCGGCGTGCCGTTGGCCGTGATGTAGACGTTCCAGGTGTCGGTGGCCGCTTTCTGGAAGTAGTAGGTCAGCGCGACGTCCTGGCCCTTGTCGTCGAACACCGTCACCGAGGTGGCGTTGTTGTAGGTGGTCGGGTCGCTCATGTCGATGGGCGCGCCGGCCGCGGGCAGCGTGACCGCCGAGCGCGCATCGAGGTTCATCTCCATGCGGATGCGGTCGGTGGCGCGCGGCGTGATGCCGGCCGTGGGCATCTGCAGCGGCGCCGCCTGCCCCGGCAAGATGGTGCCGGTGCCGTCGGCCGCGTAGCCCATGAGCTTGTTGCCCTGCGCGTTGACCACGAAGCCGTCGCGGTCCACCCTGAACTGGCCGTTGCGCGTGTACATGGTCGGGTTCTTGCCATCGGTCACCTGGAAGAAGCCCGCTCCGTTGATCGCCAGGTCCAAGGGGTTCGACGACGTGGCGATGTTGCCCTGCGTGAACTGCTGCGACACCGCCTCCAGGCTCACGCCGATGCCGATGGCGTTGGCGCCCGCGCCGTTCATCGCCGTGGCGTACATGTCCGCGAACTCGGCGCGCGACGACTTGGCACCGTAGGTGCTCGAGTTCGCGATGTTGTTGCCGATCACCTCCAGGTTCTTGCTGGTGGCGTTGAGTCCG
This sequence comes from uncultured Burkholderiaceae bacterium, assembly GCA_966251135.1. Lineage (GTDB taxonomy): Bacteria > Pseudomonadota > Gammaproteobacteria > Burkholderiales > Burkholderiaceae_C > Albitalea. The sequence goes on from CBINKC010000083.1 coordinate 5,043, forward strand.
GACAGTCCTTGCTGGAAACCCATGGTTGTTCCTTTGGAGGGGATCGGGGATCGGTCAGTTGAAGGCTTTCACCTGCGCATAGGGCGTGCTGCCCGAGCGCGCGAGTTCCAGCGTGAGCGTGTCGCCGCCCGTGTTCACGGCATTGACCCGGTCGCGCATCAGCGACACGGCCGGCAGTTCGGCCGCCCCGCTCCTGGCGGCGATGCGGAAAGTGAGATTCGTATCGGTGCCGGCCTTGCTCGCGTTCCACTCGAAACCGTGGCGACCCGCGGTCTGCGCGCCGAGTTGCAGCGTGTCGATCACGTGGCCGCCCGCGTTGAGCACCTCCACTGTCACCCCGTCGGCGGCGGAGGTCAGCTCGAAGCCGCCCTGCCCCACGCCGTCGGCGATGTCGAGCTTGTTGCCCGGCACGATGACATCGCGGCCCACCAGCGCGGCACCTTGCAGCGCCTGCATCTGCACGAACTGGCTGGCCAGGCCCTGCACCGTCTCGTTCAGCTTGCCGATGCCGGAGACCGTGTTGATCTGCGCCAGCTGGGTCGTGACCTCGGCGTTGTCCAGCGGGTTGAGCGGATCCTGGTTCTGCATCTGCGCAACCAGCAGCTTCAGGAAGCGGTCGGCGCTGGCCGAATCCGAAGAGGCGGCGAGGGACGACGCTGCGCTGTTGGCAGCGGTCGCGGTCGTGTCGGAGCTGACGGAACTAATGCCCATGGCGGTCCTCGTGGTTCAGCGCAGGGGCTCAGGAGCCCATCTGGATCGTCTTGAGCAGCAGCGTCTTGGCGGTGTTCATCACCTCGACGTTGTTCTGGTAGGACCGCGAGGCGGAGATCATGTTGACCATCTCCTCCACCGGGTTCACGTTGCTGTAGGTCACGTAGCCCTCGGCATCGGCGGCCGGGTGCTTGGGGTCGTGCACGCGACGGCCGGGCGTCTGGTCTTCGCTGAGGGTGCTCACCCTCACGCCCGCCGCGCCCGCCTGGCCCATGAGTTCCGTCTGGAAGGTGACCTGCCGGGCCTTGTAGGCCTGCCCGTCGGGCCCGGCCACCGTGTCGGCGTTCGCGAGGTTGGAAGCCACCACGTTGAGCCGCTGGCTCTGCGCGCTCACGGCGCTGCCCGCCACGCTGAAGATATGCAGCATGCTCATTTACTGTGTCCCTCCACGAATGGCGTCCAGCATGGTTCTCACGCTGCCGTTGATGAACCGCAGCGTCGCCTCGTACTTCACGCTGTTGTCCGCGAAGCTGGCCCGCTCGCGGTCCATGTCGACGGTGTTGCGGTCGAGGTTGGTCTGGCTGGGCGCCGCATACAGCAGCCGCGCCTCGGCACCTGCGCCCGGCGTGCCGGCCAGGTGGCCCGGCCGGCTGACGGCCAGGCCGCGCAGGGGCTGCGCCGCCGCGGTCGCTTCCTTCAGGGCCTGCGCGAAATCCATGTCGCGGGCCTGGTAGCCCGGCGTGTCCGCGTTGGCGATGTTGCTCGCGATGAGCCGCTGACGCTCGGCACGCAGCGTGAGCGCCTGGGCCTGGAAGTCGAGCGTATCGGTCAGTCGGTGGATCATGCGTGCCCTTCCTGGGGCCTCGGCCCCGTGAAGATGTGACGCATTGTGTTGAGCGGCCTCGCCAATCTGTAGCGGGAATAGACGGCCGATTGACGTTCATTTCCCCACCGGGGGCGCCGTGGCCGCGCCTAGAGTCGCGAGCATGGACACATGGGGCCGCCTCCTGCCGCGCTGGGCGCACCAGCTGCTCGCCTGCGCGCTGGCCACGCTGGCGGGCCTCGCGCACGGCACCGAGACACCGCTTGCGCAACGGGTGCGCGAGCTGGCAATCGCCGCGGCACCTCAGGCCAGCTCGGGCGTCACCCGGGTGGAGGTCGAAGTGGGCGAGCCGGATCCACGGCTGCGCCTGGCGCCATGCAAGGACATTCGGCCCTACCTGCCTGCTCAGGCGCGGCTGTGGGGGCGCACGCGCGTGGGCCTGCGCTGCGTCTCGGGCCCGGTGCGATGGAACGTGTTCCTCCCGGTCATGGTCAAGGTGTACGGACCGGCCCTGGTGGCTGCCCAGCCGCTCGCGGCCGGCCGCCCCCTCCAGCCGTCGGACCTCGTGCAGGCCGAAGTCGATCTGGCCGCAGACCCGGCCGGCACCCTGCACGATCCCTCCGCGATGGTCGGCCGCACGCTCTCGCGCGCCGTGGCCGCCGGGCAGCCCGTGCGCCCCACGCAGCTGCGGCCCCGCCAGTGGTTCGCCGCGGGCGACACCGTGAAGGTGGTGGCACTGGGCACGGGTTTTCGCGTATCGGGAGCCGGCCAGGCGCTGACCCCAGGCCTGGAAGGACAGCCTGTCCGCGTTCGCACTGACAGTGGGCGCATCCTCACCGGCATGCCGGTCGGCGACCGGCGCGTCGAGCTGGCGCCATGACGCAGCACCCGCAGAAGGTGTGAATGAATCCGGCGCGCCCGAGCAGCGCGCCGGAACGTGCCCAATCAAGGCGCAAAGCACAGCCGTAGCTCGGGCTACGGCGAGCATTTGCAACGCAGAGTGGGCGCATTCCGGCGTGATGAGCGGGCATGTCGGGTTCGTTCACACCTTCTCAAGAGATGCCAAATATTCCTAAAGTGGCGACCTGCCCGGCCGATACACCGAGCATGTTGCATGGGCCACGGTATGCCGAGGCCCTCTGGAGAAGCTCATGAAGATCGGCAATCCCGCTGACACCCCCCCGGTGGCTCCCGTCGCCGCGGGTCGTACCGACTCGGGCAATGCTTCCGGGAAGACCACCGCCGCCACACCTGAGCAGCCCGCGGAGCCCAGCGCGCAGGTCGAGATCTCGTCCACTGCCGCGTCGCTGATGTCGGTGCAAGGCTCCGGCGCCGAATTCGACGCCGAGAAGGTGGCGCGCATGTCCCAGGCCATCGCCGACGGCAGCTTCACCGTCAACCCCGAAGCGATCGCCGACAAGCTGATCGCCAACGCCCAGGAACTGCTCTCGAAGGCCTCCCACTGAACCCGTTGGCCGGCCAACACCTGCCCCGCGCGATGAGCGCTCCGGACGCATCGTTCCCAGACCCGCAGACGAACGCGGGCCTGGAGCAGACGCTGGCTGCCGTGGAATCGCGCCTCGTCCTGCTGGGCGATGCGCTGCGCGCACGGGACCCCGAAGCCATCGACCATCACGCCACCGAACTGCACGGCGCACTCGTTCGCGCCGTCGATTGCTTCACGCTGGCGGCCCGCCAAGGCACGGTCCCGGCCGAGATGCGCCGCCGGCTCGCCATCGCGAGCGGCCAGGTGGCCGCGCAGCGCGAGTCGCTGGCGCGCGCCACCGCTGCCCTCGACCGCGCCATCGACGTGCTCATCCCGCGCGACACACCGGCGCTGTATTCGGCCGTCGGCGCACGCGAACGCGCCCCGCTCGGCGGCTCCATCCAGGCCTGACGGCCCCCATCCTGCGCGCCGGTCCTCCCGGCCGCGCCCGCTGCCCCACAGAGCTGTCGGTCTCGTTCGGCGGCACCGCCTGTCGCGCTGCGCGACACCGCGCGAGACACGCCCCTGCACCACCTCGTCGTGACTACGATGCGCCACCGCATCACTACGGAGGCATGACATGGATCTGAGGCGTGCGCTCTACGAACTGGCCGCGCGATATCGGCTGGACCCGGGCACATCGCGGCAACTCCACGCGTTGGCCCGGTTGCACGAAGAGCCGGCAGGGCTGGCCCGATGGCTGCCGCGCGGCGTGGCCGTGCTGGGTGCGGCGCTGGCCGGGCTGGGCATCGTCTTCTGGGTGGCCGCCCACTGGGCATCGATGGGACGCATGGAGCGCTTCGCCCTGTTGCAGTCCGTGGTGCTCGCCATGTGCGCCGGCGCGGCATGGCGCCCGGCGGCACGCGCGCCGCTGGGGCTCGTGGCCCTGCTGGCCATCGGCGCGCTGCTCGCCTTCTTCGGCCAGACCTACCAGACCGGCGCCGACCCCTGGCAACTCTTCGCGCTGTGGGCCGCGCTCACGCTGCCCCTGGCCCTGGGCTCACGCACCGACGTGCTCTGGGCGCCTTGGGTGCTGGTGGTCATGGCCGCCATCGCGCTGTGGATGCAGACGCACACCGGCCACCGCTGGCGCGTCGAGCCGCAGGACCTGGGTGTCCACCTCGCCGCCTGGGGCCTGGGGGCCGCCGCCGCGGCGCTCGCATCGCCGATGCAGCGCCACACCGGCGCCGGCCCATGGTCACTGCGAACCGCGCTCACCCTGTGGGTGGTCATGGTCACGACCGGCGGGCTGGGCGGCCTCTTTCATCAGCACATCGCACCGCATTACGGCGCTGCGCTGGCGGTCTTCGCACTCGCGGCCTTCGCACTCGCGGCCGTGGTGCTCGGCAGGCCTCGCCGCATGGAGATCTATGGCTTGAGCGCCGTCGGGCTGGGCCTGAACGTGCTGCTGGTCGCCGGCCTGGGACGCCTGCTGTTCGAGGGCCATCCACTCGACGCGATGGGCGCGCTGACCCTGCTGGGCCTGGCCGCCGCCGGGCTGCTGGCCGCCACCGTGAGCGGCCTCCTGAAACTGTCGCGCGCCGCCTCGCGCCGGGGAGCCACCGCATGAAGCGAGACCCGCTTTCCGACCTGCTCGCGCAAGCGAGCGCGCAAGGCCTGCTGCCGGTCGATGCCGCCCTACCCACGGAAGAGGCCCGGCCCTGGCCGGTGCTGCTGCTCACCGCGCTGGGCGCATGGCTGGCCGCCGTGCCGCTGATTGCCGTGGTCGGCATGCTCCTGGGCGACATTGCCGCCAGCGGCATCGGCCCCTACGTCGTCGGCACGCTTGTGCTGGCCGGCGCGGTCGTCGTTTTGCGCGGACAGGGCGTGCCGCTGTTCGTCGAGCAGCTGGCCGTGCCCGCGCTCCTCGTGGCGGGCGGCAGCCTGGCCTTCGGCCTGTTTCGCGATCTGCCTTCGCAAGGCGCCGCCGCGGTGCTGGCCGCCCTGGCCTTGGGTGTCGCCTTCGCCGTGCCGCGGCCCTGGCTGCGCGCGCTGCTCGGTGCGGCCGCCGCGGTGTTGGCTGTCGGGGCCGTCCTGCCCTCGCGGTGGCCGTCATGGGAACGCGGGCGCAGCGCGTTCTGGCTCGGCTGGCACATCGCCCTCGGCGCATGGCTCGGCGCCCTCGCGCTGCAGCGGCAATGGCAAGCTGGGCAGCAGGCCCGCATGGCCGCGGCCCTCGAATCCATCGCGACCGGCTGGTTGCTCGCCACACTGGCCGGCCTGGCCTGGTGGTCCGGCATGACCTTTCTGGTCGGCGCCAGTGCCGTCGGCGTGATGGGCGAGATCGCACGCGAGCTGGGCCAGACCGGGCGACCCGGCGCAAGCTTCCATGCGATGCAGGCCGTCTCGGCACTGCTCGCCGCAGGCGCCGCAGCCGCGTGGTGGCGTGCATGGCCCACGACACGCCGCGTCTGGTGCGCGGCCGTGGCGGCACTCATGGTCGTGCTCGCCTGGTTCATGCCCTCGCTGGGTGTCCTGCTGTTGGCGCTCGCCGTATGCGCCGTGAGCCGGCGGCCCGGGCTCTCGGGCGCGGCCGCCCTCGCCGCTGCGTGGACGCTCGGCAGCTTCTACTACGCGCTGGCTTGGCCCCTGTCCGAGAAGGCCGCCGTGCTCATCGCCATCGGCGTCGCACTCGGTGCCCTCGCCCGGCACGCCTGGCCTGCGGCCGACCCCATGGCGCCTGCGGTGCCCGCGGACTCGCCGGCCCGGCCGAAGCTGGCCGCGGGCGCAGTGGTCCTCGCCGCAGTGGCCACGCTCCTCGTCGTCAACGTCGCCATTCGCGAGAAAGAGTCGCTCATCGCCCGCGGGCAGCCGGTGTTCGTCGAGCTGGCGCCGGTGGACCCGCGTTCGCTCATGCAGGGCGACTACATGCGCCTGGCGTTCCGCCTGCCTGCAGACGCCCGATCGCTCGCCAGCCTCCGCGCCGGCAGCGAGCGCCCGCACGTGGTGGCCGCGCTCGATGCACGGAGCGTGGCCACCCTGCTGCGCCTGGACGACGGCCGGCCGCTCGAAGACGGGCAGCTGCGCATCGAGCTCACGCCGAAAAACGGTGGGTGGATCCTGGTGACCGATGCCTGGCACTTCCCCGAAGGCGAAGCCCAGCGCTGGAACCTCGCACGCTACGGTGAATTCCGCATCGACAAGACAGGGCGCGCGCTGCTGGTGGGCCTGCGCGGCGCGCAACTGGAGCCGCTCTAGTGCTCTGCGGAACAAAGCGTCATGAAGACCGCAGCACGGGTCGCCTGACGCTTTGTCCCGCGCAGAACACTCGGGCAGCCCGTTACGCGCCGCGGTTGCGCATCCAGTCGGCCGTGTTGAAGAACGCCGCCTGCAGCCGCTCGGCCAGCGCCGGGTCGAGCTGCTGCTCGACCATGGCCTGCACCATGCACGCCATCCACTGGTCGCGCTCCGCGATGCCGATCGCGAACGGCAGGTGGCGCGCCCGCAGGCGCGGATGTCCGAAGCGGTCCTCGTAATGGGCGGGCCCGCCGAGCCAGCCGCACAGGAACCAGTGCAGCTTGTCCCGCGAGCGCTGCAGATCGGCCGGGTGCATCGCACGCAGCGCCGCATACGCGGGATCGAGCTCCATCAGGTCGTAGAAGCGGTCCACCAGCGCATGCACTGCGGGTTCACCGCCTATGCGCTGGTAGGGGGTCTGGACCGGCTGGTCGCCCGGCTCCTGCGTGTCGCTCATGCCAACAACCTTTCCGCGATGCCGGTCAACGCCACGCCCGCGGCGCTGCCGGGAAAAGCCTGCAGCAGCAGCTGCCGTCGTTGCACCGCCTCGCGCACCGAGGTGTCGCCAGGCACCTCGCCCATGAGTTCGAGCTTGGGCGAGCCGCCCTGGCCGTCGGTCACGAAGCGGTCGACCACCGTCTGCAGCTGCCCGCGAATCGCGCGGCCTTCGCCCAGGCGGCTCGTCTGGTTCACGATGAGCTTGATGCGGCTGCGCTGCTGCTGCGCAGCGAGCACCTTGATGGTCGCGTAGGCGTCGGTCAGCGACGTAGGCTCAGGCGTGGCGACCACGACCACCTCGTCGGCCAGCGAGACCGTGTACAGCACCACATCGGAGATGCCCGCGCCCGTGTCGAGCAGGATGTGACCGAAGCGCGGCGCGACCTTGCGGATCACGGCAAGCAGTTGTTCGCGCACCTCGGGCGTGAGGCGCGAGTACTCGACGAGCCCCGAACCCGCCAACAGCACCGAGAAGCCCCCGGGGGCGTTGAGGATGGCGTCGTCCAGCTCCGCCTTGCCGGTGAACACATCGTGCAGCGTGAGCTTGGGATACAGGTTCAGCACCACGTCGAGGTTGGCCAAGCCCAGGTCGGCATCCAGGACCAACACGTTTTCGCCGCGCTGCGCCAGCGCCGCCGCGAGGTTGGCCGTCATCACCGTCTTGCCGACGCCGCCCTTGCCGCTGGTGATCGCAGTGATGCGCGCACGCGAAGCCGGCGGGCCGATGACGTTGCTATAGGTCATTCAATGTCCTGGAATTGCGATTGCCCGAACAGCAGGCCCTTCTCCTCTGCGCTCACCTGCGATACGGGGGGCTGCTCCAGGCAGGCCCGGTTGCGCCCCTCGTACTTGGCTCGGTAGAGCTGCTGGTCGGCGCGCTCGATCCACAGGGGAGCCGAAGAGCGCACCCATTGCGGCGCGAACGCGCCACCGATGCTGATGGTCACTGACAACTCCACGCCCGGCGACACCGCAATGCCCAGCCGCTGCACCTTCATGCGGATGCGCTCAGCCACGGCGTGGCCGAAAGCCGGCGGGCAGTTCGGCAGGATGATCGCGAACTCCTCGCCGCCGAAGCGTGCAACGGTGTCCATGGGACGCACGCAATCCTGCAGCGCCTTGCCCACCGAACGGATGACCTCGTCACCCGCGGCATGCCCGTGCGTGTCATTGACCTTCTTGAAGTGATCGATGTCGACGAGCAGGACCAGCGCAGGCTCGCCGGCGCGCGCCACACGATCGATCTCGCGTGCGATGGCCAGCTCGAACTGGCGGCGGTTGGACAGCCCCGTGAGAGCATCCCGGCTGGACAGCATGCACAGGCCGTCGATCACGCCCTGCAACCACTGCAGCGAGCCCTGCGGCGCGTCGGCCGGAAGCACATGGCCGGCCTGGCTCAACAGCTGCAAGGCCGTCTGGAGCTTCAGCGTCGGGGCAGGCTTGTGCTCAACCAGGGCTTGAACCGACACGGCTTGACTGCGATTTGTCCACCGATTCAGTCTAGCAGCCGGTATTCGCACCCCGGCGCCAAAGTGTGCGGTGTATTGCCGCCAACTCGGTGCCAAGGCTCAAGCCGCGGCAAGCACCGGCCGATATCCGCGCAGACGCCCGCAATCCGCGGCTGCGCACCCTGCCAGGAGCGACCATGTCTGCTGTCCTCTCGCCCGACTGCCCGACAGCCGCGGGGACGGATGTCGCAGCCGCGGGCGACCAGGAGTTCGTCTTCGGCACTGCCGACTTCGAACGCGTGAGGCAGCTCATCTACCAGCGTGCCGGCATCAGCCTGCATGCCGGCAAGCAGGCCATGGTGTACAGCCGCCTGTCGCGCCGGCTGCGCGAGACCGGGCATCGTTCGTTCTCCAGCTACCTCCAGTCACTGCAGAACGCGAGCGGCAGCGCGGGCGAGCAGGAGTGGCAGGAGTTCATCAACTGCCTGACCACCAACCTGACCTCGTTCTTCCGCGAGGAACATCACTTCCTGGAGTTGGCGCGCGATCTGATGTCACGCAGCGCACGGCCGCTGCGCATCTGGTGCAGCGCCGCGTCCACCGGCGAGGAGCCCTACTCCATCGCGATGACGGTGGAAGAGACGCTCGGCGCTCGCGCGGCCGTGGCAGTCGTCGCCAGCGACATCGACACCCGTGTGCTCGCCACGGCGGCCCGCGGCGTGTACCCCGCCGACTCCCGGGGCCTGTCGCCCGAGCGCCTGCGGCGCCACTTCCTGCGCGGCAAGGGCGCCAACAGCGGCCACATCCGAGTCAAGCCTGAGCTCGCCTCGCTGGTGCAGTTCCGCACCCACAACCTGATCGACACACAGTGGTCGCTGGGCGACCCTTTCGACATCGTGTTTTGCCGCAACGTGATGATCTACTTCGACGCCCCCACCCAGCGCCGGGTGCTCGAGCACTTCCATCGCGTGATGAAGCCGGGCGGCATGCTGTACGTGGGCCACTCCGAGAACTTCACCGACTCGCGTGACCTGTTCCGCCTGCGCGGAAAGACCATCTACGAACGCGCATGACACATGCCTGGGTCAAGCCCTTGCGCGCCGAGCCGATAAGAGCAGACATGGCCCTCGCCTCAGTCTCCTTCCCCGCGCCCGCCGGCTCGCGTCTCGCACAGCTCAAGGCCCAGCCGCGCAGACCCGGTGAGGCATCCTTCTTCTACTGGGATGCGCGCTTCCAGAACGACGCGGTGAAGATCCTGCCTGGCGAATTCTTCGTGCACAACGAGGACCTCCTCCTGACCACCACCCTGGGCTCGTGCATCGCCGCGTGCCTCTGGGACCGCAACGCCCGCGTGGGCGGCATGAACCACTTCATGCTGCCCGACGGCGCCGGCGACTCCGGACGCTATGGCTCCTACGCCATGGAACTGCTCATCAACGAAATGATGAAGCGCGGTGCCTCACGCACGAGCATGGAAGCCAAGGTGTTCGGCGGCGGCCAGGTCGTCAGCGGCATGAGCTCGCTCAATGTGGGCGAGCGCAACACGCAGTTCGTCATCAACTACCTGAAGACCGAACACATCCCCATCCTGTCCAAGGACGTGATGGACATCTATCCACGCAAGGTGTGCTTCCTGCCGGCCAGCGGCAAGGCCATGGTCAAGCGCCTCGCGCCCACGCAGGCCGAGGCCCTGGCGGCCCAGGAGCGCGCAGCCGCACAGCGGGTCGTGCCGGCGGCCACCGGTGGCGGCTCGGTCGACCTGTTCTGAACGAAGGAGTAACGCCATTGGGAGCGCGAGACAGCATGGCCAAGACCCGCGTGGTTGTCGTCGACGACTCGGCGCTAGTGCGCAGCCTGCTCAGCGAGATCATCAGCCGGCAGCCGGACATGGAGTGTGTCGGCGCCGCGGCCGACCCCTACGCTGCGCGCGAGATGATCCGCACGCTCAATCCCGATGTCATCACCCTGGACGTCGAGATGCCGCGCATGGACGGCATCGACTTCCTCAGCAAGCTCATGCGGCTGCGCCCGATGCCCGTGGTGATGGTGTCCACGCTGACCGAACGCGGCGCCGACGTCACGCTGCGCGCGCTGGAGCTGGGTGCCGTCGACTTCGTGGCCAAGCCCAAGATCGGCGTGGCCGATGGCTTGAGGCTGCTGGCCCATGACATCACCGACAAGATCCGCATCGCCTCCAAGGCCCACCTCAAGCGCCTGGTGTCCACAGCACCTCACGCGGAGGCCCCCGCCGACGGCCTGCGGCCCGCCCATGCCCCCATCGGCCGCCTGTCCACCGAAAAGCTGATCGTCATCGGCGCCTCCACCGGCGGCACCGAAGCCACCAGGGAAGTCCTCGCGCAGCTGCCGCCGGACTCGCCCGCCGTGGTCATCACTCAGCACATGCCCCCCGGCTTCACGCGCAGCTATGCCGCCCGGCTCGACGGGCTGTGCCACATCCGCGTGGCCGAGGCCAAGGACGGCGAGCGCATTCTGCCCGGCCATGCCTACATCGCCCCGGGTGGACTGCACCTGAGCGTGGAGCGCAGCGGCGCCAACTACCTGGCGCGCGTGCAAGACGGCGAGCCCGTGAACCGGCACAAGCCTTCCGTGGAAGTGCTCTTCAAGTCCGTCGCGCGCATGGTGGGCCCCAATGCCCTCGGCGTCATGCTCACCGGCATGGGCGCGGACGGTGCCGCCGCGATGAAGGAGATGCGTGACGCGGGCAGCTACAACTTCGTCCAGGACGAGGCCACGTGCGTGGTCTTCGGCATGCCGCGCGAGGCGATCGCGGCGGGCGCCGCACATGAAGTCCTGCCGCTCAAGCAGATCGGGCCGCGCATCATCGAACGGCTGCGCAGCACGGCAGGGATGTCGCTCAACCGCGTATAGCGCCGCACGCCGGACAGGCGCCAGGCGGCATGCCGCTTCATGCCTCAGTTTCCCTGCGGGACTAGTCGAGGAACAGTGCCTGCAGGTCGCTCAGAAAATCGAAACCGAGCGGCGTGGGGCGGACCCGCTGCCAATCCGCCTGCAACAGGCCGCGCGACTGGGCTTCTCGCAAAGGCGCGTCGATCACGGTCATGGGCAAGCCCGTCCGCTCGGTGAAAAGCGCCGCCTCGAAGCCCTCCCTGAGACGCAGTGCGTTGAGCATGAACTCGAACGGCAGCTGCTTGCGCGACACCTCCTCGTCCTGCGCGACGGCCGCTCCTGCGAGCGCCTGCGCCATGTACTTCGCCGGGTCGCGGTAGCGCACCTGCCGCATCACCCGGTGCGGAAAACTGAGCTTGCTATGCGCCCCTGCACCGATGCCAAGGTAGTCGCCGAACTGCCAGTAGTTCAGGTTATGCATGCAGCGATGGCCGGCTCGCGCGAACGCCGAGACCTCGTAGCGCGCCAGCCCGGCCGACGCCGTGCGATCGACGATGAGGTCGAGCATGGCCGCCGCTGCATCGTCGTCAGGCAACGACGATGGCGGATGCTTGGCGAAGTACGTGTTGGGCTCGATCGTGAGGTGGTAGATCGACAAGTGCGGCGGCTCGAACGCGAGCGCTTGGCGCAGCTCGGCGTCGAGTTCGTCCGGCGTCTGGCCGGGCAGCGCATACATGAGGTCGATGTTGAAAGTGTCGAAGGCGTGGCTCGCCTCCTCCAGCGCCGCCCGCGCCTGCGCCGCATCGTGCACCCGGCCCAGCGCGTGCAGCCGGGCATCGTCGAAACTCTGCACCCCCACGGACAGCCGCGTCACCCCGGCCTGCCGGAAGCCACGGAAGCGCTCCCGCTCGAAGGTGCCCGGATTGGCCTCCAGCGTGACCTCGCAGCCCGGTTCCACCGGTAGCCGGGCGCGCACATCGGTGAGCAGCCGGTCGATCGACTCGGGCGAGAACAGGCTGGGCGTGCCGCCGCCCAGGAAGATGCTCACCACCCGCCGCCCCCACACGAAGGGCAGCACCGCTTCGAGGTCCGCCCGCAGCGCATCGAGGTACCGCGCCTCGGGCACGGCACCTGCCTGCTCGTGCGAGTTGAAGTCGCAATAAGGGCACTTGCGCAGGCACCACGGCAGGTGCACATACAGCGACAGCGGCGGCAGTGCCGCGAGGCTCAGTGTGCCCGGGCGCATGTAGCGCGCCAGCACCTCGCCGGCCGGCTCGGCCGGCGTGATCGCCGGGACAAGCGGGACGTCAGCCAAGGTGCCACACCTCGCGCATCAAACCGAGCATCTGCTGGGCGGCCATCGCCCGATGGCTGTGCCGGTTCTTCACCTCTGCCGGCAGCTGCGCCACCGTCTGCCCGAGCTGCGGGATGGACATCAAGGGGTCGTAACCGAAGCCCCCTTCGCCGCGAGGCTCGGTAAGGATCGCGCCGTGCCAGCGGCCCACCGCAACGAGCGGCTCCGGATCGTCGGCCGAACGCACCGCCACCAGCGTGCTCACGAAGCGCGCGCGGCGGTCGTCCACACCGCGCATGCGTTCGAGCAGCAGCGCGTTGTTCGCAGCATCCTGCAGCGCGCGCAATGGCTCGCGGTCTGTCACCGGCGGGTCCTCACCCAAGCGCTCGGCATACCGTGCCGACATCACGCCCGGCGCCCCGCCCAGCGCGTCGACGCACAATCCCGAGTCGTCCGCGATGGCCGCGGCACGCGAACGCGCCGCCGCGTGCCGCGCCTTCGCGAGCGCGTTCTCGATGAAGGTGAAATGAGGCTCCTCGGCCTCGGCGATGCCGAGCGAGCCCTGCGTCACGATGTCGAGCGCCAGCGGCGAGAACAGCGCGCGCAGCTCATGAAGCTTCTTGGCGTTGTTGGAGGCGAGCACAAGTCGCATGGAAATCCTTGTAGCCCCGGTCCCCCGAGGCCACAAGCACTCGCCCCGCGGTCGGCCGGGATATGCGTGATCAGCGCTGGGCCAGCGCGTGGCGCTGCAGCGCCACCAGTTCGCGGATGCCCTTGTCGGCCAGGGCCAGCAGCGAGCCCATCTCTTCACGGCTGAAGGGCACGCCTTCGGCCGTGCCCTGCACCTCGACGTAACCGCCGCTGGCGGTCATCACCACGTTCATGTCGGTGCCGCAGGCCGAATCCTCGACGTACTCAAGGTCCAGCAGTGGCGTGCCTTCCACGATGCCCACCGACACCGCCGCCACGAAATCGCGGATAGGCGACCGGGTGATCAAGCCGCGCTCCTGCATCCAGCCCACAGCGTCGTGCGCCGCCACGAAAGCGCCGGTGATCGCTGCCGTGCGCGTACCGCCGTCGGCCTGGAGCACATCGCAGTCGAGTGCAATCGTGCGCTCACCCATCGCGCCCAGGTCGAACACGCAACGCAGCGAGCGGCCGATGAGACGCTGGATTTCCTGCGTGCGGCCGCTTTGCTTGCCGCGCGCGGCCTCGCGGTCGCTGCGACTGTGGGTCGAGCGCGGCAACAATCCGTACTCAGCGGTGACCCAGCCGCGACCGGTGCCGCGCACATGCGGGGGCACCTTCTCCTCGACTGACGCGGTGCACAGCACCTTGGTGTCGCCGAACGCCACGAGCACGGAACCTTCGGCGTGGCGGGTGTAGTGGCGGGTGATGGTGACTGGCCGCAATGCGTCAGCGGCACGGCCACCCGCGCGGGTGTAGCTCATTGGGGTCGTCCTCCTCAGACGGTGTGAATGAATCCGGCGTGCCCGAGCAGCGCGCCGCAATGGGCCTAATCAAGGCGCAAAGCACAGCCGTAGCTCGGGCTACGGCGAGCATTTGCAACGCGGAGTGGGTGCGTTCCGGCGTGATGAGCGGGCATGTCGGATTCGTTCACACCTTCTCAGGACTTCTTTTGCTGGGACGAGCGCCGGATGGCGTCGTTGATTTCCTTGATGGAGCGCTCGATCTCGGCGTCGTCGAGCTCTTCGGGGATGTCCTGCTGGCCCAGCACACTGGCCTGGATGGTCGAGGCAAAGACTTCCTCACCCAGGGTCTGCGTGGAAATGCCGGTCGCGGTGTCGGCATCCTCGGCGCTTTCCCACTCGACGGCCAACACGGAGACGTTGTCGCTCTTCGGCCCACCGTTGCGCAGCGCCTGCTCGACCAGTTCCGGCACGGCATCAGAGATGGGGCGCTGCGACAGCTGCTCGGTGATGACGCTGTCCGTGACGCTGCCCCACAAGCCGTCGGAGCACAGCAGCACGCGGTCACCCGGCTGCAGGAGCAACGGCCCTACGGTGTCCACCACCGGCTTGCCCGGGCTGCCCAGGCAGGTGAACAACACATTGCGGTTGAAGCGTTCGCCCATGGGCACGACCTGCGCGAGCGTCTCCTGCAGTTCGGAATACGAGTGGTCGCGCGTGCGGGCGATCAGCTTGTCGCCGCGCACCATGTACAGCCGCGAGTCGCCGCAGTGCGCCCAGTAGGCCGCGTGCCCCTGGAGCACGCAGGCCACCACGGTCGTGCGGGGAGTATCGATCAGCGACTTCTGCGTGGCGTACCGAAGCAGCTGCTGGTGACCCGCGAGGATCGACTCATGCAGGAAACGCAGCGGGTCGGCCAGCATCGGCTTGGAATCGCGCTGGAACATCGCCGCCAGGGTCTGCAACGCCAGTTGCGAAGCGACTTCCCCCTCGGGGTGTCCGCCCATGCCATCGGCCAGGGCGAACAGGCCCGAATCCCGCGTGTAGCAGTAGCCCATGCGGTCTTCGTTCTTCTC
>CBINKC010000084.1:0-19599 GCA_966251135.1 uncultured Burkholderiaceae bacterium
GTCGACGTTGCGGAACTGCGCGGGCTGCGTAGCGGCGCGCGCTTCCAGGCCGTCTTCCGTCGCCGTGTGGAAGTGCAGCACGTGCGCCAGCGTGGGGCATAGCGGCATCGCAAGGCGCAGCTCTTCGGCCAGCCGCCCGTCGCACAGCGCGTGCGTGATCTCGGCCTTCTGGACGATCTGCGCCAGCTCGCCTGCGCGCAGGAGCGGCATGCTGCCCACCGCCACGCCGCCCGCCTTGACCACCGCGAGCCAGCAGGCGGCGAGCATGGGCGAGTTGGCCCCGCGCAGCAGCACGCGGTTGCCGGGCACGAGGCGCAGCTCTTTCACAAGCACGTTCGCGATGCGGTGGGCCTGGGCCTGAAGCTCGGCATAGGTCCAGCGGTACTCGGCGCCCACCAGGCACGGTCGTCCACCCTCGCCCTGCTCCACCCAGCGGTCGAGCAGATCCCCGGCGCAGTTGATTCGCTCGGGAAAGCGCAGCTCCGGCAAGTCGAAGCGGAACTCGGGCCACTGCTCGCGCGGCGGCAGGTGGCGGGCGCAGAAGTCGTCGACGTGGGCGGAAGGGGTGGTCATCGCGGATCTCCTCGATGCGCTTTCAGCAGCTCGCGTGCGACGATGAGCTGCTGCACTTCGGTGGCGCCTTCGTAGATGCGCAAGGCGCGGATCTCGCGGTACAGCGACTCGACTACCTGCCCGCGCTGCACGCCCGCGCCGCCGTGAAGCTGCACGGCCGCGTCGATGACTTGCTGCGCGCCTTCGGTGGCAGCCATCTTGGCCATGGCGGCCTCGCGGGTCACGCTGCGGCCCTGGTCGCGCTGCCACGCGGCGCGGTAGGTGAGCAACGCGGCGGCCTCCAGCGTGGTGGCCATCTGCGCGAGACGGGCCTGCGTGAGCTGGAAATCGGCCAGCTGCTGGCCGAACATGCGGCGCGAGGCGGCGCGCGCGAGTCCCTCGTGCAGCGCGCGCCGGCCGAAGCCCAGTGCGGCGGCGGCCACCGAGGTGCGGAACACGTCGAGCGTGCGCATCGCGAGCTTGAAGCCCTGCCCCGCCTGGCCCAACCGCTCAGACTTGGACACGCGGCAATCGGCGAGCCGCAGCCGAGCGAGCGGATGCGGCGCCATCACGTGCAGCCGCTCGGCGATCTCCAACCCGGGCGTGCCGGCTTCCACGATGAAGGCCGTGACACCACGCGCGCCGGGCGCCTCGCCGGTGCGTGCGAAGAGCACGTAGAAGTCGGCGATGCCGCCGTTGGAAACCCAGGTCTTCTCGCCGTTGAGCACATAGGCGTCGCCGTCGTCGCGCGCCTCGCAGGCGAGCGCCGCCACGTCGGAACCGGCCTCGGGCTCGGAGAGCGCGAAGGCCGCGATCGCCTCGCCGCGGGCCACGCGCGGCAGCCAGCGCTCGCGCTGCGCGGGCGTGCCCTCCAGCGAGATGGCGCCGCAGCCCAAGCCCTGCATGGCGAAAGCGAAGTCGGCCAGGCCGTGGTGCCACGCCAGCACTTCGCGCAGCAGGCACACCGCGCGTGTGTCGATCCCCGCGCTGCCCGCCACTGCGTGGCGCAACCATCCTGCCGCGCCCAGGCGCCGCACGAGCGCACGGCACTCGGCGTCCACGTCCGCGCCACCCGGATCGCCCGCCGGCCAGGGCTGCGACGCGGCCCAGGCCCGCGCCTCACGCACCAGCGTGCGGTGGCGGTCATCGAAGAAGGGCCAGTCGAAATGGGCGAGGTCCATGGGGGCGGCAAAGTGGTCAGTCGCCCTTGAACGCGGGCTTGGCCTTGGTGGCGAAGGCCTCGTAGGCGCGATGGAAGTCCTTGGTCATCATGCAGATGGCCTGCGCCTGCGCTTCGGATTCGATGGCTTCGTCCAGGCCCATGGCCCACTCCTGGTGGAGCATGCGCTTGGTCATGGCATGGCCGAAGCTCGGGCCCGCGGCAATCTCGGCGGCCCAGCCCACGGCGTGGGGGTTCACGTCCTCGGGCAGCGCAAGGCGGTTGTAGAAGCCCCAGGCCAGCGCCTCGTCGCCGGTGAGGGAGCGGCCGGTGTAGAGCAGCTCCGAGGCCCGTCCGTGGCCGATGATGCGCGGCAGCATGCTGCACGCACCCATGTCGCAGCCGGCCAGCCCCACACGCGCGAACAGGAACGCGACCTTGCTGCGCGCCGTGCCGATGCGCAGGTCGGAAGCCATGGCGATGATGGCCCCGGCCCCCGCGCACACGCCGTCGATGGCCGCCACGATGGGCTGCGGGCACGCCCGCATCGCCTTGACCAGATCGCCGGTCATGCGCGTGAAGGTGAGCAGGTCCGGCATGCTCATCTTCGTGAGCGGGCCAATGATCTCGTGCACGTCACCGCCGGAGCTGAAGTTGCCGCCCGCGCCCTGGATGACCACGGCGCGCACGTCATCGGCCTGCGCCAGGGCGCGGAACAAATCGCGCAGCTCGGCGTAGGAATCGAAGGTGAGCGGGTTCTTGCGGTCGGGCCGGTCGATGGTGACCACGCCGACCTTGCCGTCCACCTCCCAGCCCACGTGCTGGGCACTGAGCCGGGCGGCATGGCGGCGGTTGCCCGCCTGCAGCAGGGTATCCATGGGTCTGCTCATGCACTCTTCTCCTTCTTGATGCGCCGGGTGGACGCCGGCGCGGCCTCCACGCCGGCAAGGTGCCGCTTCAGGCGTTCGAGCAAGGCGTAGACCTGCCCCTTCTCTTCGGCGGTCCAGCCGGACAGCAGCTCGACCACCCATTGCTCGTGCACCGACGCCATGCGCCGGAACTGCCGCCGGCCGCTGGGCGTGAGCCGTACCGCCCAGGCACGGCGGTCGGTGGGATGCGGCGCTCGCCGCACCAGCCCTTCGGCTTCGAGCTGGTCGGTGATGCCGGTGATGTTGCCGCCGGTCACCATGAGCCGCTGCGACAGCTCGCCCATGGTCAGGCCATGCGGCTCGCGCTCCAGTTGCGCGAGCAGGTCGAAGCGCGGCAGCGTGGTGCCGAACTCGCTGCGCAGCCGGTTGCGCACCATGCCTTCCACGCGTGTGGTGCAGGCGAGCAGGCGCAGCCACAGCTTGAGTGCCTGATGGTGGTCGCCGGTCACGCGCGACTCCATGTCGCTCGCGGCCTCGGGCGCGGCGAGTTCGCCCAGGCGGTCGGCCGGCACGGCGGCGCTCACATCACCTCCCCGCCTGCCACCGCGATGGCCTGCCCGGTCATCGCCGAAGCCTCGCGCCGCACGAGCCACACCACCGCCTGCGCCACTTCCTCGGGCCGCACCAGCCGGCCCTGGGGGTTGGCGGCGGCGAGCCGCTGCCGTGCCTCGCCGGCGCTGCGGCCGGTGGTGGCCACGATGTTCTCGACGGCGCGGCCAGCCAGGGGCGTGTCGGTGTATCCGGGACACACCGCGTTGACGGTGACGCCCTTCGTCGCCACTTCGAGCGCGAGCGAGCGCGTCATGCCGAGCAGGCCGTGCTTGGCTGCGCAATAGGCCGCCACGTAGGGATAGCCGCGCAGCGATGCGGTGCTCGCGATGTTGACGACGCGACCCCAACCGCGCGCCAGCATCCCGGGCAGCACCTGTTGCGTGCAGAGGAAGGCGCCGGTGAGGTTCACGTCGAGCATGCGCTGCCACAGTTCCAGCGAGGTGCGCATGAAGGGCGCGCTGCCGGCCTCGCCCGCGTTGTTGACGAGGATGTCCACCGGGCCGGCGGCCGCAGCGGCCTCGAAGGCCTGGGGGATGCTCGTGGGGTCGGCCAGGTCGAGGCGCACGCCCTCCACGGCCGAGGGGCCCAGCGCATCGCAGAACGTGCGCAGGCGCTCTTCATCGCGACCCATCACCACGACCTTCGCGCCTTTCTTCACCAGCGCCATCGTGATGGCGGCGCCGATGCCGCTGGCGCCGCCCGTCACCACTGCACGCAGACCTTCCATCGCATCCATCGCTACACCGCCTGTTCGTCGGGCGGGAGACCCGCAGCCGGCGCGGCCAGCGCCTTCTCCCGCTCGATGTTGCGCTCCAGCTGGCTCTTGCCGGAGAGGTACTGCCGGGGCCAATCGGCGCCGATGCCGCTGGTGTGGCCGATGCGGGCCGCCTCCAACAGCGTCCACGCCGGGTTGGCCAGGTGCGGGCGGGCGATGGCGCACAGGTCGGCGCGACCCGCCGCCACGATGCTGTTCACGTGATCGGCCTCGAAGATCGCACCCACCGCCATGGTGGCGATGCCTACCTCGTTGCGGATGGCGTCGGCGAAGGGCGTCTGGTACATGCGGCCATACACGGGCTGTTGTGTCTTGCTCACCTGGCCGGAAGACACGTCGATCAAATCGGCGCCCGCCTCCTTGAAGGCGCGGGCCATGGCGATGGCGTCTTCGGGCGTGTTGCCGCCTTCGACCCAGTCGTGCGCGGAGATGCGCACCGACATCGGCTGGTCCTCGGGCCATGCCGCTCGCATGGCGGCGAACACCTCCAGCGGGAAACGCAGGCGGTGTGCGAGCGTGCCGCCGTATTCGTCGGTGCGCTGGTTGGTGAGTGGCGACAGGAAGGCCGAGAACAGGTAGCCGTGCGCGCAGTGCAACTCCAGCCAGTCGAACCCGGCCTCGATGCCGCGCTGGGTAGCGGCCACGAACTCTTCGCGCACGCGGTCCATGTCGTCGCGATTCATCGCCCGCGACCAGGCGCTCACGCCGTCGAGGTATTGCTGCGGCGAGGCGGAAATGAGCGGCCAGTTGCCTTCGGGCAGCGGCAGATCCTCGCCTTCCCACGGCACGCGGGTCGAGCCCTTGGCGCCCGAGTGCCCCAGCTGCAGCGCGATCTTCGCGGTGGTGCCGCCGTGTACGAAATCGACGATGCGTTTCCAGGCCGCCGTGTGCGCGTCGTTCCACAGCCCCGCGCAGGCCGGGGTGATGCGCGCGTCGGGTGAGGGGCAGGTCATCTCGGTGAACACCAGCCCGGCCCCCCCGAGGGCCCGTGCGCCCAGGTGCACGAGGTGGTGGTCCCCGGCGATGCCGTCGATCGCGCTGTACTGCGCCATGGGCGAGACCACCACACGGTTCTTGAGCGTGAGACCGCGCAGGCGAAACGGCGTGAACATGGGCGGCACGGGCGCCGGCGCCTGCAGCCCCGCGCGCTCGGCCACCCAGTGCTCGAACTCGCCGAGGTACCGCGGATCGCGTTGACGCAGGTTCTCGTGCGAGATGCGCTGCGAGCGCGTGAGCAGCGAGTACGCGAACTGCTCCGGCGCGAGGCGCGCATGGCGCTCCACGTTCTCGAACCATTCGGTGGAGTTGCGCGCGGCGTTCTGGATCTTGAGCACCTCCACGCTGCGCCGCGCCTCGTAGGCACGCAGCGCCGCACGCACGTCGCCGGGCGATGCCGCCAGGCTGTCGGCCAGGTCGATCGCATCTTCCAGCGCGAGCTTGGTGCCCGAGCCGATGGAGAAATGCGCGGTGTGCGCCGCGTCACCCATCAGCACGACGGGCGTGCGGCCGTCGGCGCCGCCCTGCTCGTGCACCCAGGTGCGGCACACCACGCGCGGGAAGCGGATCCACTGTGCCGACCCGCGCAGGTGCGCCGCGTTGGACATGAGCGCATGGCCATCGAGGTAGCGCGCGAACAAGCGCTCGCAGTACGCGATGCCTTCTTCCTTGCCCATGTCGGCCAGGCCCGCCGCCCGCCACACGGGCTCGGGCGTCTCCACAATGAAGGTCGAGGTGTCGGCATCGAAGCGGTAGGCGTGGGCCTGGAACCAGCCCCACTCGGTGCGTTCGAAGGCGAAGGTGAAGGCCTCGAATCGCTGGTGCGTGCCCAGCCACACGAAACGGTTGCGTCGCAGGTCGATGTCGGGGCGGAAGGTGTCGGCGTACTGGCTGCGGATGCGGCTGTTGAGCCCGTCGGCGGCCACGATCAGATCGGCCTCGATGCCCGCATCGTCGGGCACCTCGCATTCGAAGCGCAGCCTCACGCCCAGTTCGGCGCAGCGCGCCTGCAGGATGGCCAGCAGCCGGTGCCGCCCGATGCCGGCGAAGCCGTGGCCTGACGAGCGGATGCACTGGCCACCGAAATGCACCTCGATGTCGTCCCAGTGGTTGAAGGCATCGAGAACCTGCGTGGCCGTGGCCGCATCGGCGTGCTGCAGCGCGGCCAGCGTCTGGTCGGAAAAGACCACGCCCCATCCGAAGGTATCGCCCGCGCGATTGCGCTCCAGCACGGTGACCTCGTGCGAGGGGTCGTGCTTCTTCATCAGCAAGGCCAGGTACAACCCGGCGGGGCCGCCGCCGATGCAGGTGATGCGCATGGGGTCTTTCAGTGCTGGCAGCTTCGAATGCAACTTTAGGCGGCGATATTTTAGGTCTCAAATACTTAATACCCTGACCCTGTCGTGCGCGTGGCATCCACTACTGGGTGCACCACTGGCTGCCCTACTCCTGCTGCCCCACCCCCGTTCGCGCTGAGCCTGTCGAAGCGCCCGCTCCACCGCCACACAACCGAGCACAACCGGCCGCTCACCGCATCGCCGTCACCATGTATCGTTGCGGGCTGATGCCCCGACCTGCCCTTCCAAAATCCTTGCGCCACACCCTCGTTTCGGTTCGCGACCTGGTGGTGACCGCCGGACCGTTCGTCCTGGTCGCCCTCCTCCTGCTGCTGCTCGCCTATTGGGCGCTCGACCCCACGCCTCCGCGCCGCGTGGTGCTGGCCACCGGCGCCGAGCAGGACGCCTATGCGGAGTTCGGCAAGCGCTACGCGGCGCTGCTTGCAAAGCACGGCATCCATGTCGAGCTGCGCAGCACCCAGGGCGCGGCCGAGAACCTCGCCCTGCTGCGCGACGAGAACTCGCCGGTCGACATGGCCTTCGTGCAAGGCGGCGCCGACGACAGCACGCGGCGAGAAGCGCTGGCCCCGGCGCTCGCCGAGCCGGACACGCAGGACCGCCTCGTCTCGCTGGGCAGCCTGTTCTACGAGCCCCTCTGGCTCTTCTACCGTGAAGACTCCGCGCGCCGCCTGCTCGGCAGGCCTGCGCTCGACCAGCTGTCGCAGCTGGCCGGCTGGCGCGTCAACATCGGTGCGCCGGGCAGCGGCGTGCCTAACCTGATGCGGCAGGTGCTGCAGGCCAACCGCATCGACCCCGCCACCATCACGCTCGTGCAGCACCCACAGACACCGGCGGTGATGGCGCTGCTGGCCGGCGAGGTCGACGCACTCGTGTTCGCCTCGGCGCCCGAATCGCTCATGGTGCAGATGCTGCTGCAAACGCCCGGCGTGAAGCTGCTCGACTTCGCGCAGGCCGAAGCCTATTCGCGCCGCTTTCCCTACATGAGCCCCGTGGTGCTGCCGCGCGGGGTGGTCGACCTCGCGCGTGACGAGCCGCCGGCTGACGTGCGCCTCGTGGCACCCACCGCCGCGCTCGTCGTCAAGGAAGACACGCACCCGGCGATCATGCAGCTCATGGTGCAGGCCGCACAGACCATCCACGGCGAGGCGGGGTGGTTCCAGCGCAAGGGCGAGTTCCCCAGCCCCAGGAACACCGAGTGGCCGCTCGCGAAGGAAGCCGAGCGCTACTACCGCACCGGCCCGCCGCTGCTGCAGCGTTACCTGCCGTTCTGGCTGGCCAACCTCATCGACCGCATGTGGGTCGCGCTGCTGTCCATCGTGGCCATCCTCATCCCGCTGTCGCGGCTCGTGCCGCCGCTGTACGAGTTCCGCATCCGCTCGCGCATCTTCCGCTGGTACGGCCAGCTGCGTGCTGTAGAGAACCGCCACGGCGAGCAGCCGCGCGACGAGCTGATCCGCGAGCTCGACGACATCGAGTCACGCGTGGGCAACATCACGGTGCCACTCAGCTACGCCGACGAGCTGTACGGACTGCGCGGGCACATCCACATGGTCCGGCGGCGTCTTCAGTCGCCGCCCACTGCGCTTGAGGAAACCGCCGAATGAACATCACCCGTCCCGACCGGCCCCGCGTGGTGGTCGTTGGCTGTGGCTTCGGTGGCCTGGAGGCCGTGCGCGCGCTGTCGCGCGCCGAGGTGGAGATCACCCTGGTGGACCGCACCAACCACCATCTCTTCCAGCCGCTGCTGTACCAGGTGGCCACCGCCGGCCTGAGCGCACCGGCGGTGAGCGCCCCCATCCGCCACGTGCTGCGCCGGGAGATGAAGCACGGCAACCTCACCGTGCTGCAGGGCGAGGTGACCGGCATCGACGCCGCAGCGCGCCACGTCGTGCTGGACGGGCGCGAACCGCTGCCCTACGACCACCTCATCGTGGCCGCGGGCGCCACCCACAGTTACTTCGGCCACGACGAGTGGGCCGCGCATGCGCCGGGCCTCAAGACCCTGGCCGACGCCTTCGCCATCCGCGCCCGGGTGATCGGCGCCTTCGAGCACGCCGAGCGCAGCACCGACGAGGCCGAGCGGCACGCCTGGATGACCTTCGTGATCATCGGCGCCGGACCGACCGGCGTGGAGATGGCCGGCACCATGACCGAGATCGCGCGCCACACGCTGCCCATGGAGTTCCGCCGCATCGATTCGCGGCGCGCCCGCGTGGTGCTGCTCGAAGGATCCGACCGCGTGCTCGGCAGCTTCGTGCCCCAGCTCTCGGCCAAGGCCCGTGTCCAGCTCGAACGGCTGGGCGTGGAGGTGCTCACCGGCTGCAAGGTGACGGGCATCGATGCCGCGGGAGTCACCTACGAAGCACGCGATGGCGAGGCGACGCACTCGCATCACCTGCCCAGCCGCACCGTCATCTGGGCAGCCGGCGTGGGCGCCTCGCCGCTGGGCCATGCGCTCGCGACGAGCACCGGCGTGGCGCTCGACCGCGCCGGCCGCGTCGTGGTGGAGCCCGACCTCAGTGTGCGCAACCACCCGGAAATCGCCGTCATCGGCGACCTCGCCGCGGCCCGGAGCTATGGCAACGGCGAGCCGCGTTCCGTACCCGGCGTGAGCCCGGCGGCCAAGCAGATGGGCCGCCTGGCCGCCGCCAACCTGCTGCGCCGCCTGCGAGGCGAGCCCCCGCGGCCCTTGCGCTACATCGATTACGGCAACCTCGCCACCATCGGCCGCAAGGCCGCGGTCGTGGACCTCACCATGCCGGTGCTCGGCGCCATCCGCTTCTCGGGCTACCTCGCATGGCTGTTCTGGCTGTTCGCGCACATCTACTTTCTGATCGGCTTTCGCAACCGGCTGATCGTGCTCATCGACTGGGCCTGGGCGTACTGGACGTATGAGCGCCACGCCCGCGTGGTGGCCGAGCCGGCCGCACCGGCGAAGACCTGATCACGTCATCCCTTCTCCCTTCGCGCGAAGCCGGGTGTGGCCGGGCCATACATAGGGCGTACGCGGGGCGCATAGAGGCGACCCGCCTCCTAGAATGCCTTGCATCCCCCGCCACGAGGATTCCGCATGGATACCTGCAGCTCGCCCTCCCGCCTACGCATCGAGCAGCTGCAGCAGGCGCTGCGGCAGCGCGGACTGGCCGCCGCCGTCGTGCCCTCCTCCGACCCTCACCTGTCCGAGTACCTGCCCGAGCGCTGGCAGGGGCGGCAGTGGCTGTCCGGCTTCACCGGGTCCATGGGTACCCTGGCCGTCACGCAAGAGTGCGCCGCTGTCTTCGCCGACAGCCGCTACTGGACGCAGGCCGAGCGTGAGCTGGCCGGCAGCGGCATCGAGCTGGTGAAGATCCCCACCGGCCAGGGCACGCAGCACGCGCAGTGGCTCGTGGAGCATCTGCGGCCCGGAGACACCGTGGCCGTCGATGGCGATGTCCTGGGGCTGGCCGCGGCCCAACTGCTCGGCGGCGCCCTGGAGCGCGGCGGCATCCGGCTGGACACCACGGTAGACCTGCTCGACGAGGTGTGGCCCGACCGCCCGCCACTGCCCGGTGCACCGGTGTACGAGCACGAGGCACCCCATGCCCCGCTGTCGCGCGTCGAGAAGCTGCGCCAGGTGCGCGAAGCCGTCATGCGGCAAGGCGCCACCCACCACTTCCTGTCGACCGTCGACGACATCGCATGGCTGTTCAACCTGCGCGGCTGCGACGTCGACTACAACCCGGTGTTCCTCGCCCACGCCCTGCTTGACGCGCACTGCGCCACCCTCTTCATCGGCGAGCACAAGATCCCAGCGGCGCTGCGCGAGCGCCTCGAAGCCGACGACGTGCAGCTCGCTCCCTACAGCCAGGCCCGCACCGCGCTGGCCGCCTTGCCGGCGGGCGCCGTGCTGCTCGTCGACCCGCGCCGAGTGACGCTGGGCCTGCGCCGCCACGTGCCCGAAGGCGTGAAGCTGATCGAGGCCATCAACCCCAGCACCCTCCTCAAGAGCCGCAAGACCGAGGCCGAAGCCCGCCACATCCGCGAGGCCATGGCCGAAGACGGCGCGGCCATGTGCGAGTTCTACGCCTGGTTCGAGCAGGCCCTGGGCCGCGAGCGCATCACCGAACTCACGATCGACGAGCAACTCACCGCCGCCCGCGCCCGCCGGCCAGGGTTCGTGGGCCCGAGCTTCGCCACGATCGCCGGCTTCAACGCCAACGGCGCCATGCCCCACTACCGCGCCACGCCCGAGGCACACGCGGTAATCGAAGGCGACGGCTTGCTGCTCATCGACTCCGGCGGCCAGTACCTGGGCGGCACCACCGACATCACGCGTGTGTGGCCCATCGGCCGCGTGAACGCCGCTCAGCGGCGCGACTACACCCTGGTGCTCAAGGGCACCATCGCGCTGTCGCGCACGCGGTTTCCGCGCGGCACGCTCGCCCCCATGCTCGACGCCATCGCCCGCGCCCCGCTGTGGGCGGCGGGGCTGGACTACGGCCACGGCACGGGCCATGGCGTGGGCTACTTCCTCAACGTGCACGAAGGCCCGCAAAGCATCAGCCGCGCCACGCCGGAGCCGCACATGGCCATGGAGCCCGGCATGATCACCAGCATCGAGCCCGGCCTGTACCGCCCCAGGCAGTGGGGCGTGCGCATCGAGAACCTCGTGATGAACGTGCCGGCCGCCACGCCGGAGCCAGGCGCCTTCGGCGAGTTCCTCGATTTCGAAACGCTCACGCTGTGCCCCATCGACACGCGCTGCCTCGATTTCGCCTTGATGCGCCCCGACGAGCTGCAGTGGCTCGACGCCTATCACGCCACCGTGCGTGAGCGGCTCCAGGGCCGGGTGGCGGCAGCCGCGCTGCAGTGGCTGATCGAGCGCACGGCCCCGGTCACACCCGCGTGCGGGGCCGGGGTTTCGCAATGAACTGCTGCAGCTGCTGAGGATTCACGGGCTTGGTGAGGTGCGCGTCGAAGCCCGCCTCGCGTGCCCTGAGACGGTCGTCGGCCTGGCCGTAGCCCGTGACCGCCACGAGCGGGGTGTTGCGAAACTCCTGCTGCGCGCGCAGCTGCCGCGCGACCTCGTAGCCATCCATCCCGGGCAGGCCGATGTCGAGCACCACCACGTCCGGGTGGAAGCGCCTGGCCGCGGGGAGCACGGATGGCCCGTCGTACACGCAGCTCACGTCGTAGCCGGCCCCTCGCAGGATGAGCACGATGCTGTCGACGGCATCGATGTTGTCGTCCACCACGAGCACGCGCCTGGCCCGCTGCACCGGCGCCTTGGCGCGCCGCCCCGCTGCCTGGCCTCCGAGGCGTGTACCGGCAGCGCGCGGCGCCGGCACACGCGGCAGCCGCACGATGAATTCGCTGCCCCGCCCGCGGCCCTCGCTGTGCGCCTCCACCGTGCCGCCGTGCAGTTCCACCAGCCGCTGCACCAGCGTGAGGCCGATGCCCAGCCCCCCTTGCGAACGCGCCAGCGAGCGGTCGCCCTGCACGAACAGCTCGAACACGTGCGGCAGCGTCTCGGCAGGAATCCCGATGCCCGGGTCGCGCACCCGCACCACCACTTCGGCGGCCTCGTGCATGGCGCTCAGCCGGAGCACGGCAGCCTGGTCGGTGTACTTGGCCGCGTTGGTCAGGAGGTTGGCAATTACCTGGCCCAGCCGCACGACGTCGCCGTCGACCCACAGCGGCTCGTCGGGCAGGCTGACGACGAGTTCATGCCCCTGGCCGTCGATCACCGGCTGCGCCGTCTCGGCCGCGCGCAGCACCGCCTCGGACAGATCCATCACGCTGCGGCGCAGCTCGATCATGCCGCGCACGATGCGCGACACATCCAGCAGGTCGTCGACCAGGCGCACAAGATGGTGCATCTGGCGATCCATGATCTGCCGCGCACGCTCGCGGACCTCCTCGTCGGCCTTCGGCGAGTTCAGCAGGTGCAGCGCATTGCGCATGGGTGCCAGCGGATTGCGCAGCTCGTGCGCCAGCATCGCGAGGAACTCGTTTTTCTGCCGGTCTGCCTGCGCCAGCTCGTCCAGCCGCTGGCGCAGCTGGCCTTCCAGTTCCTTGCGCTCGGTGATGTCGCGCACGATGCCCGTGAAGTAGCGCCGCGAGCCGATGTGGAATTCGCTGACCGCCAGCTCCATGGGGAAGGTACTGCCATCCTTGCGCCGACCCACCACTTCCCGGCCGATGCCGATGATCCGGGCCTGTCCGGTGCGCAGGTAGTTGGCGAGGTAGGCGTCGTGCTCGTGGTGGTAGGGCTCGGGCATCAGCACGTTGACGTTGCGCCCGAGCACCTCCTCGCGCAAGTAGCCGAAGAGCTGCTCCGCCGCGGGATTGAACGAATCCACGCGGCCCCGGTCGTCGATGGTGATGATGCCGTCGATGACGTGGTCGACGACCGAGCGCATGCGCTCCTCGGCCTGTCGCAGCTCCTCCTCGGCACGCAGGCGCTCGGCGGTGCCAGTCGCGTCTTCGGAGACCTCCGCAGGCGGCGCCGGGTGATCGCGCGGCTCGCGTGGGACATCTGTCATGGGCAGCGGAGGGTACCAGCCACCCCCGTCCGACAAGCCTGAAGACCCGCCGTGCAGTATTGCCAACGGCAGTGGCAGCCCTTCGACAAGCTCAGGGCGACCCTTCGACGGGCTCAGGGCGAACGGTATGCGATGGCGCCGTTCTTCGTACCCACTACGGCCCGTTCGGGCTGAGCGAAGCCCCTGCACCAGCGTGGCGGCCCTTTCAAAGGCTCGCCGCAGCCCGAGCTGCGGCTGTACCTTGTGCCCTTCAAACCACCACCGGCTCCGGCTCCAGCCGGATCCCGAAGCGCCCATACACGCTTTCCTGGATGGCACGCGCCAGTGTCATCACCTCGGAGCCGATGGCGCCGCCGCGGTTGACCAGCACCAGGGCCTGGCGCTCGTAGACGCCCGCCTTGCCCACGCTCTTGCCCTTCCAGCCGCAGGCATCGATCAACCAGCCGGCGGCAAGCTTCACGCTGCCATCGGGCAGCGGGTAATGCACGATCTCCGGGTCGCGGCCGATGATGTCGCGGCACTGCTCCGCCGTGACCACCGGGTTCTTGAAGAAGCTGCCGGCGTTGCCGATCTGCGCCGGGTCGGGCAGCTTGGCGCGGCGGATGGCGATCACCCAGTCGGCCACCTGCCGGGGCGCCGGCTCGGCGATCCCCGCCTCGGCCACCTTGCGCTCCAGCTCCACGTAACCCAGCACCGGCTTCCACGGCCGGGGCAGGCGAAAGCGCACGCGCGTGATCAGCGTGCGGCCAGCCAGCGAACGCTTGAACTCGCTGTCGCGGTAGCCGAAGCGGCACAGGTGCGCACGCAGCGTCACGCTGCGGCCGGTGACGAGGTCCACCGCGTCGAGCGAGTCGAAGCGGTCCTGCAGCTCGATGCCGTAGGCGCCGATGTTCTGCACCGGCGCCGCACCCACCGTACCCGGGATCAATGCCAGGTTCTCCAGCCCGGGCCAGCCCTGCGCCAGCGTCCACATGACGAAGTCGTGCCAGTTCTCGCCGGCACCGGCCTCCACGATCCAGGCGTCGCTGCGCTCCTCGACGAGCCTGCGACCCATCACCTCGACCTTGACCACGACTTGCGGCATGTCGCGCGTGAGCACGATGTTGCTGCCGCCGCCGAGGATGAACTTGGGCGCGCGACCCAGGTGCGGATGGTCCACCACCTCGCGCACCTCAGCGTCGCTCGCCACGCGCACGAGCGTGTTCGCCACGGCAGGGAGGCCGAAGGTGTTATAGGGTTTCAGACTGACGCCCGATTCGACACGCATGCGAGAATTTTCACCGATCCGAACCAACCCCAGACTCGCAAATGCCCAGCTTTGACACGGTCCTTGAACCCAATCTCGTCGAAGTCAGGAACGCCGTAGACCAAACGGCCAAGGAAATCGGAACGCGCTTCGACTTCAAGGGCTCGTCTGCGCGCGTCGAGCTGAAGGAAAAGGAACTCACGCTGTGGGCTGACAGCGATTTCCAGATCGGCCAGGTGATCGACATCCTCTTGTCCAAGTGCACCAAGCGCAGCGTGGACGTGCGTTTCCTGGATCGCACCAGCAAGATCGAGAAGATCGGCGGCGACAAGGTCAAGCAGGTGGTGACCGTGAAAAGCGGCATCGACAGCGACACCGCGAAGAAGATTCAATCGACAGTGAAGCAAAGCAAGATCAAGGTCCAGGCCGCCATCCAGGGTGACGTTGTACGAGTCACTGGCGCCAAGCGCGACGACCTCCAGTCGGCCATCGCGCTGCTGCGCAAGGAGGTGGCGGACCTCCCGCTCACCTTCACCAATTTCCGCGATTGAACAACCACAAGCCCCTGATCCGACGGTTCGCCCGGCCGCTTGCCCGACTGCTCGCCACTGCCGGCATCGCCTGCGCCTGCGGGCCGGGCGCCGCGCAGAACGTGACACTGAGCGGCAGCATGGCGGGCAAGGCGCTGCTGGTCATCGACGGGGCCCCGCGCACCGTGGTGGTGGGTGAGACCCGGCAGGGCGTGAAGCTGATCGCCGTCAGCTCGAACGAGGCCACGGTAGAGATCGAAGGCCGCCGCCTGCTGCTGCCCATGGGCGGCGCCCCCGTCAACCTCGGCGGCGCCGCCAGCGAGGGCATCGGCACGCAGATCGTGCTCACCGCCGGCAGCGGCGGCCATTTCTTCAGCCAGGGCAGCATCAACGGCCGCACCGTGCAGTTCGTGGTCGACACGGGTGCCACCTACGTGGCCATCGGCCAGGCAGACGCCGACCGCATCGGGCTGGCTTACAAGAAGGGCCGCCCCAGCATGGTGGGCACTGCCAACGGGCAGGTCACGGCCTACCTCACGTCGCTCGACGTCGTGCGTGTCGGCGATGTGCAGGTCTACAACGTCGAAGCGGTGGTGTTGCCGGCCACCATGGGCACCGTGCTGCTCGGCAACAGCTTCCTGTCGCGCTTTCAGATGCGGCGGGAGAACGACCGGATGACGCTGGACCGGCGGCTTTGAGGTAGGTGGGGCTACGGGTCTGGGACTGACGGCGACGGCGACGGCGCCACGCTACTGTGGTGCGCCGGCGTGATCACACTCCAGGCCATCAACTGCCGCTCGACGTGGCCGCGTGATGGACCGCAGCGCAGCGTGCCCGGTCGGTCGGGACCGGCGTCACCACCGTGAGCACGGGCGACCTGTCGCACAAGATCGATGTGCCCGGCTCGGACGAGTTGGCCCGCATCGGCAACATGGTCGAGGGCATGAACGTGCGCCTGTCGTCGCTGGTCGCCGAGATCCGCACCAGCGCCGCGCGCGTGGGCATGTCGGGGCAGTCGGTGGCCAGCAGCAGCGAGTCGCTGGCGCAGCGCACCGAGCAGCAGGCCACCAGCCTGCGCCAGACGGTGGAAACGGTGCAGCAACTCACCGAGGCGGTCTCGTCCAACGCCGCCGCGGCGAGCGAACTCGACCACCTGACCGATAGGCTCAAGGCCGAGGCCGAGCAGGGTGGCGAGGCCATGCGCAGCTCGATGGATGCCATGGCCGGCCTGGAACACAGCTCACGCCGCGTCGGCGAGATCATCGGCGTCATCGATGGCATCGCCTTCCAGACCAACATCCTCGCGCTCAACGCCGCGGTTGAAGCCGCGCGCGCCGGCGAGGCCGGGCGCGGCTTTGCCGTCGTGGCGGCCGAGGTGCTCCAACTCGCCCAGCGCTCATCGAGCGCCGCCAGCGAGATCCGCCAGCTCATCGCCCGGTCCGGCGAACAGGTGGAAAGCTCGGTGCGGCAGACCCGTGCCGTGGGCCAGGTACTCGACTCGCTGGTGGGTGGGGTGCGCAATGTGTCGCAGTCACTGCGGCGCATCGCCGAGGCCAGCGCGAAGCAGAGCGCCGAGCTGACGCACGTGTCGCGGAACGTCGGTCAGCTCGACCAGATCACGCGCCAGAACGCCGCCATGGTCGAGAGTTCGGCTGGCGCATCGCAGGACCTGGTGGACCGCGCCAAGGTGCTGTCTAGCGCCGTGGCATCGATCCGCCTGCGGCAGGGGACGGCCGACGAGGCGCGCGCCCTGGTCGAGCGCGGCCTGGCCGCAGGCAGGCGTTCCACGCCCGGGACGGCGGCTTCCTCGACCGCGACCTCTACATCTTCGTGGTCGACCGCCAGGGCACCTACCGCGTGCACGGCGCCAAGCCGGCGATGGAAGGCAAGCGGGTGCATGAGGTGCCGGGCATCGACGGCGACCGTTTCACCCGCGACGCCTGGGCCGCCGCGCCGGGCACGGGCGGCTGGATCGAATACGACATCGTCAACCCCGAATCCGGCGTCGTCCAGCCCAAGGCTTCCTTCGTGGTGCAGCTCGACGATCAGCTGCTCGTGGGCTGCGGGGTCTACCGGCAAACCGGCGCCGTGAGCTTCGCGAAAGCCTGAGCCGGACATGGGCTGTCCCGATGGACAGCCCGGGCCTGCGAAGGGAGCAGCCCGCGCGGGCTGCAAAAGGCCATTACCTGCTCCGCCCGAGCGAACTACGGCAGTGCAGCGTGTGCTGACGCTGGCCGCCGGCAGACGTACTCGCGCTGACCACCACCAAGCAGTAGGAGGTGCTGCGGCCGCACGGCTCCCGTGCGCCGTGTCGCGATACGCCGGCGACCGCTTCTCTACAGCGTGAACTCACACACCCGACCCTGAGCAAACGGCGACGACAAGGAGGACCTGTCTTTCACGCCGATGTCACCCGATCCACATCGACGGTGGCCGCAGCGCCCGCGGCGGCGAGCGCATGCGCAGGGTCGACCCGTGGCACATCGGAGGTTGAAGACGATGTTGAATGCCCAGGCGTGGCCTGTCGCACGATCGTCACGCGAGATTCTCGTTGCCAGCTACTCACTCGGCAGGCTGCGCAAGAGCATCAACAATCCCTCTTCCAAATCGTGCTGAAAGCGGTAGCGCAAGGCCGCTAGTTCGGGAAGCTCGATCACTTCGGCTGCAACCTTGGCCGGGTGGCTGAGCGGCCAGAGCCCGATGAGCACTGGCAGGGCAACGTGGATGCAGCGTTCGAAACTGGCTGCCGAGATCGACGGCACACAGACGTGAAAGTCGAGCGCCGTCTCCTTGCGCAAGGCCAGCAGACCATGCTTGAACTCGACCATGCGCTCAGCCGAAACGTTGTGCTCGAGGATCGAGGGGAAGATGCTGGTGAGACGGCACAACAGCGGGCGCGCCGCCACGGTGGCCGCGAACGCTCGCGCGATGCGCTCGATGGTTCCGTTGCGCTTGCGGTCTCGGCTCAGGGCCTTGCGCAGCTCGGTGCGCCACAGGACGAACTCCTCGACCAGCACATCCAGCAGGACGGCTTCGCTGCTCTCGAAGTACCGGTAGACGTTCGACTTGGTCATCTGCGCGCCCCGCGCCAGTTCGTTGATGCCCAGGTCGTGCACGTCCGGCATGTCCAGCAGCAGCGACTTCGCGGTGTCGAGCAGGTGGCGGCGGCGCTCCTCCTTCTGTTCGGGAGAGCGTGCGCGCAGATACGGTGATGGATGGCTCATCGGGTACGTCGTGAATAGGGACTTGCACAAGAGACCGATGGTCTGCTATATTGGAGACCATCAGTCTTCTAACGCTCGCAGCATAGCAAGGAAACATCATGGACATGAATGGCAAGACGGCGCTTGTCACGGGCGCCTCGTCGGGCATCGGCAAAGCCACCGCAGAGCGGCTTGCGATGGCTGGCTTCAAGGTCTACGGCACCAGCAGACGTGGAGGCCAAAGGGGCCAGCAATCCTTCGAGATGCTGCCGCTGGACGTGACCAGCGACGAGTCCGTCGAGACGGCTGTCGCGGAGATGCTGCGCAGGGAGGGACGCATCGACCTGCTCGTGAACAACGCGGGGTTCAGCACTGCCCCAGCCGGAGCGGAAGAGAGCTCGATGGAGCAGGCCCGCTCGATATTCGACACCAACTTCTTCGGAATTGCCCGAATGACCCGTGCGGTCGTGCCTCACATGCGCCGCCAAAGCAGCGGTCGCATCATCAACATCGGCTCGATCTTCGGCTTCCTGCCGATGCCGTACATGGCGTTCTATGCCGCGACCAAGCACGCGGTCGAAGGCTATTCGGAATCACTCGACCACGAGCTGCGCACGATGGGCATCCGGGTCTCGGTGATCGAGCCCGCAAACACCAGGACGCAATTCGACGCGAACTTGCTCGAACCCGACGCCAAGCTCGATGAATACCGCGACGTTCGTGCGGCCGTCGGCAAGCGGATGACCGAGCTGATCGAGGAGGCGGACGACCCGGGCATCGTGGCCGAGACCGTGCTGAAAGCCTCGATCGCGTCGCGCCCAAAGCTGCGATACACGGCCGGCGGCCGCGCCAGCCGCCTGCAGCTGCTTCGCACGTTCGCGCCCACAGGCATGGTGGACGCCGGCATTCGCAAGAACCTGCGTCTCGCCGCAGCCTGATCGCGAGGCTCTGGAGAGCAGGCATGGGGAACAAGCTCGCCATGAAGGTCTTCACGCTGGCGCTCATGCTGGCCAGCGGTGGCGCACATGCGCAGGCCACCCCGATGGGGTTGTGGAAAGTCCTCGTCGACGAGGCGAAGCAGCCATTGTCTCCTGTGCGCATCGGCGACGCGGGTGGCGTGCCGAGCTGCCGGACTCGAGGTGCGACGAGTGCACCGACGAGCGCAAGAAGCAAACGATGCCGAGCATGACAATCATCCACAACGTCAAGGCAACCGATGACGGCATTCGGGAAGGCAGCGAGATCCTGGACCCCAACAATGGCAAGGTCGATCGAGTGGTGCGAAAGCGTCTTGACCATGGCGGGGTGCTCGAGGTGCGTGGCTACCCGGGACCGTTCCTCCGCAATCGGCACTGGCTTCGAGTCAACGAGACGCGTCGAAGACAGTCGCCCTCCAACAACCGGACCGGATCATTGTTCGGGTCGGACGGCGCGTGCAGCCATTCAAGGCCTGACAGGCTGGTCTCCGGCGCTGGGGCGACGGTCCCGTCATGGCCGTTATGGACAGCTATGCATAACGGCCACTTCCGGTCGTTGACCACAGGCAGCTTCCTGGCATCTCATCCCGCCGATCCTGCACTTGAGGCGGGCAAGGGGCCCTTGCGCGAAGCTAGTGCAGTGTTTCGCACTGATCAGCACTTATGGGCCGCGACTTCGCCCCCGGTGGCGGCGTTGCAAATCCTCGCGATGCCGCTGGGCATCGCTGCGGTTTGCGCCTTGCCCCGAGGGCGAATCCGCTTGCCCATAAGCACCGCTCAGTGCGGAACACTGCACTA
>CBINKC010000085.1:0-19590 GCA_966251135.1 uncultured Burkholderiaceae bacterium
AGGTCGGGAGTGGGAGCGCGAGACGTTTCACCCACTCCGTACCGTTCGCCCTGAGCCTGTCGAAGGGCCGGCACTACGGCAGGGGGCTTCGACAAGCTCAGCCCGAACGGAGGTGGGGCTCACCCCCCATCCGCACCCACTTGCCGTCGATCAGCTGCTCGTGCGGCCGGAAGAGGGCCTTGTAGGCCATCTTGTCGCTCTCGGCGATCCAATAGCCCAGGTACACATGCGGCAGCTTGAGCAGCCGCGTCTGCTCGATCTGCCACAGCACGTTGTAGGTGCCGTAGCTCGTGTGCGGCTCGGGCTCGTAGAAGGTGTACACCGCCGACAGCCCGTCGTTCAGGATGTCGAGGATCGACACCATCTTCAGCGTGCCCGCCTGGCCGTCGGCGCCGCGCTCGCGGAACTCCACCAGGCGCGAATTCACCCTGCTTTGCAGCAGGAACTGCGTGTACTGGTCGATGCTGTCGTGGTCCATGCCGCCGCCGCTGTGGCGGCCGGCCTGGTAGCGCAGGTACAGCTGGTAGTGCTCCGGAACGAAGCACAGGCGCAGCACCCGCGCCTGCAGGTTCTGATGCGCCTTCCACGCGCGGCGCTGGCTGCGGTGGGGCTTGAACGCATCCACCGGCACGCGCAGCGGCACGCAGGCGCGGCAGCCGTCGCAGTAGGGCCGGTACGTGAACATGCCGCTGCGGCGAAAGCCCGCTGCCACCAGCCCGGAATACGCGTCGGCGTGGATCAGGTGGCTGGGCGTGGCCACCTGCGAGCGCGCCAGGCGGCCTTCCAGGTAGCTGCACGGGTAGGGCGCCGTCGCATAGAACTGGAGCGAGGCGAGGGGAAGCTCTTTGGGGTGCGTCACGTGGGACCTGCGCCTGGAGCCTGGGGGTGCGGTGGAAGGGCACGGGCTGTGTCGAGCGCGGCGCAACCATCGACGTCGAGTGGCACCAGGCGGCGCCACATCGAAGGATGATAGGTCCACTCGACGATGCGGGGCTCTCCCAGGCTGAGCCGGAGCCGCCGCTCGAAATCGCCACGCGCAATCTCGCGCCCGCCCAGCGAGGAGAGATGCCCGGTGCGCTGCTGGCAGTCGATCATCGGCATGCCGTTCTCGCGGCAGAAGCACACCAGCGCGGCCAGTGCGATCTTCGAGGCATCGGTGCGATGGGCAAACATCGACTCGCCGTAGAACATGCGTCCCAGGCTCACGCCGTACAGCCCGCCCGCCAGCTCGCCGTCGATCCAGGTCTCGAAGCTGTGGACGAAGCCGCGGCGGTGCCACCCGCGATAGGCTTCGATCACCTCCGGCACGATCCACGTCCCGTCCTGCCCGCCGCGCGGCGTGCCGGCGCAGGCATCAATGACACGATTGAACGCGCCATCGATGCGCACCTGGCAGCCGGGCGTGCGGATGAACCGGGCCAGCGTCTTGCGCAGCGAGCGCGACAGCTTGAACTCGTCGGTCATGAGCACCATGCGGGGATCGGGTGACCACCAAAGCACCGGCTGGCCCTCGCTGTACCAGGGGAAAACCCCCTTGGCGTAGGCCTCGGTCAAGCGCTCGGGCGTGAGCTCGCCGCCAGCGGCCAGCAGCCCAGGCGCGTCGGAGCCGGGCGGCAGCGCGAGCCGCGTGTCCGGCAAAGGGTCCTGGTCACTGTGCAGCCAACGGATCATGGCTCGTCATTCTGCGGTGCGGCGCCGGCCCTGGGGGATCTAAGCCCATGGCCTCGCCGAGCCTCGTGATATGAGCCTCCATTTCCGTGCGCCGGTACGTGCGCCGCAAGCCGGGAACATCCCTGAGTCGGTGTGTGCGAGCCCGGCATGCCGCACGCGCCTGCGGCTGCCGGCACGGAAAGTGCTCGTGCCACGCACCCGCGTCGGCTGCGCCGTCATCGCCGGTCGATGTCCGGCGGCGGGGGTGTGCTCGACACAGTGCGTTGATGGAGCGCGGCGAGCGCGAGCAGGTGGGCCGACACCGGCGCGGTCACGAACACGAACAGCGTGATGAGCAGTTCGCGCAGGCTCCACTGCCCCTGCGAGGCGTGCCACAGCATGCTGGCCACGAGCACGCCGCCCACGCCCAGCGTGCTGGCCTTGGTGGGCGCGTGCAGGCGCATGTAGAAGTCTGGAAAGCGCACGAGGCCGATGGCGCCGATGGCCAGGAACAGGCCGCCGATCACCAGCATGGCGGCGATGGCGGCTTCGAGCACGGGGTGGATCGGCTCCATGGTGGTTACTCGATGACGTCGCCCCGAGCGATGAACCTCGCCAGCGCCGCCGTGGCCACGAAGCCGAGCATCGCGATCACTAGCGCCGCCTCGAAGAGCACGTCGCTGCGCAGCCGCAGCCCGAGCAGGATCACGAGGGCGACGAGGTTGATGTAGAGCGTGTCCAGGGCCAGGACGCGGTCGGCGGCATGAGGGCCGCGCAGCAGGCGCCAGCCGGTCAGCGCGATCGCGAACGCGGCGGCGGCGAAGGCCAGGTCGAGTGCCCAGTCGATCATCGGAAGATCTCCTTCAGAGGGGTTTCATAGCGGGCCTTGATCTGCGCCGCAAGGGGTGTCGCCTGTCGTCCGTCGAGCACGTGCACGAGGATCTCGCGCCGATCCTCGTCGATCAGGCACGACACCGTGCCGGGGGTGGTGGTGATGATCGATGCCAGCAACGCGATGGCCGTCGGATGCTGCAGGTCCAGCGGCACGCGCACCCACGCCGGCTGTGGCGGCGATCGCAGGTCGAGCACGATGCGGGCCACGGCGATGTTGGCGCGCACGATGTCCCACAAGACGGTCACGAGCAGCCGCAAGCCCGTGCGCAGCGAGCGCACGCGCGTGCCGGTGGCGAGGAAGCGGCCGGTCACGCGGGGGACCACGAGGCCCAGGACGATGGCCGCGATCCACTGCGCGGGATCGAGCGACGCCTGCAGCAGCAGCCAGGCGGCGGCGATCAGCACGGAAAGGACCGGATGAGCCAGCCATGGCCGCACTTCGTTCGCGGGGGCGAGGGCGCTGCGCTTCATCGGGTTCTCCCGGCTTCTGTGGCGGGCATAGGGTGCGCCGGTGCCCCATGGCCCAGCACGGCCCGGGCATAGGCCTCTCGCTCGACGATCTGCCGTGCGGCGGCATCGGCATAGCGCTTGAGGGGTGAGGCGCCCATCGCGACGGCCACGACCAGCGCCATCAGCGCCAATGTGGGGGCCAGGGCGCCTGGCGCAGTGCGGGCCGGGCCGGCCGCGGTGTCCGGCTGGGTGGCCCAGAACAGCACGCTGCCGGCGCGCGCCATGCTCAGCAGCGAGAGCAGGCCGACGCCCAGGAGGATGCTCCATACCCAGCCGGCGGCCGGCTCCTGGGCCGCCTGCAGGATCATGACCTTGCCCAGGAAGCCAGGCAGCGGCGGCAGGCCGGCCACCGCGGCGGCACCCACGAGCAGCATCGTGCCGAGCAGGGCGGGCTGGTCCACCGGGGGGCCGGGCTCCAGCGCCCCGCCGGCATCGCCTCGCTGTGCGCCGATCAGGTCGGCCAGAAGGAACAGCGCTGCTACGACGAGCGCGCTTTGCAGCAGGTAGTAGATGGCGGCCGACCAGCCCGCTGCGGTGTACAGGCCCACGGCCGTCAGCACGGTGCCGACCGAGGCCACGTTGAGCCACGCCACCAGCCGCGGCAGCGTGGATGCCGCGACCGCGCCCAGCACGCCCAGCACGCCGGTCGCGAGCGCCAGCGGCAGCAGCCAGGGCTCCAGCAGCTGAGTCATGGCGCTGTCGGCACCGAAGACGGCGCCGTGTACCCGCAGGATCGCGTAGACGCCCACCTTGGTCATGATGGCGAACAGCGCGGCCACCGGCGCGCTCGCCGCGGCATAGGTGGCCGGCAGCCACAGGTGCAGCGGCGCCAGCGCGGCCTTGAAGCCGAACACCACCAGCAGCAACAGGCTGCCGCTGCCCAGCAGGGCCGCGTCGGCCGGTGCGATCTCCTGCACGCGCTGAGCCAGGTGCGCGAGGTTGAGGGTGCCGGTCACTGCGTACACCACCGCCACGCCGACCAGGAACAGCGCCGAGGCCACGAGGTTGAGCACGACATACGTGACGCCGTGGCGCAGGCGTGCGCGGCCGCCGCCGTGCGCCATCAGCGCGTATGACGCGATCAGCAGCACCTCGAAGAAGACGAAGAGGTTGAACAGGTCGCCGGTCACGAAGGCGCCGGCCAGGCCCATCAGCTGGAAATGCAGCAAGGCATGGAAGTGCCGGCCCCGGGCGTCCGCGCCCTGCGAGGCATGCAGCAGCACCGCAAGCGCGATGCTTTGCGTGAGCACGAGCATCAACGCGGACAGCCGGTCGATCACCAGGACGATGCCGAAGGGCGCGGACCAGTCCCCCATGCGCGCCATGTGCACGATGCCGTGCGCCGCGTCCGTTGCGAGCACGATGGCGAGCGCCAGGCCGACGGCGGCCGAGGCGATCGACACGGTGCGTGCCCGGCGCACGTGGTGGTCGCCCATCACCAGCAGCAGCACCGCCGTGGCGAAGGGCAGCAGCACGGGCAGCACCGGCAGCAGGAAGCCAAGCGTCATCGTTCGGGCTCCTGTCCGTCGACGTGGTCACTCCCGCTCTCGGCGCGGCTGCGCAGGGCCATCTCGATGAGATAGCCGGTGGTGGCGAAGCCGATGACGATGGCCGTGAGCACCAGCGCCTGGGGCAGCGGGTCGGCAACGTCCTGCGAGTTACGCAGGATCGGGGGCGCCCCGGCCACGAGCCCGCCGGTGGCGAAGATGAAGACGTTGACCGCGTAGCCGAGCAGGGCGAGGCCCAGGACCACCGGGAAGGTGCGCCCGCGCAGCATCAGGTAGATGCTGCAGGCGGTCACCCAGCCGATGCCGCTGGCGACGATGAATTCCATGCTCATGGTTCGCGCCTTTCGCCTTGCTGGCCGCTGACGCTGCCGAGCGCCGACAGCATCAGCAGCGTGGCGCCCACCACGGTGGCATACACGCCGAGGTCGAACGCTGCGGCGCTCGCCAACGGCACCTCTCCCAGCAAGGGCCACTGCGGGTGGCCATGTGCGCTGGTAAGGAAGGGGCGGCCGAACGCGAAGGCGCCCGCGCCCGTGAGCCCTGCCAGCGACAGGCCCCCGGCGATCCAGCGCGTGTAGCGGCGCGGGGCCTCGCCGCCCATCCGGGCCTCGGCCTCGCGCTGGCCCAGCGCCATGTACTGCAGCACGAGCGCCGCCGCCGTGACCAGGCCCGCGATGAAGCCGCCGCCGGGCAGGTTATGCCCTCGCCAGTAGAGGTAGATCGCGGCCGTGAGCGCCAGCGGCAAGATGATGCGGGCGGCCACGCGCAGCATCAGCGGCGGTCTCGCGAACGACCAGGGCCGCCCGGCCTCGTCGTGCGCGGGCCGCTGCGTGCGCCAGCCCTCCATCAGCGCCAGTACCCCGATGGCCGCGATCGCGAGCACGGTGATCTCGCCGAAGGTATCGAAGCCGCGGAAGTCGACGAGGATCACGTTGACCACGTTGCGGCCCCCGCCGCCCGGGATCGCGTTCTCGACGAAGTACCACGAGATCGGGTCGTGCTCGCGCGTCATCACGAGCCACGCCAGCCCGGCCATGCCGCCGCCGCCCGCCACGGCGAGCAGCGCGTCGCGCAGCCTGCGAACGGCGCCCGACTCGCGCGGCGTCGTGCCGGGCAGCAGCGCCAGCCCCATCAGCAGCAGGACGGTGGACACGACCTCCACCGACAGCTGGGTGAGCGCGAGGTCGGGCGCCGAGAGGCTCTCGAAGGTGAGGGCGGTGATGAGGCCGATCACTCCAGCCAGCACCACCGCCAGGAACCGCTCGCGGTGCAGGAGCAC
Organism: uncultured Burkholderiaceae bacterium; assembly: GCA_966251135.1. Lineage (GTDB taxonomy): Bacteria > Pseudomonadota > Gammaproteobacteria > Burkholderiales > Burkholderiaceae_C > Albitalea. Next base: position 5,842 of record CBINKC010000085.1, read on the forward strand.
GAGCGCCGCGCCGGCCGCGAGCAGCAGCAGCCACACCACGATGGCCAGTGCGGAGGCCGGCAGCAGCGCCCGCGTGCCGGTGCCGCTCGCCGCCCCATCGTGCGCAAGAAACGGCCAGGCGCCGCCGATGACCGCCGCGCCGAGCAGCACCGCGACGTAGCGCTGCTGCGAGCCGGTCTCCAGCGCGCGCGTCAACGACGCCGAGGCGACCGACAGCCACGACACGGCCCGCGTGAAGAGCAGGCGCCCCGTGATGCCCCGTGGATGCTGCAGGTGCAGCCGGAACCGACGCTGCAGGGCGATGTACATGGCCACGCCGCCGGCCAGCGCAATGAAGCTCATGAGCAGCGGCAGGCTGAAGCCGTGCCACAGGGCCAGCTCGTAGGCAGGTGGCGGGCCGTTCAGCATGGCCGCCGAGGCGGCATGCACCAGCGGCCCGAAGGTGGCCGCCGGCAGCACGCCCACCAGCAGGCACAGCGCCACGAGCACCGCGACGGGCACGCGCATGAACAGCGGGGGCTCGTGAGGATGGGGGTTCGGCAGGTCTTTCGCTTCCCCGTGGAAGAACACGTCGTGGATGAAACGCAGGGAATAGGCCACGGAACAGATGCCGAAGAAGGCCGCGATCACGGGCACGAGCCAGCTCTGGAAGGCGCCGTGCGCACGCAGGGCCTCGTCGAAGAACATTTCCTTCGATAGGAAGCCGTTGGCCAGCGGCACGCCGGCCATCGCGGCGGCCGCGACCATGGCGAGCGTGCCGGTCCAGGGCATGTATCGCATGAGGCCGGCCAGGCGCCGCATGTCGCGGCTGCCGGTTTCGTGGTCCACGATTCCGGCGGTCATGAACAGCGAGGCCTTGAAGACTGCGTGGTTCATGATGTGAAACACCGCCGCCACGGCCGACAGCGGCGAGGGCAGGCCGATCAGGAACGTGATGAGGCCGAGATGGCTGATGGTCGAGTAGGCCAGCAGGCCCTTCAGGTCGTGCTTGAACACCGCGGCGTAGGCCGCATAGGCCAGCGTGGCGAGCCCGATGCCGCCCACGAGGTTGACGAACAGCTCCGTGCCGCCCAGCAGCGGGTACAGCCGCGCGAGCAGGAAGACGCCCGCCTTCACCATCGTGGCCGAATGGAGGTAAGCCGACACGGGCGTGGGCGCCGCCATGGCCTCCGGCAGCCAGAAGTGAAAGGGCATCTGCGCGCTCTTGGTCGCGGCGCCGATCACGACGAGCACGAGGATCAGCGGGTAGCGGGGATGGGCGCGAATCTGCTCGGTGCGCTCGAGCAGCACCGACAGCTCATAGCTGCCTGCCGCCTGGCCGACCAACACCATGCCCGCCAGCAGCGCCAGCCCCCCGCCGCCGGTGATCGCCAGGGCCATGCGCGCCCCGGCACGGGCATCGGCCCGGTGTCCCCAGTAGCCGATGAGCAGGAACGAGGAGATGCTCGTCAGCTCCCAGAAGACGACCAACATGAGGAGGTTGTCGGACAGCACCACGCCCAGCATCGCGGCCATGAAGATCAGCAGCAGCGCATGGAAGCGGCCGGCGCGCTCCTGCGCGGGCAGGTAGTAGGCGGCATACAGCACGACCAGTGCGCCGATGCCGGTGATGAGCAGCCCGAACATCAGCCCCAGGCCGTCGAGCCGGAATCCGAGGTTCAGGCCGATCTCGGGCACCCAGGGCACGTGCAGCAGGAGCGTGCGGCCTTCGAGCACCGCAGGAGCGAGCAGCGCCAGGCACGCGAAACCGGCGAGCGCCACGGCACCGGTGACGAACGCCGTGGCGCGCCGTCGCGCAGGCTGCGGGGATTGGCCGATTGCGTACGCCAGGGCCGCGCCGGGGACGAGAGGCAGCAGCACGAGGGCCGCGAGCAATGCGTTCATGGGCTGCCGATTCTGGTTCGGCGGTCCGGATGACGGCAATGCGCGGCTGGCGATGCGATGCGTGCAGACGACAAGGGGCTTCGACAAGCTCAGCCCGAACGGGAGTGGGGTGGGGCATGAGACGTGGCGCTCACATGCCGTTCGCCCTGAGCTTGTCGAAGGGCCTGCACAGGTGGGCGGGGGGCTTCGACAAGCTCAGCCCGAGCGGGCTGGGGGAGTGCAGCGCTCCCGTTCGCCCTGAGCGTGTCGAAGGGCCTGCGCAGGTGGGCAAGAGGCTTCGATAAGCTCAGCCCGACCGGGGTAGGGAACCGCCGCGATCCCGTTCGCCCTGAGCGTGTCGAAGGGCCTGCGCAAATGGGGCAAGGGGCCCGACAAGCCCCAGCTCCTCAGTTGTCCGCCGTTGCACTGGCCCGGTCAGTGCCTTCGCGCTCCCAGGCATGTACCTTGCGGCGCCATGCCTGCACGGCGAACGCGCTGCCCTCGGTGCCCGACAAGCGGCTCAGTTCGTCGAGCAGGTTCTGCTGCGCCTTGCTCAGCGTCTCGGGGAAGCTGGGCACGACCGTGACGAGGTAATCACCGCGGTCAGCCGCGCCCCGTGCCCGGGGCATGCCCTGGCCGCGCAGGCGGTACACGTGCCGCCCGCGGTGCAGCCGCATCTCCTGCATGCCGGTGACGGTGGGCACCTCGATCCATGCGCCGGCCAGCCAGGCGAAGCCATCCACCGGCACTTCGCAGCGCAGGACGCCGTCCTCGCCCCATTCGAAGAACTTGTGGCGGCCGATCTGCACCTGCAGTTCCAGCGTGCCGTCGAAGCCGCCTTCACGCGCACTACCGCCATCGGCACACAGCACGTCGCCATCACGCACGCCGGGCGGAATGCGCACGCTGCGGCGGTAGCTCGTGCTCGACTTGCCCGTGCCCTGGCAGGCCGTGCAGGTGCGCCGGATGACGCCCGTGCCGCCGCAGGCCTCGCATTCGTGGTCGGTGGAGACCCAGCCGTACCAGGCGTGGCGCCGGATCTTGCCCGTGCCGTTGCAATCGGAACAGGCGGAGGGCGCCATCGTGCCGGCGCCGTCGCAGGCTGCGCAGCTGTCGGCATAGCGGCCGCGCAGCACGCGCATGCAGCCCAGCGCAGCTTCCTCCAGCGCGAGCTTCACCTTGCGGCGGATGACGCGCGTGTTCTCGCTGCGCGCACCCGGTGCCGGCTCGGCCTGCGATGCGGGCGGGGGGCTTGCGGGCTGCTCAGCCGCGCCCGGGGCGGGCCTCGGCGCAAAGCCCGCCAGCCGGATCTGCTCGTAAGCCCTGTTGATGCGTTGCATCAGCTGTACGGCATGGGGTGTCTTGTTGCGGTCGGGGTGCCAGCGCGACACCAGCCGGCGCCAGGCCGCCTTGACCTCCGCTTCGCTCGCCCCGAGGGGCAGGCCGAGTTCGGCGTACGCAAGATCGATGCTCAACTTCTGATCTCTCCTTGGCTGCAGGCGTGCGAATCATAGAGGGGGGCGGGCGGCACGCACCCTGCCCGACCAAAGCGGCAAGAAGCCTGCCAGGCCGAGCACCGGGCCGGGCACGAGGAGCCACGAGATCGCGAGGCCCCATCGGGAGAGCAGGGTGGTCGCGGCGGCGATGGACACCACGCTGATGCCGAAGCCGATGGAGTTCTGGATGGCCAGCGCGCTGCCCACCCACTGCGGCGGGCAAGCCTGTGCGGACAGCGCCGAGAAGTGCGGCGAATCGGCCACCACCGCGGCGCCCCACAGCACCAGCAGCGCGTAGAGCGCGTGCGGCCCGAGCCACTGGCTGGCCCAGGGGTACACGAGGCAGCACAGCCCCGAGACTGCGAGCGCGGTGCCGGCGATGGCCGGGCTGCCCAGGCGACGGCTGAGCGCGCCGCCCGCGAAGCAGCCGGCCGCTCCCGCGGCCATGATCGTGAAAGCCATGCCCGGCACGCCGCCCAGCGCCAGCGCGCGGTCCAGCGCGCTGCGCTCCACGAGCATGGGCACGAGCGTCCAGAACGCGTAAAGCTCCCACATGTGCCCGAAGTAGCCCAGCGCCGAGGCGCGGTAGGCCGGCACGCGAAACGCCTGCAGCACCGATCCCGCACGCATGCCGCCCGTGCCTGCACGGCGCACTAGGTGGGGGCCGTCGCCCAGCCCGTGGATCAGCACGGCGCCCGCCAGCGCGAGCAGTGACGACACCGCGATCACTTCCTGCCATGGCCAGGCACCGCCCAGCGCACGCAGGCCGTGCGGCAGGGCGGTGCCGAGCACGAGCATGCCCACGAGCAGCGCGATTGCCGCGCCGGCGCGCTCGGGCGCCCAGCTCACGATGAGCTTCATGCCCAGCGGGTAGATGCCCGCCAGGCACACCCCTACCAGGAAGCGCAGCACCGCGGCGCTCGGTACGCCCTGCGAGCCGAACGCGAAAGCGGCATTGAACGCCGCGCCCAGTACGGCCGAGGCTACGAAGATGCGGCTGGCCGCATGGCGATCGGCCAGGCCGCTGAGCGCGAACGTCAACGTGCCGAGGATGAAGCCCAGCTGCACGGCCCCCGTGAGCAGGCCGATGTCCGAGGCCGATGCGCCCCAGTCGCGCATGAGGTCGTCGGCCGCGCTGTTCGCACTGAACCACAGCGATGTCGCCAGCAATTGGGCCACGGCGATCACGCGCACGGGGCCCGCGGCCAGGAGGCTGCGCCTGAGGACGCCGCGGCGCCGGGGAGGTGTGGAGGAGGGCTCCATGGGCTGCAGCATGGCCCAGGATCGTGTCCCGGTGCGACAAGTGGTGTCGAGTGGGTGAGTGGCGTGGTCACTTGTCGACCACATCGATCAGCACCGCCTCCAGCGACACCGGCCCTTGCGCCACCTGCGCGAAGGCGTCGCGGATCTCTTCGAAGGTGCCGAGCCGGATCTCCTCGAAGTCGCCCCAGCGCAGCTGTGGCGGCAGCTCGTTGTAGACCTCGCGAGCGGTGGCCAGGCAGCCGACGGCCTGCTGGCGCGCGTCGTCGGCGCCGGCCGCCACCTTGAAGCCCTGCGCGCCGGGCAGCACCACGGGCGTGTGGGCCTCCACCCGCGGGTCGCGCACGAAGCGGTTCGGAAAGATGCGTTGAATGCGGCCGGTGGCCGGGCTTTGCACGTAGCAGTACAGGTACCCGGGCTGCGCGGTGCTGGCCGTCAGCTCGATGGGCTCGCCCTTGCGATAGGTGCGCTTGGACAGTTGCACCGAAAGCTTCACCTCCTTGCCCTCAGGCGGTGCGCCGGGAGCATCGGCCTGCGCGGTCTTGTCGGCCTTGAAAGGCTGGGCGGGCGGCTTGGGAATGGGCTGCAGCAGGAAGGCCCGCAGCAGCGCCAGGTCGGGCTCGCGGTCCTCCGGCAGGCCCAGGGCCCTGCGGTGCGCGGCCAGCGCCTCGTGATAGGCGGGGTTGGGCTGGCCGTCGGCCGGGCCGTCGTAGAACCTGCGAAAGCGCAGCTGCTCCTGCAGGAAGCGCGTGAGTTCCGCCGTGCCCTGCATGGAGAGAAACCAGTCCTCGATCTCGCGCTGCACGTCGGGGTGGTCGCTCGCGATGTTCAGGCAGCTCCAGTAGGGCAGGCGCAGCAGCTTGCCGGTCAGCTCGATCGAGGCCAGCTCGACCATGTTGCGCAGCGACTGCGCCACGCCTTCATTGCGGCTCACCGCAAAGCTGAAGCTCAGACTGCCGTTGCGGATCTGCGCCAGGCCGTCGCCCGCGCTCGTGTCCTCCCGGGTCACGACCACGGTGTTGCGCGAGCTGGCGCCGGGCACCAGGCTCAGGTCGGTCGTGGTCACGACGCTCGCATCGAAGCCCAGCACCGAGGCCTGGCGGTTGCGGTCGAGCCGCACGCCGAACAGCGCGCCCAGCAGTCCGGTGCTGCCCTGCGTGCGCGACACGTCCTCGTCGAACTGGGTGATGGAGCCGCGGATGTCGTATTGCGGCACCACCTTGAAATCGTTGAGCCGCTGCGCGATGGACAGCAGCTGCACCACGTTCTGGTTGTCCTGGCCGAAGGTGACCAGGCGCACGCCGCGGCTGCGGCGCGTCATGTCGGCGAAGGCCGAGACCATCATGTCGCGCGTGCCGGCACCGAGCTTGCGCGACTGGTCCTGCATCTCCTCGATCATCACGCTCACGTCGCGCACGCCGAAGCGAAACAGCATGTCGTCCATGCAGCGCAGGCCTTCGGCGAAGGGTGTCACGTTGCGCTGCGGCGTGGCCTTCGGCCCGGCGGGGGCGGGTTGCGTGTCGACCGTGGGGCGGGGTTCGGCCTGGCGGGCGGGGAGGGCGGCGCAGGCGCCGAGCACCAGCGCCGCCGCCAGGGCGGTGAGTGAGGTCTTGGGCATCGTCGGGGCTCCGTGGCCGGCGGCGAAATGCCGCCGGCCGTGGGGTGGGCGGGCGAAGGTCAGGGCAGCAGCCGGAGGGTGGGCTGCTGCAGCAGGTCGATCACCGGCCGATCGATCTGGATGGGCGCGAGCACCGTGCTCGCCGCCGGCACCGGGAAGGTGAACAGCGTGATGTCCACCCGCACGTTGTCCTCGGCGCCCACGCCGCCGTTGACCACCAGTGTGGAGACCGAGCGCGAGTCGACCCCGTCGGTGCCCAGGCCCAGGCGGATCTCCTCGCCGCGCTCGGTGGCCTCGCGCGCCGCGACGGCACGCGCCTGGTTGACGGCCACGAACACGAAATCCTGCCCGGCCACCAGCCCGGTGAGCGGGCTGTTGGAGGTGACATCGATGCCGTTGTTGCGCAGGCAGACATCGCGGCCGTTGGTCGTGTCGCCCGGAACGCCGGGCACGCGCACGCGCTTGATCGGGAAGGTGGCGTTGGTGCACTCCAGCGGGATGTGCCGCACTACGCGCTTGGTGCAGGTCATCTTGCCGCTGGCGAACTGGCCGCCGTAGCCGATGCGGCACGTCACGCCATCGTCGGGCGAGGCGTGGCTGATCGCGGGCGCGGCCACGCCGAAACCAGCCACCAGGGCAGCGGCCAGGCCTTTGGTGAGAAGAACGGTCTTGAGTGTGTTCATGACGGGCTCCGAAAGAGTGAGGTCTGTGAGTAACGGTGTCGTGCGGGCTCGCTGTGGAAGATCGCTTGCTGCACGCCCTGACATTCGGAGCGGCGCGCCCGATGGATGCAGCTCCCCCCAGTTCGAAGGAGCGCGCGAGGGCCACGGCCGCTATTGACGGCACGCTGCCCCGGCGGCACGCTGCCCCGCCATGGACACCGGCACGCCCGAGCGCTTCGGCCCATACCTCGTGCATCGCGAGCTGGGCCGTGGTGGCATGGGCGTGGTGTACGAGGCCTTCGATGTGCTGCTCGGGCGGCGGGTGGCCGTGAAGGCGCTGCGCATCGAGCCCAGGGACTCGGCCGTGTCCGAGGCGCTGCGCCTGCGGTTCGAACGCGAGGCGCAGGCGGCACAGCGGCTGCGCCATCCAGGCATCGTGGCGGTCTACAGCTACGGCGAGGCGGGCGTGGCGCGGGGGCCCTACATCGCGATGGAGCTGGCGAGCGGGCGCGATTTGCGCGGCGAGCTCGAAGCCGGCCGGCGCTTCACCTTGCGCGAGGCGCGCCGCATCATGCGCCAGCTGCTGTCGGCGTTGGAGCATGCGCACACGCACGGCGTCGTGCACCGCGACATCAAGCCCGCCAATCTCATGCTGAGCGACGATGGACGTCTACAGGTCATGGACTTCGGCGTCGCCAAGCTCGACATCAGCGAGTTCGCCCTATGGGGCTCGCCCGTCGGCACGCTCTCGCACATGTCGCCCGAACAGCTCGCGGGCCAGTCGGTGGACCGGCGCAGCGACCTGTTCTCATGCGGCGTGGTGCTCTACCAGTTGCTCACCGGCGAGGCGCCGTTCAGCGGCTCGACGGCCTCGGTGATCCAGAAGGTGCTCTACCAGGACCCGCTGCCGCCTTCGCTCGTGTGGCCCGGACTGCCCCGCGTGCTCGACGCGGTGGCGCAGCGCGCGCTGGCCAAGCGGCCCGTTGAACGGTATGACTCGGCCCGTGCCTTCGCGGTGGCCCTGGAGGTGGCGTTCGACGAGGCGCAAGACGCCGAGGCGGCTGCGCGGGTGCGGCCCCGCCGACCCGTCCCGCGCAACCCTTGGCGAGGGCCCGTGGCGGTGGGCCTGGGCATGCTGGCCGCCGCGGGCGTGGGCCACGGCCTGTGGCGCATGCAGCGGCCGGCGCAGCAGGCGACGCCGCCCTCGTCTTGGGATGCGCCGCAGCCCGAGTGCGCCGAGGAGGCGCTGCTCGGCGACCCGGGCTGCCAGTTCGCGCTGGGCAACCTGTATCGCAGCGGCGTGGGCGTGCCGCGCGACCCGCAGAAGGCGCTGCACTGGTATCGGCGCGCCGCGGAGCAGGGGCACGATGCGGCGCAGTACGAGCTGGGCGTGATGTATGAGTCCGGTCTGGGCGCGGCGCCCAACCTGGCGCTCGCGGTGGTGTGGATCCGCCAGGCCGCTGCGCAGGGTTTGGCACGCGCACAGAACCACCTCGGCCGGATCTACGAGCTGGGCCGCGGCGTGCAGGCCGATTTCACCGCCGCGGCGCAGTGGTACGGCAAGGCGGCCGCGCAGGGCGACCCCGCGGGCCAGGCCAACCTGGGCCGGCTGTACCTGCGCGGGCAAGGTGTGCGCAGGAACGTCGCGCGGGCGGCTGAACTGCTGCACCAGGCTGCGGCGCGGCGCGATCCCGAGGCGCTGTTCCACCTCGGCTGGATGTACGAGAAAGGCGTGGGCAAGCCGCGCGACATGCGGCAGGCGGCGGTGCTGTACCGCCAGGCGCTCGCGGCCGGTGAGCTGAGCCCCGACAGCCGGGAGGCAGCGACCGCCTTCCTGGCGTCGTACCCGTCGCTCTAGTTGAGTTACCCGCCATGTCGCGCCCCGACCCGATGCCTCGCGCTCTCCACGGCATGGCCCGCGCCGTGGAGCAATGGGTGGCCGGGTGGTGGCGCGTGGTGCACCTGGGCGCCGTGCTGCTCGCGCTGGCCCTGGCGCCCTCCAGCTACACGAAGTCGCGGCGGCGCCTGCTGCTGCGCCACCTGTACGCCGGCACCGCACCGGCGCTCGTGTCCTTCACCGTGGTGTCCACGCTCATCAGCCTCGTGCTGATCCGCATCGTGGTGGTCACGGCACTGAGCTACGGCCTCACGCAGTACGCGCTGGAAATGGTGGTGCGTGTGCTCGTGCTGGAACTCATCCCGCTTGCTGCAGCGCTGTTTGCGGCGCTGCGCTGCAGCTTCTTGCATGCCGCGGCCATCGTGGCGACGCGCGCCGGTGGCGACTGGCACGCGGGGCCGGACGCCTTGCGGCAGGAGGTGCTGCCGCGCGTGGTGGCCGGCATCTTCTGCGCGTTGATGCTGGCCGCCGTGAGCTGCGTGGTGACGCTCGTCGTGGCCTACCTGATGGTCTACGGCTTCACCGCCTCGGGCTTTCCCGCCTACACCCACACCGTGGGTCGTGTGTTCACGCCGGCCGTGGCCCTCATCTTCGGCCTCAAGATCGTGTTCTTCGGCATCACGGTCGCGCTCATCCCCATCGCCTCGGTGCTCGACGAATCGCCGCGCACCCGGCGCACCAGCGCCGAACTGCACGCGCTGGTGCGCATGTTCTTCGTCATCGTGCTGATCGAAGCGGCATCGCTCGTCGGCAACTACTACTGAATCTGGCCATGAACGAAGAGCCGCGGCCCACCTCGCATACACCGAACCTGGAGCTGAGGGCTGCGCTGCTGCTCGCCCTGTTCGTGCTGCTCGTGGCCGGCACCGTGGTGTACCTGCTGTATGCGCGCGGCGCCTTCGAGCCCACGCAGCGGCTGGTGCTGCTGGCCGAGGATTCGGAAGGCGTGCGCGTGGGCATGGACCTCACCTTCTCGGGCTTTCCCATCGGCCGCGTCAACCGCGTGGAGCTGGCACCCGACGGCAATGCCCGCATCCTCATCGATGTGCCGCGCAAAGATGCGCACTGGCTGCGCGAGTCCAGCGTGTTCACGCTGGTGCGTGGCCTGGTGGGTGGTGCGAACCTCAAGGCTTACAGCGGCATCCTCTCCGACCCGCCACTGCCTGGCGGGGCCGAGCGCCGCGTGCTCATCGGCGATGCGGGGGCCGAGCTGCCGCGCCTCGTGGCTGCTGCGCGCGAACTGGTGCAGAACCTGACGCAGCTGTCATCTTCCGACTCGGCGCTGGCCGGCACGCTGGGCAACCTGCAATCGGTGACCGAGCGGCTGCAGGGCCCGCAGGGCGTGGCCGGCGTGCTGCTGGGCAACGAGGCCGATGCCAGGAGGCTGGGCGAGGCGCTGTCCCGCACCAACACGCTGCTCGCGCGGCTCGACGGCATCGCGGCGCGTGCCGATGCGCAAGTGCTGGGTGAGCGCGGCGTGGTGCCCGAGGCGCGAGCGACGATCGTGCAGCTCAATGCCATGCTGGCCGATGCCCGCGCCACCCTCAAGAAAGTGGACGGCGTGCTCGCCGAAGCGCAGGCCGTGGCGGGCAACGCGCGCGCGGCCACCAACGACCTGAACGTGCTGCGCGGCGAGGTGGATGCGACCGTGCGGAAGGTGGAGCGATTGGTCGACGAGGTGAACCGAAAATGGCCCTTCGCAAGCGACGCGCAACTGCAGCTGCGATGAGCACCGGCCGTGTCATGCGGTGCATCGCGTGGGCGGCCGTGGCGGCCGGCTGCGCAAGCGGACCCCCCGTGCCCGACTGGCAGGCCGAGGCGAAGTCGGCGCTGGACGACGCGGTCCAGGCGGTGCTCGTCGGCGATGCCGGGGAGGAAGCGCGGGCCCTGGAGCGTGCCCGCGAGCAGATCGCTCGCACGGGCCGCCTGGATCTCATCGCCCGCGCGGAGCTGATGCGCTGTGCCGCCCGCGTGGCCAGCCTGGTGTTCGAGCCTTGCGAGCGTTTCGAGCGTATACGGCAGGACGCCGCCGCACCGGAACGGGCCTACGCCGCCTACCTGTCAGCCAGCGCGCTCGGGCGCGAGGAGATCGAGCGTCTTCCCCCGGCGCAGCGGCTGTCGGCCTCCGCCGTGGCGGGGGCCCGCGACGCCACGGCGGCCGGGCTGCGCCGCATCGGCGATCCTCTCTCGCGCCTCATCGCTGTGGCCGTGCTGTTCCAGGCGGGCAAGGCCGACCCCCAGATGATCGAGCTGGCGGCCGACACCGCATCGGCGCAGGGCTGGCGCCGGCCGCTGCTCGCGTGGCTGGGCGTGCAGGCTTTGCGCGCTGAGCGCGCAGGGGCCACGCAGGAGGCGGCCCGGCTGCGGCGCAGGATGACGGCGGTGGAGTGACCTTCGGCGACGGCGGGGCACGAGGAGTCACGAGCCGAAGCACAATCGCGCGGGTTTTTTCGCTCCCTCGAACTCTGGACAGCACCATGCTCACACCTCACACGATTGCCACGCTCCTCAGTGCGGTTACCACGTTGGGCACCGCCGGCACCGGAACCCCCGCGACGCAAGGCATCGCAGCGATCCCAGGCGCCCCCGTCAATTGCGGCTCACATGCCGTTCCTGACATGCAGGAGGTGACCCTGGCCTACCACCGAGTGCATAGGGCCACGATGCATCCGACCTCTGAATCAGTCACTCCCGCCACGCGAAGCATCGTCGCGCCGGCCGCGGCTCCCGTGGGCGATTCCCACGCTGTCCGGGCCAAGCAGGAAGTGACCGTTTCCTACAACAGCGGGAAGGCTCACCCGCCGAAGAACAACCAGCCGCGCATGGGGTAGCCCAACGGGACTGAACGGCTGCCCGCCGGTGTGCGTGTGAAGGAAGTCGCGCTTGCATCTCGAATTCGCAGCGGGCTTTGAACCGAACGCGTCATGTCTGCGTACTCAACGGCATCCCAGCCACACAGCCAAGGACCGGAGGCGATATGCATTTCATGGAACGCGACGAGGGTGAGTACCGCATCTATGCCGGTGCCATCGAAACGCTGCGTGGCGAAGGCTACCTCGCGGCGCTCGTGGTGCAGCGCCTGCGCGACGGGATGCCCGCGGAGGAAGTCTTCCGCGACGAGGCGCTGTGCGCAGGCTACGGCTGGCCCACGGCCGACGCGGCCCTGGCTTTCGCGATGCGCAAGGCGCAGGGGGTGACCCGCACCCGGCAGCCCTCCCGCCCCACGGTGGGCGCGCTGCCGGAGGCGGCGAAGGCAGCCTATGCGGCCGGCACCAGCGTCGGCCGGCGTCGCCCACCGCCGGCACGGGTGGGCGCCCGAGTCGCCGAGTCGAGGGTCGGGTGATCGCCGCAAACCATCCAGCCGTGTGACCTGCGCCGGCCTGGGGGCCGCCGAGCAGGCCCCGGCTCCGGCTCACACCGAGGACGGCTCCGCGGCCGCGGCAGGCGCCGGAACCCAGGCGAGCAGCGTGCGAACCAGTTCCTTCGGGTCGATCGGCTTGCTCACGTGCGCGTCCATGCCGGCGGCCAAACAGGCCTGCTTGTCTTCGTCCATGGCCGCAGCCGTCATCGCGATGATGGGCAGGTGCGCGCCTTCAGGCAGCAAGCGGATGGCCCGCGTGGCGTGCAGGCCGTCCATCTCCGGCATCTGCATGTCCATCAGCACAGCATCGAAGTGCTCGCGCTTGATGGAGTCCACCGCCTCCAGCCCGTTGCGGGCCACCGTCACCGACAGCCCCGCCATCTCCAGGAAGGCCGTGGCGACCTGCTGGTTGACCAGGTCGTCCTCGGCCAGCAGCACATGCGCGCCGTGGATCGGCCGCATGGCCTGAGCCAGATCGAGCCTGGGGCCCGGCGTCGCGGTGGCCGCGGTTTCGCCATGCTGCAGCCGCACGACTGCCTCGAACAGGCGAGACGGAGTGACTGGCTTGGCCAGCACGCAGCAGCCGGGCTGGCCCTGCAGGGCCAGCTGCACGGCGTCGCGCGCATGGGTCGTGGCAAGCACCACCACCGCAAGCGGGGCCGTCGTGCGCTCGGCCACGATGCGCCGGGCCTGCTGGAGCAAGTCAAGCCCTGCGGATTTCCAGTCGAGCAGCAGCAGTTCGTAGGGGGCCTGGCCGGCCGCGCGGCGCAGCTTGTACAGCGCATCGTCCGCAAACGAGGCGGTGGCCACCTGGAAACGCCAGCTCTGCAGCATCTGGCTGAACGCCTGGCGCTCGGTCGGCTGCCTGTCGAGCACCAGCGTGCGCATGCCGCGTGTGCGGTGCAGGTCGATGCGTTCGCGCTGCACGGTGGGCAGGCCCAGCCAGGCAGTGAAGCTGAACGTGCTGCCCACCCCAGGCTTGCTCTCTACCGAGATCGTGCCGTCCATCAACTCGACCAGCCGCTTGCAGATGGCCAAGCCCAGGCCGGTGCCGCCGTAGCGTCGTGCGGTGGCACCGTCGGCTTGCGAGAACACCTCGAACAGCCGCGCGGCCTGGTCTGTGGAGAGCCCGATGCCGGTGTCGCGCACGGCGATGCGCAGGCACGCGCGCTCGGCCTGGCGTGACAGCAGCTCGGCACGTATGACGATCTCGCCGCGCGGCGTGAACTTGATGGCGTTGCCGACCAGGTTGTTCAGCACCTGGGTCAGCCGCAGCGAGTCGCCCACCATGCGCTGCGGCAGGTCCTTGTCGATCTCGAACACGAGGTCGAGACCGGCCTCTTCGAGCCGCGCCGAAAACAGCTGGCCCACCCCTTCGATCACCTCCTCGGGGCTGAACTCCTCGGCCTCCAGCGTCATCTTGCCGGCCTCGACCTTCGAGTAATCCAGGATGTCGTTGAGCAGGCTGAGCAGAGCCTTCGACGACATCTGCACCTTCGTGAGGTAGTCGCGCTGCTGCTCGTCGAGACGGGTCTGCAGCGTGAGGTGGGTCAGGCCGATGACGGCGTTCATCGGGGTGCGGATCTCGTGGC
>CBINKC010000086.1:0-19359 GCA_966251135.1 uncultured Burkholderiaceae bacterium
GCCAAGTGCTTGTCGTGCAAGGACAACCTCGCTCGGTGGCTTCCGGAACTTCGGTTTAGATGCTGCCCGAGGACATTCCTGAATGGTGGCGCTGAGTTGCATGCATCGGGCGGACTCGCCGGACGAGCAAGCCGAGGACGATGAACGGTACTTCAGCTCGAGCGGCGCTGTGCCGCCGCCCACGCCATCAGGTCGATGTGGGTCGATGCTCCAGCCCCGGGTGCTGGCTTCGAAGGCCGTTCGTGACGCTTGCGTGAGGGCTGGGGCTTCGGCGCACCGGGCTGCGGCGCCACGTGGCTCTGGGCGGCCAGCTCATCGATGATCGCGCAGTGAGGGTGATCGTCGCCCGGGCACGAGGCGATCAGGCGTTGCAGCGCGTCCTTCATCTGCGCCAGCTCGCGCATCTTCTCTTCCAGATCCGCCAGGTGCCGCTGGGCCACCGCCTTCACCTTGCGGCTGGCGCGCCGGGTGTCGCTCCACAAGCTCAGGAGCTCGGAGATCTCCTCCATGGAGAAACCCAGCCGGCGCGACTGCCGGATGAAGCGCAGTACCGACACCTCGCGCTCGCCGTACCGCCGGTAGCCTGACTCGCTGCGCGCGGCCGCCGGCACCAGCCCGATCTGCTCGTAGTGGCGGATCATCTTCGGCGACACACCCGCAGCTTCAGCCGCTTCGCCGATGTTCATGTGCCGTTCCATGGAGGAGCCTCCTTGGCGAGGAGTGTGCAAGTTGCCACCATGGGAAGGTCAAGCGCCCCCACGAGCGTGTAGGCCTACGCCCCGGCCAGGTTCGCCAGCAGTTCCCTCAGCACCCGTCGCACGTGGACGTAGCCCGGGCCGCTCGGCAGCCACTCCAGCGCCGGCGATTCCATTTGTCGGGTCAGGCCCATGGGGGCGGCCTCGAACGTGATGCCCGAGCCTCTTGCCGCCTCCTGGAAATTGCGCAGGGCACGCGGCATATGCCACCCGTGGGTCACCAGCACCACATGTCGCACGCCGGCCTGGCGCAGCAGCGGCAGGGTCAGCGCGGCGTTGCCCCGCGTGTCGCGCGCTTCGGAAAGCGTCCAGCGCAGGGGCCGCTGGAAGTCCTGCGCGGCAATGCGTGCGGCGGTTTCGCCCTCGGTGGACCCCGCACCCTGGCCCCCGGCCGGGCCGCCGCTGTAGGCCACCGGCATGCCCGTCTCGCGCGACAACCACAAGCCGTAGCGCAGCCGGTCCATCGACAGCGGCTGCAGGTTGCTCATGCCGTATTCAGGCGACACGGGTTCCATGCCCGCGCCCAGCACGACGATGGCGGTCGCCTGGCCCTTGCGGGCCTGTGTGCGCAGCGACTCCATGCGCGAGGTCTTCAGTGCCGGGGGGGCGTGCAGCACGTACCGCTCCAGCAGGCGCCCGGCCGCCATCGTGCTGCCGAACCACAGCCCCAGCACGCTCGCGATGATGAGCAGCCAGCCCCAGCCGCGACGCACGAGCAAGAGCCGGGCGCCGACGAGCGCCAGCAGCAGGAAGGGAACGGGGGGAAGGAAGAGCGCCGTGAGGTAAGGCTTCCAAAGCTCGATGCCCAGGAGTTCGAACAAGTTGTTCACGTTGGAGGCAGATGAGGCGTGAGGCGACGGGCGATTGTCGCCGCAGCCTCCGTCGCCCGGTTCCGCCGATCGCCGGGCTCAGGCCCTCGTGCAGGGATCCGCGCGGGCGTCTTCGCCGAGGTCGTCGACCGAGCCGAAGACCGTGGACAGCGTGTCGCGCAACTTTTCGTCGTTCCATGGCCTGGCGATCAGCTTGTGCACGGCGCCCTGGTTGATGGCGCCGACAGCGGCGTCGAAATCGCCCTGGTCGCTGAGGATCAGCCGCACGGTGTCGGGGTAGAGCCTGCGCACGGTGCTGAGAAACTCCACTCCGGTGCAGTCCGGCATGCTCTGGTCGCACAGGACGGCATCGACGGGCTGGCGGGCAAGGAGTTCGAATGCTTCGTCCGCCCTGCTGGCGCGCAAAACGCGACAGCCTTCGCCGTGGAGCATGCGCTCGACGGCCACTGCGACCTCCGCGTCCCTGCCCAGCACGAGCATCGCCCATTCACCCGCGACACTGCGGTCGCCGGGCACCGCAAAGGCCCCGGTGGCGAGTAATGGTGCGCACTCCTGTGCCGACATGGCCCGCGCAAAGAAATGGCCTTGAACCTCGTCGCAACCCAGCTCTCGCAGCAAGACGACCTGTCCTTCGGTTTCCGCCATCTCGGCCACGACTCGAATGTCCAAGCGGTGCGCCATCACGATCGTTGCCTCCACGATGGCCCGCTGCCCTGGGTTGCTCGTCACATCCCGTACGAACGATCCGTCAAGCTTGATCCTGTCGATCGGCAGCCGCGTGAGGTATTGCAGGTTCGAGTAGCCGGTACCGAAGTCGTCGATGGCCAGGCTCACGCCCAGGTCCTTGATCTGCCGCAGCAGCGGAATGATGGTTTGAGGACTATCCATCGAGGCGCTCTCGGTCAACTCGAGTTCCAGGTACTCCGGCGCCAGCCCCGACACATCGAGGCATCCCTTGAGCATGTCCAGGAGCCCCGGCCTGCCGAGCTGCCGGGGCGACAGGTTGACCGCCATGCGCACGGGCCGCGCGCCTGCCGCCTGCCACGCCTTGTTGCGCAGGCAGGCCTGCAGCAGCACCCACTCCCCGAGGGGCACGATCACGCCGGTTTCCTCCGCCACGGGAATGAAACGCGCGGGTGAAACCACACCCCGTGTGGGATGTCGCCAGCGCAGCAGCGCTTCCACTCCGGCGATGTCTCCCGTGGAAAGGCTGACCTTCGGCTGGTAGAGCAGGAAGAACTCGTCGCGTTCGAGCGCATGGCGCAGATCCGCTTCGACGCATGCGCGCTGCTCCGCGCGGCCGCGAAGTTCGGCATTGAAGATCTGCAGGTTGTTGCGTCCTGACTGCTTGGCTTGGTACATCGCCGCGTCAGCCGCCCGCAGGAGATCCTCCGCGTCGAGGCCGTCCTCGGGGTAGCTGCTGCAGCCCACGCTGCAGGAAATATCGATCTCGCGGCCGCCTTCGATCGCCACCGGTTCGGAAACGCGCGACACCATCCGATTGAGGGCCATCATCGCCTGCTCCAGACGGTCGGTGTTCTGAAACAGAACCACGAACTCGTCGCCGCCGATGCGAGCCAGGGTGTCGGACTGGCGCAAGCAGCCGAGGATGCGCTCCGATACCGCGCGCAGCAGCTTGTCCCCGGCCTCGTGACCCATGCTGTCGTTCACCCACTTGAATCGATCCAGATCGATCAAGGCCACCATGAAGCGCTGATGGTTGCGGCGCGCGTAGGCCAGCGCCTGACTCAGGCGATCCATCAGGAGCACGCGGTTGGGCAGGCCGGTGAGCGCATCGTGGGTGGCCAGGTGCTTGAGCTGGGTCTGCAGGCGTTTGCTCTCCGAGATGTCGCGTGCGACGACCTGGATCGCCGGCTGACCCTGGTACTGGAACGGCAGGCGGGTCACCGCCACGTCCACCGTGCTCTCGTCCAGCCGCAGCGCCTGTTCCTCGACGATGTGCGGATCCATGCCCTGCGCCAGGTCATGCATCGCGAGCGCCGCTTCGGCGCGACGGCTGGGCACCACGAGGGTCAGCAGTGCGCGGCCGAGCAAGGCCTCGGTCCGATCGGCGCGGAAGAGCCGTGATGCCGCGCTGTTGGCGAAGACGATGCGGCCCTCCTGCTCGATCATGATGGCATCGGGCGACAGCTCCACCAGCGTGCGATAACGCGTTTCGCTATCGCGCAGCGCCTCCTCTGCTTGCTCGCGCACGACAATTTCGTGCTGAAGCTGCCGGTTCTGCTCGGCGATGGCGCGCTGCATCGCATGCAGGCACAGGTGCGTCCTGACCCGCGCCATGACTTCCTGTGCCTCGAAGGGCTTGGTGACATAGTCCACGCCGCCCGCGACAAAGCCCTTGACCTTGTCGGCGCTGTCGGTGAGCGCGGTCATGAACACGACCGGGGTGTCGCGCGTGAGTTCGTCAGCCTTCAGCCGCCTGCAGGTCTCGAAACCGTCGATGCCCGGGAGCATCACATCCAGAAGGATGAGATCGGGTCGAATGCGTTGGGCTCGGCGGATCGCCTCTTCGCCGTCTTCTGCCACGGCGACCCGGAAGCCCTGCTCCTCCAGCTGGTCCACGATCACCCGGAGGTTTGCGGGCGTGTCGTCCACCACGAGGACGTTGGCCGAGCGGGGGTCGAACTCACCGTTCATTGCACTGTTTCCTGCATGTGTTGCGCGAGCAGATCGACGATGGCTTTCGTCTGGAATGCCGAGGCCATCAGCTGCAGTTTTTCGGCGAAGGCCCGGTAGCGGTCGTCGATCTCGGCAAGCCGGGCTGCGTGCTGCCGCACGTCGCGCATACGGCCGGACAGTGCCGCCTCGTACAGGTCGGCCAGCGCATGAGCTGGGGGCACGGCCAGCGGGCCGGTGCTGGCATCGGGCCTGCCCGCTTCCGCCTGCTCCTCGATCCAGCGTAACCCCAGCTGCTGGGACAGCTGCCCCAGCAGCTGATCGTGCGCTATCGGCTTGGGAACGAACCCGCAGGCGCCCGCGGCCCGGCTCGCGCCCCGGTCCTGTGCCGACGCATTGGCCGACACGATGATGATGCGAGTGTCGGCCAGCTCCGGGATCGCCCGCATGCGCCGTGTGGCCTCGAGCCCGTCGACGCCCGGCATGAGCAGGTCCATGAGGACAAGATCCGGCCGGAACTCGGCCGCGCGCTCCAGCGCCTCTTCGCCGCCGCCTGCTTCGGCCAGCTCGAAGCCCAGGGGCTGCAGCAGCCGCACGAGCAGGGCGCGATTGGCCCCGAGGTCGTCGACGATCAGCAGCCGGCGGCGCGGCCCCGCATAGCCGGTGATGGCCTGCATGCGCGGCGTGCAGTCCGCGGGCTCTACCTCAAGCACCGCAAGCGACAGCTCGAAGCTGAACCGGCTGCCTTGGCCCGGCTGACTCACGACGGCGATGTCGCTGCCCATCAGGCGCACCAGCTCGCGACTGATCGCCAGCCCCAGGCCTGTGCCTGCGCTGCGCGATTGCGCGTCGCCCACCTGACCGAAGGGCGTGAACAATCCGCTCAGTTGCTCGGGGCGCATGCCCACCCCGGTGTCGTGCACTTCGAATCCCACCGTGGCCTTGGCCGAGGCATCGTCCAGGTGCAGGCGGCGCACCACCAGCCGCACTTCCCCCCGCCGGGTGAACTTCACCGCGTTGCTGATCAGGTTCAGCAAGACCTGGCGCAAGCGCTTCTCGTCCACCTCGACCGCGCGCGGCAGATCCGGCGGTGCATCGAGCGTGAAGAGCAGGTCCTTTTCCTCTGCCTTGATGCGAACGATGTCTGCCACCGCGCGCAGGAACGCGGGCAGGCTGACCGGCCCCGAGATGATCTCGAACTTGCCTGCCTCGATCTTTGCGAGATCGAGCAGGTCGTTGATCAAGGTCAGCAGATGCTCGCCGCTGCGCTGGATGGTGCCGAGGTCGGCCATATGCCGATCGCTCAGGCCCTTGTCGCGCATGAGCAGCTGTGCGTAGCCCAGCACCGCGTTCAGCGGCGTGCGCAGCTCGTGGCTCATGGTGGAAAGGAACTCGCTCTTCGCGCGACTGGCTGCCTCCGCGGTTTGCCGCGCCTGAGCCAGGGACTCGTTGGCGTGCAGCAGGTCGGCGGTGCGCTCGTGGACCGTGGCATCGAGCTGGTCGCGCTCGACCGCAAGGGTACGCAGGGCTTCGTTGCGCTCGCCAGCGTAGCGACGCAACCCGTCGTGCATGGTGTGGAAGGCATCGACGACCAGGTCGAGGTCGTCCTTCCATGGCCGCTGCTGCCTCGGCAGTTGAAGCGGCGGTGCGGCAGCGTCGGGCGTCAAGCCGCGCGCGTAGTCCGCGATGAGTTGCAGCGGCCTGCTCAGTTCGCGGCGCAGGAATCGGATCACGAGCATCGCAATCAGTGTCGCCAGCAATGCGATGCCGATGACGGTCTGCAGGAGCGACCGCACGAGCGCTTCGCGGGCGGGCCGGTGATCGAAGGCAATCGCCAGCCTGCCCAGCGGTGTGCCTCCCGGCGCAGGGTGCGGCACCTCCAGCTCGACCGCTGCAGCGGCCGCGGCGTCGGGGTCGCCGGCCACGAACCGCTGCCCACCTGTCGTGTGCAATCGCACGCCGGACACTTCAGGCTGGCGCGCGATCTCATCCGCTTCCTGCTGCACCCGGTTCGTGTCGACGTCCCACAGCGCAGCCGTCAGCCCCGGCAGCCGGCTTCGCGTGATCTCCTCGACGGTGCGCCTTTGCGCGCGCTCCGCCTCGATCCACGCCTGACCACCCTGAAGCACCATGGCCAGCAGGGCGCAACTCGCGCACACGACCACCACGGCTGCGGCCAGGCGGCCGGCCAGCGGACGGAACGGGCGCGGGGCCGCCGAGTTCACAAGAGCTGCGAGAAGCTGAAGTCGTAGCGCTTGCGCTTCGGATTCAGGGCCCTGCTATGCGGATGAAAGTCGAGAGGCGGCACACCCGTGGCGAAGCGCTCCAGGTAGCGCGTGGCCAGCCGCTGATCGAAGAGGACGAACATCGGGGCGTCGAACTCGAGCCCCTGGTCGGCGAAGTCGCGGCCATGGGCATGGTCGTGGATCATCACCAGGGCCCAGGCCCCGGCAATGAAGTGGCCTCCGGCCAGCGCTTCGAGACGGCCGTCGAGCACCGCTTGCATGGCCTCCTGCGAGGTGTTCACCCCGCTGAACCATCTGTCCACGCCCGGCTTGCCACCGGCATCCGTCAGCGCCTGCATCGCACCGAATGCCATCGAGTCGTTGCCCGCCCAGACCAGCGCCGCGTCGGGGTAACGAGCGTAGAGCTCCCGAGCCATTTGCTGCGCCTTCTCCCGCTGCCAGTCGGCATAGACGATCTGGTCGAGCACGACCTGGGGGTTCTCTCGTACGGCACTCTCCATGCCCTGGTTGCGCAGCACCGACGATTCCGTGGAGCGATCGCCAGCGATGGCGACCATGTGCAGCTTGCCGTCGCTGCCGAAGCGACGCTCCCGCAGGCCCCGCTCGATGAGGGCCTTGGCCGTGAGATACCCGGCATCTTGCGCGTGAGGCACGATGGATCCGATCCACTGCGGATACCGCTCGCGCGGCGCCCCGAACTCCGCGCGATCCTCGGGCAACAAGGTGTTGTAGGCGAACAGGCAGCGGATGCCGGCGGCCGAGGCGATCTTCAGCATCTCGCCACCCATGCGGCGCTCATTCACGAGCACCAGGTACTGCGGCCGCGTGGCCGGCGGGCGGGATGCGAATTCCCGCACGAGGTCGAGCTGGCGCAGGTGGTCGCGTTCGGCAAAGCGCACCTCGAACTGCATGCCCAGGCTCTCGGCCGCGCGCTGCATCGCCTGCGCGGCGGTGGCCCAATACACCTCGTCGTGGCGCCCGGGATTCACGAAGCCGACGCGCTGCGCCCACGCCACTTGTCCAATGCTGCACCATGCCAGCGCGAGCAGGAACAGGCGAAGACGTGCCAGGACGAAAGGGGACAGGTTCATCGGGATCAGCTCCGGCTCAGATGCATCTGAACCGGAATTTCGACGTCCGGAACCCTTTGCCTTAGAGCGTGGCCGCGACTTATCTCACGCGGGCCGCGCCTGTACCTGGGCGTCCCTCGCACGAGGAGCGCCGGGCGCGTGAAAGCGATCACGGCTGGCCGCCGACCCCTCCGCTCCACTGCGCTGGGAGGTGCGCTGATCGCAGCGTTCGGGTTCGCATCCGAACAGGCTCTAAGCCGCCTGCGCCCACCATGGCCGAGGCAGCCGGTTCAAGATGCCGGCCTCCTCCTTGGCCGAGAAGAAATGCGGATACAGCGAATGAGTTCCGGCATCCGGCAGGTTCTTTCCCGCATGCAAATCGATCTGCTGCCGAGCATGCCTCAGTTCCAGGCGCAGCAGCACCGCTGGCGCATCCACGCGGCGGTTCTGCCGCTCGGGCCCCATCACCGTGAACCCGAGGGCCTTGCGGTAGAAACGCACGTGTCGCGGATTCACCTCGATCACCACGTCGTCGTGATCCATCACGCCATGCGCCCAAAGGTAGGCCGTGTGGAACAGCGAGGCCAGCACACGCTTGGACTTCACGACGTGGTCCATGGCCAGCTTGGTGAACTCGCACACGCGTCGCCCCTGATCCCTCAGCGTGTCGATCTCTCGGCGGAACAGGTCGTCGGCCAGCAGGCCGTCGCCCGGTGCGTCGAAACGCAGCGAGAGCGTGCCGATGGTCTCCTGGCCATCGATCGCGACCAGTGTGAGCAGGTTCTTCACTTCCGCCCCGTCGTTGGCGGCAGTGGTCTTGTAGCCTCGGCTCGCATACATCCTGTGGACAAGAATGTTGGCCGACGACCGCTGGCCGCCGGTGTCTGCTGCCCGCAGCGTCACCAGACGCGGGCCGATCGTTTCGTCGAGCACCTGCACGAGTGCGGAGCTGTGGGGCAAGTGTTCCATGCGAGTACTCCTCGATGCTTGCCGTGTCCACCGCCATGCACTTCTACCGCAGGCCGCCTCGCCGGGCGCTGCGGACGGCGCAATGCCCTTGCCCGGTGTCAGGTGCGCCGCCTTGCCGGCACAGGTGTCAGGAGAACGCCTGGATCCCCGTCTGCGCCCGACCCAGGATCAACGCGTGGATGTCGTGCGTGCCCTCGTAGGTGTTCACCGTTTCGAGGTTGATCATGTGGCGGATCACGTGGAACTCATCGTGGATGCCGTTGCCGCCATGCATGTCGCGTGCGAGGCGGGCCACGTCGAGGGCCTTGCCGCAGCTGTTGCGCTTGATCATCGACACCATTTCCGGCGACGAGCGGCCTTCGTCCATCAGGCGGCCCACGCGCAGGCAGGCCTGCAGGCCCAGCGTGATCTCCGTCTGCATGTCGGCGAGCTTTTTCTGGATGAGCTGGTTGGCCGCCAGCGGCCGGCCGAATTGCACGCGGTCGAGCGCGTACTGGCGCGCGGCATGCCAGCAGAACTCGGCCGCACCCAGCGCGCCCCACGCGATGCCATAGCGCGCCTTGTTGAGGCAGCCGAACGGTCCCTTCAAGCCGCTCACGTTCGGCAGCAGGTTCTCGCCCGGCACGAACACGTCGTCCATCACGATCTCGCCGGTGATGGAGGCGCGCAAGCTCATCTTGCCCTCGATCTTGGGCGCCGTAAGCCCGGACATCCCCTTCTCGAGAATGAAGCCCCGGATGGCGTCGGGGCTGGCGGGCTGGCCGTCGGCGGGCTGCAGCTTGGCCCAGACCACGAACACGTCCGCGATGGGCGAGTTGGTGATCCACATCTTGTTGCCCTGGAGCCGGTAGCCGCCGTCGACCGGTCGGGCGCGCGTAGCCATGCTGCCCGGGTCGCTGCCGTGATCGGGCTCGGTCAGGCCGAAGCAGCCCACCCACTCGCCGGTGGCCAGCCGTGGCAGGTACTTCTGCCGCTGCGCCTCGCTGCCGTAGGCATGGATGGGGTGCATGACCAGGGAGCTTTGCACGCTCATGGCGCTGCGGTAGCCGCTGTCCACGCGCTCCACCTCGCGTGCCACGAGGCCATAGCTCACATGGTTGATGCCGGGGCAGCCGTAGCCTTCGATGGTGGAGCCCAGTAGACCGAGTGCGCCCATCTCGCTCATGATCTCGCGGTCGAAGTGCTCATGGCGCGCGGCCATCAGCACGCGAGGCTGCAGGCGTTCCTGGCAGTAGTGGCGTGCGGCGTCGCGCACCGCGCGCTCATCGGCGCTCAGCTGCTCGTCCAGGTGCAGCGGGTCGTCCCATTGAAATGGCGTCTTCGTCATGTCACCCTCTCAGCCTGACAACGGGATACGACTCATGATAAGCAGATGGGGGCCATGCAGTCCTCGCGAGTATCCCCTGCGCCTTCACGTTCCAAGGTTGGAGACACGCGCATGAATCCGCAGCACGAAACGATTACTTTGGCGGGCGGCTGCTTCTGGTGCCTGGAGGCGGTCTACGAGCTGGTGGACGGCGTGATTGCCGTGGAGTCCGGCTATGCCAACGGCCATCTGGCCAGCCCGACGTATGAGCAGGTGTGCTCCGGTACGACGGGCCACGCCGAGGCGGTGCGGGTGACCTTCGACTCCGCGCGCATCACGCTGCGCGAGATCCTCGAAATCTTTTTCACCATCCATGACCCCACCACACTGAACCGCCAGGGACATGACATCGGCACGCAGTACTGCTCGGGCATCTACGTCCACAACGCAGAGCAGGCGCGCGTGGCCCGCGAGGTGCTCGACGAGGCGAACCGTCATCACGGCGGTCGCGTCGTCACGGAGCTGCGCCCCGTGGAGAACTACACCGCTGCCGAGGCCTACCACCAGCACTACTTCGCCCGGCACCCGGATGCGGGCTACTGCGCGTACACCGTCGCCCCGAAGGTGGAAAAGTTTCGCAAGACCTTCGCGAGTCGTGTGCGGCAGTAGGGATGGCCAAGACGACGGCGGCACCACGCCCCCACTCGGCGCTGCAAGGCCCATTTCCGCGGGCCGCTCGGGCACGCCGGATCCGGGCTTCGACAGGCTCGCGTCCTGGTGGCTCAGGGGGCGAGCCGTTCGCGCATCCACTGGCCGTTCTGCAGGCGGTAGCGCAGGCGGTCGTGCAGCCGTGACTTGCGGCCCTGCCAGAACTCCCAGGCATCGGGGACGAGGCGGTAGCCTCCCCAGTGCGGAGGGCGCGGCGGATCGAGCAGGTACTGCGCACTCACCTTCGCGGCGTGGGCCACCAGCACGGCGCGCGACGAGATGACCTCGCTTTGCGGCGAAGCCCATGCGCCGATGCGCGAATCGAGAGGGCGTGAGCGGAAGTACGTATCCGACTCCTCCGCGCTCACTTTCTCGACCCGGCCTTCGATACGCACCACCCGCTCCAGCTCCACCCAGTGAAACTGCAAGGCGGCATAGGGGTTGGCCGCGAGTTCACGGCCCTTGCGACTGCGATAGTTCGTGTACCACACGATCCCACGGGCGTCGCAGCCCTTGATGAGCACCACCCGCGTCGATGGCCGGCCGTTCTCGTCCACGGTCGCCAGCGTCATGGCATTGGGTTCGGGCAGCTGCGCCTCCAGCGCCTGCTGCAGCCACATTTCGAACTGCTGCGTCGGATCGGCGTGCGAGGCATGCTCGTCGAGTTCGGCGCGCTCGTAGCTCTTGCGGAGATCGGCCAGGGAGATCATGGCGGCAGTATAGGAATCGTCCGCAGGCGTCGTGCTCTCACCGTGCTGCGTGACACGCCTCATGACCTCTGGCACGAGATGGCGCGAGGTTGCGTCGGTGGAACTCCCACCAGAGAAACGCCTACGTGAAAGGCCTTAAGTAAACGTCCTCTGGCTGAAAGCGCCTTCACCTTCCATTCTTGTGTGGCGCAGCAATTTGCTGGGCGGGGGTCCATGCAGTAGGAGGAAAGATGAAGTCGCGGCCGGCAGTGATCGTGTTGGCAGCCGGAACGGGATCCCGCTTCGGCGCATCTGGCCATAAGCTCATGCAGCACCTGGGCGCGTTCAGCGTGCTGGGCACCACCTTGCGGCAAGTGCTGTCCACGCACCTGCCGGTGGTCGTGGTCACCACGGAAGGACTCGTCGATGCAGCTTCGCACCACGTGGCCTCGCGCGATGTGGTGGTCGTGCCCGCCGTGGGCACGGCCCCGTCGCAGCCTCTGGGCATGGGTTACTCCATCGCCATGGGCGTGGCGGCGCGTCCCCATGCCAGCGGATGGCTTGTTCTGCCGGGCGACATGCCCATGGTCCAGCCTCGCACGCTCCTGGCCGTCGCAGCCGCGCTGGACCACTACGCCATCGCCTATGCGCAGCACCGGGGCCGTCGCGGCCATCCGGTGGGATTCGGCGCTGAGCTTTACTCAGAGCTGATCAAGCTTTCCGGCGACGAGGGCGCGCGTCGGCTCATTGCGCGCTATCCGGCGCACGGCGTGGAGGTCGATGACCCCGGCGTGCTCATCGACGTTGACACCGAGGCCGACCTGGAGCAGCTGAGGCTCGCGCACGCTCTGGGGTAGCTCGGTGCTCTGGCGCCCGGGTCACTGCACTCACCCTCTCAGTCCGTCAACGCGTGGCGGCGGGCCAATCCGACCAGTCGCTCGATCTCGCGGTCACGTATGCCCCGCGCGTTCAGGCATGTCGCCGTGCCCACCAGGTAATCCAACGTGGTGCCGTACCGCCCGCGGGCTGTACGCAGCACCGCGACGATCTGCTCGTCGGTGAGACCTGACACATAGCTCGGGCTGCAGCGACTGAGCGTGAACGCCAGCGCCTGCACCATGCCGTGCGGCGTGCGGCAGGGCACCCATCGCGGGTCGTACACGCCCGTGGGCATCTCACGCAGCCATAGGCGCTCCAGTTCGTCATGGGCACGCGACCGCTCGATGCGATAGGCCATCCCTTGGCACGAGCCGCCCGCGAGCAGCGCGAACACCAGCCCGGGGCACTCGGGGGTGCCACGGTTGACGCTTGAGCGCATCTTCAGCGCCCGGTGCCAGCCGTGCACCGTGGCGGGCCGTTGCTCGGCCGCATCGAACTCCGGCCGCCAGATCAGCGATGCATACCCGAACACCCACAGGTCGTCGCATCCGCCCCATTCGGCGCGAATGCGCGTGAGCTGGCTGGCAGGGTGACGGGGATGCGACGGCAGATGTGGGGTCATGGCGGGAACGCGAACTGCTCACGACACGGGATGCGCCCTCAACGGCCGAGAGGCCGCTGCCGGCGACATGTTCGCGCGTAGCCATGTCGCACGGCGGCTCACGACGGGAAGATTTGACGATGCAGCCAGGCTTCTCCAGATCAAAGTGCGAGTTACATTCATTGCCGCCCTGCCATGAACCCCACCGTCACCGCCGTCACGCAGCACATCCGCGAGCGCAGCGCTGCCAGCCGGGAGGCTTACCTCGCTCGCGTTGATGAAGCGGTGCGCCGCCCGCGCGGCAGCGAGCGCATGGGCTGCGCCAACGTCGCCCATGCCTACGCGGCACTGCCTCAGGACGACCGGCTGCGCATCCTGGCCGAGCGGGCGCCGAACATCGGCGTCGTGACGGCCTACAACGACATGCTGTCGGCGCACCAGCCCTACGGGCGATTTCCCGATGTGATCCGCGACGAAGCCCATCGACAGGGCGCCACCGCGCAGGTGGCCGGCGGCGTGCCGGCCATGTGCGATGGCGTCACGCAGGGCCTGCCCGGCATGGAGCTGAGCCTCTTCTCGCGCGACACCATCGCCATGGGCACCGCGGTGGCGCTCACGCACGACGTGTTCGACGCAGCGCTGCTCCTGGGCATCTGCGACAAGATCGTGCCGGGCCTGCTCATCGGCGCATTGCACTTCGGACACCTGCCCTGCGTCTTCGTGCCGGGCGGTCCCATGAGCAGCGGCCTGTCCAACACCGAGAAGTCCAAGGTGCGCGAACAGTACGCGCAAGGTCTCGTCGGGCGCGACAAGCTCCTGGAGGCGGAGTCCGCGGCTTACCACGGCCCGGGCACCTGCACTTTCTACGGCACGGCCAACAGCAACCAGATGCTGATGGAGGCCATGGGCCTGCACGTGCCGGGGGCCGCCTTCATCCACCCGCATGACGGCCTGCGCGAAGCGCTCACGCGGGAAGCCGTGCGCACCGTGCTGTCCATCACCCAGGGGCGCCGCTTCACGCCCATCGGCCGGCTGGTCGACGAGCGCGTCATCGTCAACGCCATGGTGGCGCTGCTGGCCACGGGCGGCTCGACCAACCACCTCATCCACTGGGTTGCTGTGGCGCGCGCCGCCGGCATCCTCATCAACTGGACCGACTTCTCCGAGCTTTCGCAGGTGACGCCCCTGCTGGCCCGCGTGTACCCCAACGGCAGTGCCGACGTGAACCAGTTCCAGGCCGCGGGAGGCCCCGGCTTCGTGATCCGCGAGCTGCTGCGGGCCGGCGTGATGCATCCGGACGTGGCCACCGTGGCCGAGGGTGGCATCCCGGCTTACGGACGCTTGCCCCAGCGCGATGGGCAGGAGGTGCGGTGGAACGACCTGCCATCGCACAGCGGCGATGCTTCCGTGCTGCGCACGGCCGGCGAGCCCTTCAGCCCGACCGGGGGGCTGAAGCTGCTCACCGGCAACCTGGGCCGTGCGGTGATCAAGGTGTCTGCGGTGCCGCCCGACCGGCATGTGGTGGAGGCGCCGGCCATGGTTTTCGAAACGCAGGAGGAACTCCTGGCCGCCTTCCAGGCGCATCAGCTGGAGCGCGACTTGGTCGCGGTCGTGCGCTTCCAGGGGCCGCGCGCCAACGGCATGCCCGAACTGCACAAGCTGACGCCGCCGCTCGCGGTGTTGCAGGGCAAGGGGTTCCGCGTCGCGCTCGTCACCGACGGCCGCATGAGCGGAGCTTCTGGCAAGGTGCCGGCGGCCATCCATGTGAGTCCCGAGGCGCTCGCTGGGGGCCCCATCGGGAAGATCCGTACCGGCGACCTCGTCCGTCTGGACGCCGTCGCCGGCACACTCGACGCACTGGTCGATCCCGCGCAGTGGAGCGCTCGCGAGCCCGCGACGCTCAGCGAGCGGCAGCGCGACATCAACGCCCACGGGCTGGGCCGCGAGCTATTCGGCGGCATGCGCCGCAGCGTGCTTTCCGCCGAGGAAGGCGCCATTACCTGGTTGTGAATCGAAGTGGACGGAATGAACACGCTCGAACTCGCGCACCACGGGCCCGTCATCCCGGTCGTCGTCATCCGCCGCGTGGAGCAGGCCGTGTCGCTGGCGCAGGCGCTGGTCGACGGGGGCGTCAAAGTCCTGGAGATCACGTTGCGCACGCCGGCCGCGCTGCGCTGCATCGAGCTCATCGCACGGGAGGTGCCCGAGGCCATCGTGGGCGCCGGCACGGTACGCAGCGTGGCCGATGCGCAGTCGGCCCGGGACGCCGGCTGCCGCTTCGCCGTCAGTCCGGGCTACCTGCGTGAGCTGGGCTTGGCCTGCCGCAACATCGGCCTGCCCCTGTTGCCGGGCGTGGCCACGGCCAGCGAGGTCATGCAGGCCCTGGCCGACGGCTACGACTTCCTGAAGTTCTTCCCCGCCACGGCGGCCGGCGGGATCCCGATGCTCCAGGCGCTGGCCGGCCCCTTTCCTGATGTCGCCTTCTGCCCGACGGGCGGCATCACCCCGCAGACGGCGGGCCACTTCCTCTCGCTGCCCAATGTGCGGGTGTGCGGTGGGTCCTGGCTCACCCCACCTGACGCCGTCGAGTCGCACGACTGGGCGCGCATTACCGAACTTGCTCGGGCGGCCTCAAGGCTTTCATGTCCCCCATAAGGGGGGTTCGCTGAGCGGCGAGGCGCGGCGCAAAATGCGACCCATCGCGGGTGGACAGGGACCGCGGGGTAGGGAGAGAAACGCAGCGAGGGCGCCGAGGGGGCGCCCTCGTTGTTTCTGCCGTTGTTTTCGCTTTGGGCCGGGAAGGGCCCACCCCCCGCGGGGGTCAAGGAAACTTGGGGCGGCTCGGCGTTTCCCTGTGAGGCTTCGTTGTCAGTTCAGGAGTTCTCGATTTCCTGCCGCTCGATCAGCTCGATCTTGTATCCGTCGGGGTCAGCAATGAAGGCGATCACCGTCGTGCCGCCTTTCACAGGGCCTGGCTCGCGGGTGATGGCGCCGCCCAGGGACTGGGCCTTCTCGCGCACCGCGCTGCACGTGGCCGCCACGTCGGGCACACCGATCGCGATGTGGCCATACGCCGTGCCCAGCTCGTAGCGCTCTACGCCGTAGTTGTAGGTGAGCTCGATCTCGGCGTGCTCCGGGTTGTGCCCGTAGCCGAGGAACGCGAGTTCGTATTGCTGCTCGGGTCGCCGCGTCGTGCGCAGCAGCTGCATGCCCAAGACCTGGGTGTAGAAGTCGATCGAGCGCTGCAGGTTTCCGACCCGCAGCATGGTGTGGAGCAGTCTCATGGTGTCATTCCGTTCAATGATCGGGTTCAGGCGGGCACCGTGTAGTTGAGCGACAGCCGCCCGCCGTCCACGTACACGATCTCGCCCGTCATGTAGCTCGCCGCGCTGCTTAGCAGGAAGGCGGCCACTTCGGCCACCTCGGCGGGTTCGCCCAGGCGCTTCATGGGCGTGCGGCTGAGGATGCGCTCGCGGGCCTCGTCGCTCGTGAGCACCGCGTTCTTCGCCAGCTCCGTGGCGATGGTGCCCGGCGCCACCGCGTTGACACGGATGCCTCGATCGACGAGTGCCAAGGCCATCGCCCGGGTGAGCTGGTTGATGCCGCCCTTGCTGGCGTTGTAGCTGGCGATGCTCGGAATGGCCATGAGGCCGTTGACCGAGCTCATGTTGACGATGGCGCCGCCGCCTGCCTGGGCCATTTCGCGCGCCACGGCCTGGCCCACCAGGAAGGCGCCCTTGAGGTTCACGCCGATCACCGCGTCCCAGTCCTCTTCGGTGATATCGAGGAAATCGGCAGCCTTGAAGATGCCGGCGTTGTTGATGAGGCCGTCGATGCGGTGGAAGGTGGCGAGCGTCGTGGTCATCGCGGCGTCCACCTCGGCTTTGGCGGCCACGTTGCAGTGGACATGGATCGCCCGCGTGCCAGATTCGGTCAGGCGCGACACGAGCGCGCGGCCGCGTTCGTCGTCGACGTCCCACAGCGCCAGCGCGGCGCCGTCCGCGGCCAGCCGCTCGGCACACGCTGCGCCGATGCCCTGGCTGGCACCGGTGATCACGATGACCTGGCCTTCCAGGCCGAAACGCACGCTTCCCATTCCATCCTCCTCAGCGGGTGTCGACGCGGTCCAGCCAGATGCCCAGGCCTTGCGCGTTCAGTTCGATGTCCATCGCCAGCAATTCCAGCGCACGCTCGTGCGGCATGGCACAGCCATGCGTCTGCACGCGCTGCAGGTACAGCTTCGCCAGTCCCTGCGTGAGCACCTCGTGGCGCTGAGCCGCGTCCTTGTTCGCCAGGCCGAGTTCCACCATCTCGTCGATCTGCTCCAGCAGCTGGGCGCCCAGCCTTCGCACCTGGCCGACCGGCCCGAAGTGCGTGAGATACATCCATTGCGCGTCGAAGGCCAGCAGCCGCCGCACCGATTCGCGCAGCGCCTCGGGTTCGAACTGCACCGGCGTGGTCGTGGGCAGCAGCCAGGGGCCGCGCTCGGTGTCGAACTCACGGTACGACAGGCCGAAGGTGTCGCCGGTGAAGACGCCGCGCGAGCGCGCGTCCCAGATGCAGTGGTGGTGCCGTGCGTGGCCCGGCGTGTCGATGAAGAGCAGCGGCCGCGTCCAGGGCAAGGTCATGCCGTCGTGCGATGTGAGCACACGGCTTTCGGGCACGGCCACTACCTCACCATAAGCCTGCGCCACGGCATCGGCTCCGTAGACCGCACGAGCGCCATCGAGCAGCTTGCCGGGGTCGACGAGGTGCCGTGCGCCACGCGGATGCACCACGAGCTTGGCGTGGGGTAGATGCCGCATCAGCAGGCCCGCGCCACCCGCGTGGTCCAGATGGACATGGGTGGGAATGACCCAGTCCACATCACCGGGCTGGAGACCCGTCGCATCGAGGGCGGCCAGCAGGCGCGGCACGGCGCCGTTCGGGCCTGTGTCAATGAAGGCGCCTCGGCCATCGTCGATCAGCAAGTAGCATGCATCGAAGCGTGGGCGGTGAAAGCCCGTATCGATGACGTGGATGCCATCGCCGTGGTTCTGGATTACGCCTTCCTCAGGCAGCATGGCGGGACAGGGAGTAACAAGCTGGTGTCGGGTTCGAGGGTAGCTTTCTCCATCCGCGCCGCCACTGACCGGGCACCCGGTGCCAGGACTCCCGATGACCCGCCTCATTCTCTACGGCATCACGAACTGCGACACCGTCAAGCGCGCACGCGCCTGGCTGGAGGATCGCGGCATCGAGCACTCCTTCCACGACTTCAAGAAGATGGGCGTTCCGGCCGAGCGCATGGACCGCTGGATCGCCACCTTGGGCTGGGAGGCGCTGCTCAACCGGCAGGGCACCACGTGGCGCAAGCTCGACGATGTCACCAAGACCGGCGTGACGAATGCGCAGGCGGCGCGCGCGGCGATGGTCGCGCACTCCAGCCTGATTCGCAGGCCGGTCATCGAGTGGCCTTCCGGCGAAATCACCATCGGCTTCACGCACGACTCGTTCAAGCAGCATACGAGGGACCTGGTGTCGTGAGGAGCTCTCACCGAGCCAGCAACTGCCGCAGCACGAAGGGCAGGATGCCCCCGTGGCGGTAGTAGTCGACTTCGATCGGCGTGTCGATGCGCAGGGTGAGGGGTACCCGCCGCTGGCCGCCGTTTTCACCGTTTGCACCTGCGCGGTCTGAGGAGGTGATGACGAGCGTGGCGTCCTGTTGTGGCCGCAGGGGCCCCTCCAGCTCGATGTCGAAGAGTTCATCGCCGCGGATGCCCAGGGATTGCCAGCTGTCCGCGCCCTGGAACTGCAGCGGCAGCACGCCCATGCCCACCAGGTTGCTGCGGTGGATGCGCTCGAAGCTGCGGGCGATGACGGCCTTGATGCCCAGCAACTGCGTGCCCTTGGCTGCCCAGTCGCGCGAGGAGCCGGTGCCGTATTCCTCGCCGCCGAAGATGACCGTCGGCGTGCCCCGGGCGATGTACGTCATCGCCGCGTCGTAGATCGCCATCTTCTCCCCGCCGGGCTGCAAGAGCGTGAGGCCGCCTTCCTCACGGCTGCCGTCCGGCAACGGCGGGATCATCAGGTTCTTGATCCGCACGTTGGCGAAGGTGCCGCGCACCATCACCTCGTGGTGGCCGCGGCGTGAGCCGTAGGAGTTGAAGTCGGCCTTGAGCACACCATGTGCCTTGAGCCACTGGCCTGCGGGTGAAGTCTCCTTGATGGAACCGGCGGGTGAGATGTGGTCAGTGGTGATCGAGTCGCCGAACAGTGCCATCGCCCGCGCCCCTTGAACCCCTGGCGTGCCGGCGGGGGGTTCCATGGTGAATCCATCGAAGAAGGGCGGCCGTGCGATGTAAGTGGAAGGCGGCCATGTATAGACCTGTCCCGGCACGCCTTCGATCTTCTTCCACAGGTCGCCGGGATCGGTGCTGACCTTCTCGTAATTCTCGCGGTAGGCCTGCGGGTTGAGCGCGTGCTGGAGCAGTGCGTAAACCTCGCTGCTCGATGGCCAAATGTCGCCGAGGTAGACCGCTCGTCCGCCGTGACCGGTACCTACCGGTTCGGTCATCAGGTCGCGCAGCACGGTGCCCGCGATCGCATAGGCCACCACCAGCGGCGGGCTGGCGAGGAAGTTGGCCTTGATGTTGGGATGGATGCGCGCCTCGAAGTTGCGGTTGCCCG